>CAZJDB010000215.1:0-33747 GCA_964544695.1 uncultured Chitinophagaceae bacterium
TGGCTTACCCGTGGGGTTGATGTAATACATGCCCGCGGTGGCTGCCAGGGTAGGCAGGCGCTGGTCCTGGATTTGCTTGATGTTGATATCAGCGATCCGGTCCTGGTAAGTCAAATCCTGGAGCTCCCTTCTTCCTGTGAGGGCCTCGGTGACGAGCTCATCGAATGCGGGATGTTCCTCCAGCTTGTAATTCATGCCCGAAAGCGTGAGATCGGTCGTCTCCGGCAAACCCAACAGGATATCCATGTTGTAATTGGCGACCTTCCGGTTGTCCTCCAGGTCGATTTCCTGCAATTGGATCTGCGATTTCTGGAGTTGGAAACGCAGCACGTCGTTTTTGGTGGCCAGGCCCTGACTTTCGTACTTGGTAATCTCAGCCAGTTTTTGGTCCACATCTTCCATATTCTTCTGGACGATCTGCTCGTTCTGAAGGATTTTATTATAGTTGATGTATGCCTCGACGATAAGGAAGGTGACGTCTTCCTTATCCTTGTCCGCGTCCAGTTTGCTCAACTGCACCATCAGGTCCGCCGATTTACGGGCGTACTTGAATTTATTCCCTGCAAATATGGGCTCGGTGATGCCAAGCGTGCCCAAATAGGCCGGGAAGTCGAACGGCAGTTCGAGGGGCTTTTGAGTGAATCCGGGAATCATGAATTCCCGGGCAAGCATCAGGGCATGCAAATATTGAAAGCTCACCTTGGCGGAAGGCAACTGTGCATCCCTGGTTTGGTCGAGGCGGGTCAGCGCCTCCGTGATTTTGTTCTTCGATTGTCTGAGCTGCTTGCTGTTGTCAAGCCCCATCTTTACGGCTTCCTCCAGCGTAAGGGACCGGGGAGCCTGGGCCCTAAGGCCCGGGAGGCATGACAACAAGAAAACCATTGCTAGAACTGTCTGCTTCATAAAAGCGGGTTTGTATATCATGACTTGGTAATGCTTAAATGTCTTGAAATCATATCCTTCAGGTGATTTTTTAGGCGATCGATCCATTCCGGGCTAAACTCATTGGGGTCTTTAAGGACAATGCCCAGGATCCTGCAGTAGAAATCCTTCGACAAAGTCATTTGGGAAATCGTGCCAATGATGGTTCCTACCGTCATTTCGGGATCCACTTTCCGGAAAACGCCTTGATCCTCTCCATCATTGATGATTTTCCGGATCTGTTCCATATTCTTTTGTTTCATCTTGAACAGCGTTTCTTTTATCTCCGAGTTTTCCAAGGTGGAAAACTGCCTGGATATGATGTTGTGGAAGCGGTGATTCACCAGAATCCTTTCCACATAGAAATCAATGAGCTTGAACATTTTTTCCATGGGCTCGGTCTGTTCATCCCTGGCCATCTCCTCGATGACTCCGGCGGTGTACCCTGATCTGTATTCAACCAGGGATTCGAACAATTTCTCCTTGCTTCCGAAATAGTAGGAAATCATCGCCAGGTTCACACCCGCCATGTGCGCTATATCCCTTACGGAGGTGCCATCAAACCCCTTGTCTGCAAACAGCTCCTCGGCGGCACTTAATATTTGAGAACGTTTGTCCATATAGAAATTCTCCTTATTGGAAATCTCCGCAAAGTTAAACGATCGTTTAAATCAAACGTTTGTTTAAGTTTTAATAAATTGTTAATAAAACCTTAAAAGTTGATTATTAGCCATTTGCATTTTCAAATTACATTTGAGGCATGACGGTTGAATTTTCCTACGACAGACCCCAGGTCATCCAGGCCCTACGTTATCACTTTATTACCCGTCGTGAAATCCGCCTTCTGATGATCCTCGTCAACGTGTTTGCCATTTTCTCCGCCGTCCTGTTTTATTTTAGGAAAGCGACCCCCATGGCTTTTTTGCTGAGCTCTTTATTATGGCTTGTGCTAATGGCTTCGTTTTGGTTCTTCTTACCTTATTCGGTATACCGTAAGGAAAGGACATTCAGGGATCGTTTCCGGGCTACGCTGGAAGACCAGCATTTTTTCATTACCAATGGTGTGGGAGGCAGAAGCTGGGCTTGGCGTGAGTTTAGCAGTTACCTGGAGACACCTAATTTTTTTCACCTGTATTTTGACAGCAGATCTTTTTTTCTGTTACCGAAGTCGGCATTCGTAGAGCCGGAATCCTTGTTAAAGGCAAGGGCGTTGCTCAGGGAGAATATTAAGAAACAGTGAGGGTTTTTTGCATGGTGTAGTGGGGAATCGTTACTTCCACGAATTCATTTCCGGTAACAGTATAGCCCATCTTCTCATAAAATCCGATGGCTGTCGAGCGGGCATGCATGATCATTCTGGTAAATCCTTGATCCCGGGCTACGTTCTCAGCGAAATGGATAAGGTCCCGTCCTATTCCCTTCCCCTGGACGCTGGGGGATACGGCCATTTGCCGGAGACGAATGGAGCCTTTCTCGGCTACGCTTAGGACACAACAGGCAATCAATTGCTCTTTGTCGAATGCAGCGACCAGGATATCGTCTCGCTCCGCTACCAGCTCTTCAGCGGAGAATGAAAGCCCCAGGGGTTTACGGAGGATATCGTCCCTGAGCTTGATCATTTCCAGATAGTCGCCGGTACCGTGTTCTATTATCCTAAGTGGCATGGTCGTCAGTGCACGTTAGCGCTGCGCGGGGAGGCGCGTCCACGCTAAGCGCGCCGAAGGTAGGGCAAATTCCGGGCATTTTTGGGGAAAACTTGGTGGCCGTATGGTTATTAACTCAAAAATTCTATTTTTGCACCCAGTAACTAAATTTTACTATCATGTCAGACATTGCAACAAGAGTAAAGAAAATCATTGTTGACAAATTAGGTGTTGATGAAGCAGAGGTGAACCCGGAGGCGTCATTTACCAACGACCTGGGAGCCGATTCATTGGATACCGTTGAATTGATTATGGAATTCGAGAAAGAATTCAATATCTCCATTCCCGACGAACAAGCTGAAACTATTACCACCGTAGGCCAGGCAATTGCTTATTTGGAAGAGCACGCCAAATAACCCCCTAAGAGCCGGCCGCAGGCCGGCCGTCCTAAGGACAAAACGAGACACCCCGCTGATCAAATTCCCGGCTTGCATTATATGGAATTAAAAAGAGTAGTTGTTACTGGAATGGGCGCCCTTACCCCGTTGGGGAATAATGTACCAGATTATTGGAATGGTTTGATCAATGGAGTATCGGGCGCCGATTTCATCAAGTCTTTTGATGTTTCCAAATTCAAGACCAAGTTTGCTTGCGAGCTGAAAGATTTCGACCCTTTTGCTTTCCTGGATAAAAAAGAAGGTCGTAAGCTGGACCGTTTTACACAAACGGCCATTATCGCAAGCGACCAGGCCGTAAAGGACGCCGGGATCACCAAAGACAACGTCAACCCTGACAGGGTAGGGGTCATCTTCGCAAGCGGTATTGGGGGACTTATCACCTTCCAGAACGAGGTGATCGAATTTGCCAAAGGAGACGGCACTCCCCGATTCAATCCCTTTTTCATTCCCAAAATGATCCTGGATATTGCCGCGGGGCATATATCCATGCGTCATGGGTTCCGGGGACCCAACTTTGCCGTCGTATCTGCCTGCGCATCCTCCACCAACGCCATCATTGCAGCCGCTACCGAGGTTCGCCTCAGCAGGGCGGACATCATCCTTACGGGTGGGGCCGAAAGCGTGATCAGCGAGGCGGGTGTGGGCGGCTTCAATGCCATGAAGGCCCTCAGCGAACGCAATGACGATCCCAAAACAGCTTCCCGTCCCTTCGATAAGGACCGGGATGGCTTTGTAATGGGCGAAGGGGCAGGGGTGCTCATCCTGGAAGAACTCGAGCACGCCCGTGCAAGGGGAGCCAGGATATACTGCGAAATAGCCGGAGGGGGCGCCAGTGCGGACGCCTATCATATGACCGCCCCGCATCCGGAAGGCCTTGGCGCCCGGAACGTCATGCGGGCAGCCCTTCAGGACGCGGGAATGAATCCTGAAGACATAGACTACATCAATGTGCACGGCACCTCCACTCCCCTGGGGGACGTAGCAGAGTCCAAGGCGATCCAGGAGGTCTTTGGAACGCATGCATATGATCTGAATATCAGTTCCACCAAATCCATGACCGGACACCTCCTCGGAGCAGCCGGTGTGATCGAGGCCATTGCCTGCATAATGAGTGTCCGCAGCGATTTGGTCCCGCCCACCATCAATCATTTCACAGACGATCCTGAATTGGATCCCCGCTTTAATTTCACCTTCAACAACGCTCAGAAACGGGAGGTGAGGGCCGCTCTCAGCAATACCTTCGGGTTTGGCGGCCACAATGCCTCCGTGATTGTCAAAAAATTCGTAGATTAACGTGTGAATTTTTTTCTAGTACGTCACATATTTCCAGCACGATCTGTCTTTGAAAAGAATCTGCGCAATGTATTGGGTTTCAGGCCCAAAAACCTTCCGTTGTACAAAACGGCGTTGAGCCACCGATCTATAAAAGAAGGCAGCGACCAGAATAACGAACGCCTGGAATTCCTGGGGGATGCCGTGCTGAGCACCGTAGTAGGTGATTTCCTGTTCAAGAAATATCCATATAAAGGGGAAGGGTTCCTTACGGAAATGCGCAGCAAGATGGTCAACCGGTCCATCCTGAACGAAGTAGCGCTGAAGATGGGGCTCAAAAGGATCACACTCTACAACAAGCACGACAATTCGCTGAAAATCTCCCAAATATTCGGAAACACCCTGGAGGCCCTGATCGGGGCCATTTATTTGGACCTCGGATATTTTCGCACCAAGCGATGGATCATGAAACGCGTCATCCTTCCTTACTTCTTCCTGGATGAACTGGAAAACCTGGAGATCAACCACAAGAATAAGCTCTACGGCTGGGCCAGCAAGAACGGGAAAGTGCTGGAATTCGAGACCGTGGATGAGCGTTTTGAAAACGGCAGGCGCCTTTTCACCGTGGCGGCCGTGGTCGATGGAGAGATCATATCCGAAGGCAAAGGATACAATAAGAAGGACGCCAGCCAAATCGCCGCGCAGGTGGCCGTAGAAAAACTAGGCCTTGCGGATAAGGTTGAATAGCGCACCCGCGCCTATTGCTCTTCTTCGAAATCCAACAATAATTTGGCGGGTATGTCCAGCCCTTCGGCCAACTTCCTCAGCGTCGTAATATTCATGTTCGCCCTGTTGTGTACGATCTTGTGGATCTTCCCAAGGCTGATGCCGCTAAGGGTAGCCAGGCGTCTCTGACTCATACTCTTTACCTCCATCAATTTGACCAGGTGCCTGGTAAATTTTCCAAGCCATATGGCATCTTTTTCGTCCATTACCTCTGATTTTATGTTAAGGTTGGTATTTTTACTAAAAAAGATGTACCTAGATATATGTACATTGTGCCTATTCCACTATCTTTAGGGGACTATGCGTACGACATCTTTGAGGCGGGTGGATTTGGAAAAACCGCTCGCGGTGATAGAGGGTTTCTTTGGAACCTATACTCCCGGGAATGCCCGGGAACTATTGTGGGACCTTGTTTCCAGGAGTCTTTGCTGCAGTGACGAGGAGCTGGGGAAGTTTGGAAGGAGGGAGATTTTGGCGGGGTATGAGGAGCTGGAACGGTTGATCGAGGCGGCGTATTTAATCATAGGAGAATGATTGAGCATTATAGCTTGTCCACCCGTACCCACTTCATTCCTGCGGCAATGGCGGCCTGAACACCTGCATCGCCGTCTTCGAATACCATGCACTTCACCGGGTCAACGTTGAGATCTCTTGCTGCTTTAAGAAATGGGTCGGGAGCAGGTTTGCCGTTCTGCGTTTCGCCTGCGCAAACCATCACTTCCACCAAGTCTTGTATTCCCAGGATTGTCAAGGTGCGTGTCACCGTGGTCCGGCGACCGCCGGATACTACCCCGATCTTCACTTTTCCGGCGTGATCCCTTAAATGCTGTAGCACAAAATCAACGGGCTTGGTTTCCTGGATATACTTGTCATAAAATAATTGAGATTTCCGGGTGGCGAATTCCGTTGGGTTGAAGGATTTTCGGTAGCGCCGCCCGATCTCTTCGCAGACCTGCACGGTAGGCCAGCCCGCCAGTTCATCTATGATGGCTCCATCCAGGTCGATGTCATAATCGGACCGGGCCACTTCGACGTAGGCGGACGTATGGGCCTTCATATTGTCGGCCAGGGTACCGTCGCAATCGTACAAGAAGGCTTGGAAATCTCCCGCGGTCAAAGCACAGAGCCGGTCATAGAGGGTAAAGGGTACATCCATGCGATAGATTTTGCAGGCACGAAGTTACGAAAGCTGCATTATCTGGCCTTTACCTTCTTGTCGGATTCTATTTGATCGAGTACGAGCCCCGCAATCGACTTGGGGTCGATATCGGTCAGGCGCGACAAACGGTGGATGTCCCGGAAGGTCAGCAATTCGGGTTTGAGTATTTTTTTTGAAAAACGATCGTAATTCAAACCAAGGTCCGTGGCCACGATGGACCTCGGAATGATGTTGAAAATCTCCGCAAACGAACGCAAATCCCCGGCTGTCCAAACACTCCGTACATATTTATACCTGATATCCCCAGTTGGCATAAATGAAAAATGACTTTAATGGTACTAATGATACGCAAAGATATGCCGTTTATGAACATTTAATAATTTGTAAATCAAGGACTTATCCTCCATCCAATGGCTCGATTTTGTTAGATAAACACCCTGTTTCCTACTTTTTTTTCTAATTGATCGATACTAAAAAACATGCGAATTGTATAGGTTTTGCTATAGATAGAATGATCGCTGGTGATTTATTAAACTTGAAATCAACAGTTTATAACATTTAGAATTCGACAGGGTATTCTTTTGGGTTTTTAAATTGTTCTGTCGGGGGAGAATAGGGGGTTGGAAAGCAACATATATGGATTAAGTACATTTACTTATCCAACTATGGGTTGATTGCTTATTTTTAAAGTGCAAAACCTACTTATGATAAAGATGATTCGCCTGTTCGTGGCCCTATTGTTACTTGTTACACTTACTCCTTCCTGCGGGAAGAAAGGCAGCTCTTCCTCATCCGCCTGCCAATTGCTGACCGTCACGGATTCTTCCAGTTCCAATACGGTGTATAACATCACGTATAACAACAGTGGCCAGATTTCCTCGCTCGTGGCGACGGGACTGAACGCCTTTCAGGCGGAATATGCCTATACCGGCAATGTAGCGATCGCTTCGGTGTCGAATTCCGGCGGTCCCGTGAGTCGGATAGATACCACAACGTTGAACAGCGATGGTTACATTCAATCGGTCGTTTCGTATTATCCCTCCACCCAGGACATTGCCACCACCACGTACACCTACGGCGCCAATGACCAGGTTTTGAAATCCATCTATCAGGACGGAAGCAGCCCCGCAGTGACCACGACGTATACATTTACCAATGGAAACCTCACGTCATTGACGAATGGTACTATAACCATGTCGTATACGTATTATACCAACATGCCTTACCAGGAAGGGGACGTACTGCAGGTCTCCCAACTGGTCGGCGGCGGGTTCCCATATATCAAGAATGTCAATCTGTGCCAGGGGTATACTAACTCGAGCGGAACCGTTAATTTTACCTATTCCTTCGATTCCAACGGGAAAATAAACCGTGCGGCGTCCACCGTCCAGGAATCGCTCCTCTATCAATACAGTTGCGACTGATTTTTTCCAGGGTTGTCCAATTCTCTTTCCTTCGCGCATTATAAGGGTATAAAAGATAAACCAATGAAAAAGAGAATTCAGGACTTTGAAAACGTCCAAAACGCCCTGAAAGCATTAGGCGCCCTGGGGACATACTTGTCCAAATCCCCTGTGGAGCGTTCCCTGCTCGACCTGATCTATTTCCGCGTATCCCAAATGAACGGCTGCGCCATGTGCCTCGATATGCATTCTAAGGACCTAAGGGCCATGGGCGAATCCGGACAACGCCTCTACCTTATGGATGCGTGGAGGGATGCCCCTTTTTATTCTGGACGGGAACGGGCCGCTTTGGCCTGGGCGGAGGCACTGACACGCCTCGATGGCATGGTGCCGGACGCCATTTACGATGAAGCGGTTGTGCACTTTTCGGAACAGGAATTGATCGATCTGACGATGGGGGTGATTACGATCAATGGGTACAACAGGTTTAATCTGGCCTTTACGACACCCGAGACAGTCGGGGGCTACAAGCCCGGCCAGTACGGACATTGAGGAGGCCTGTTATAAATCGACTCGCTCTTCATATTTTTGAGCCGATGACCAGTGACCTGATTTTATCCAATCTCAAGCAGCACCTCTCTTTGGACGAGGGCGAAGTCGAGTTTTTACTATCGGTGCTGATCGCCAGACCTTTCAAACAAGGGGAGTTGCTCATCGAGAGCGGTGAACCCGCCCGATATATGGTGTTTGTCAATAGCGGGTACCTTATGACTTATTATACCGATAGGAACGGCACCGACCATGTCATTCAATTTTCGGCGGAAGGATGGTGGTCCGGAGATGTCCATAGTTTCGGGGAAAATGCCAGGACGAAGTATTCCACAAAGGCGCTAAGTAACGGGGAAGCCCTTCTGCTCCCCCGACCGGCCCAGGAAAAACTATTGGAAGGCCATCCCAAATTCGAACGCTATTTCCGGATCATATTCCAAAAGGGCCTGATGAGGCAGCAAATGCGATATATCGAGGGACACTCCACCTCTGCTGAAGAGCGCTACCAATCCTTCATAGCGGCTTATCCTTCCATAGCGCGCGAGGTGCCGCAAAAGTACATCGCCTCTTACCTGGGGATCACCCCGGAGTTCCTCAGCAAGGTCCGCAAGAAGCTCTCCACTTAATCCAGGTTAAGAAGGGTTCTCCCATTAATTGCCATTGTTTATCGTCTATTGGTGTTCGTGGGGGTAGCTTTGTTTAAAAAAAAATATGCAAAATTGGGTCATCGATTCGGGGCATTCCGAAGCACAATTTAAAGTAAGGCATCTGGCGGTAGCCAATGTTACGGGAAGGTTCAGGGTATTTCAAGGCGAGGTTGTATGCAACGGGGAGGATTTTGAGGGGGCGGAGGTCCGGGTGGTGTTGTCATCCGATAGTCTCGATACGAACAACCCTCAACGGGATGTGCATTTAAAGTCGGCGGATTTTCTGGATGCGGAGAAATACCCGGAAGTTGTCTTTGTGGGAGTCCTGTCGGGAGGTGTTTTTCGCGGCACCCTAACAATAAAGGACGTGGGCCGGCCGGTTGAATTGAAGGCTGTTCATTTGGGGACAGGTGTGGGCCGATTCGGGGATACGCGCGCGGGCTTCGAAGCGGAGGGCGTTATTCGTCGTAAGGATTTTGGATTGACGTGGAATGTGCTTGCTGAAGGAGGCGGATTGGTCGTCGGGGAGGAGATTAGGGTGAATTTTGATGTGGAGGTGGTAAGGAAGTAAATCCTTTGTTTGTATCTTCCTGCTATGAGGTATCAACTTTCCTTTTTAGCCATTTTTCTATATTTTCATTCCATTGCCCAAATACATACGCTCGGTGGCAAATCCATAAGCAAAGAAAAGATGGATCAATTTGTCCAACACGAATTGGATTCACTCCACCTGATGGGCCTTTCGATTGCGGTCGTCAATGACGGGAAGGTAGTGTATCACCATGCTGTGGGACTCGCCAATGTCTATACCCAGGAGAAGATGACAGATCGGACGATGTTCGAATTCGCTTCCATGGGGAAGTCGGTGTTTGCCTTTTTTGTCATGCGCCTGGTAGACGAACATATCCTTTCCCTGGACACGCCCTTGTATAAATACATGCCCTATCCCGATATTGCCTATGACAACCGTTACCAGTTGATTACGGCAAGGATGGTGCTGGATCACACTACGGGATTTCCGAACTGGAGGGATGGGGATAGCTTGAAGATATTGTTTACACCCGGAACCAAATGGTCCTATTCGGGGGAGGGCTATGAATACCTGGCGAAGGTCATCGAACACCTGACCAATCACACCAGAAGGAACCTGGACAGCCTCTTCACGCAGGAAGTGGCCATTCCCCTGAACATGGAACACACCCATTATTCGATCAACCCCTACATAGCCAGACACCTCGCCGTGGGCCACGTTGGCGACACGGTCACTTACGAACCCAGCGATAAATTTAGTTTTTCGCCTGCCGGTGGCTTGTATTCGGATCCCCTCGATTTCACGAATTTTCTGATTGGGGTCATGGATGGCAAAATCCTCAGCAAGGCCGGTTACGACGAAATGCTGCGTCAACAGGTTCGGCTCGATTCGACCGCCAGGCAAAGCCACGTCGGAGACACGGGGTGGGGGCTTGGATTTGCCATCGGGCCTACGGCGTATGGGAACGAGTATTCGCATGGGGGGAATAATTGGGGCTATACGGGGTTTTTTATGTTGAATAGGGAGAAGAGGTTCGGGTTTGTGGTACTTACCAATTCGGATCAGATGAATGCGATTAAGGGGGATTTTTCGGAGTTTCTGGAGAAAGGGGAATAAACTTACGTATCTTTGATGTGAAAATCGCACGTGTTATGACAACCAAATTAACCCTGACTCTGGATGATAAGGTCATTCGAAATGCGAAGCGCTATGCAAAAGCAAAAGGACGTAGTGTGTCAGAACTGGTAGAAAGTTATTTTAAATCGATTACCGATTCCAAGGAAGATCGGGCTGAGGATCTGACCTCTTCTGTAAAATCACTTATGGGTTCCTTTAAGGCGCCTAAAGATTTTGATTATAAAAAGGTGTTAGAACGGGAAAAGATAAGGAAGCATGGATAAGGTATTTATTGACACCGATGTGGTTTTGGATTTTTTGACGGGACGGGAGCCTTTTGCCACGGATGCCGCGAGAATTTTTATGTTGGCTGAACGGAAAAAGATATTTATCTGTACCAGTGGATTGGTTTTTTCAAATGCATATTATATCTTAAGAAAAATTGCTCCTCACAAGAAGGTAATTGATAAATTGAAGCAATTAGCAGAGCATGTCGACATCATAGGCCTATCCAAATCTGCGGTTATGAATGCGTTGGGGTACGATTTTAATGATTTTGAAGATGCTTTGCAGCATTTCGCCGCCCGGGCCGAAAACGTTAAAACTATTGTTACCAGGAATATCAAGGACTATAAACATAGCGATCTTGCGGTATTGGCGCCTGATCAGTTTCTTAAAATCAAAATGTTGTAGTATCAATACAATGCCATGGCTCAAGTTACGGTTCATGAACCCCAAAACGTAACCGACTACCCGAACAACAACACCATATTCACCGTTTGGAAGTTCAAGGAAAACAAAGAGATCAAGCCTGTTTTCGAACGACTTTGCGCTTTAGTTGCCAATCTGAATCATTCCTTCGTGATACGTATCCCCGGTGGAAGGGTTACCTGTGTTATGGGTATAGGATATGATGCCTGGATGAAATTGTCCCTGCCCAGCCCTCTCCCCAAAGAATTGAAAAACTTCGAACCCATCGTAGGAGCAAAGCACACTGCCGTTGCTACTCCGGGAGATTTGCATTTCCATCTCAGGGGGACCGATATGGCGGTTTGTTTTGACATGCTCACGGCCATAACCGATGTATTGTCCCCCGTTGCCGACTGCCTGGAAGAAATTCATGGGTTCAGGTATTGGGACGGTCGTTCCATTTTAGGTTTTGTGGATGGTACTGAAAATCCAATTGGCGCGGACCGGCAGTATTATGCAGTCGTCGGCGACGAGGACCCTGAATATAAAGGGGGAAGCTATTGCTTTGTACAGAAATACCTGCACGATATGCACGGATGGACCGGCCTGTCTACCGAAGATCAGGAGAAGGTAATCGGGCGATACAAAATGAGCGATATTGAAATGCCCGATGACGTGAAGCCCGACAATTCGCACAGCGCCCTGGCCAGTTTGGATGATGGGAACGGCAATGAATTGAAGATCGTGCGGGATAATATGGTCTTTGGGAACCCGTCCAAGGGCGAAATAGGCACCTATTTTATTGCTTACGCAAGTACATTCAGTACGACACATAAAATGTTGGAACGGATGTTTATTGGAGACCCTCCGGGTAACTACGACCGAATACTTGATTTTAGCAAGGCTTATACGGGGAGCCTGTTCTTTGCGCCTTCATTGGAAATACTGGACCAATATTCGGCGGGTAACCCTTAAGGATGATCTTAGCTGGTAAATCGTTGTAATTGATTCCGAAAAATTAGAACCATTATTCAGTATGTGCCAATTCACATGGGGGTTTGTGTATGTCATGCAAAATGATGCTATGCCGGGTCTCGTCAAGATCGGGTTGACTTCCAGACTCGCTGAAGATAGGGCGCAAGAGTTATTCACCACTGGATTACCTAGCCCATTCCAAGTAGTGTTCAGGGCATTGACATCCAATCCCCGGGAGCTGGAGAAGGAAGTACATAGACAATTGAAGGATCGGCGCTTGAAAAACAATAGGGAATTTTTTTCGATGACACCTGTAGAAGCCATGAATACTATTCTCTCTGTGCGACGTAAGGTTGATAGCATCGAAAGTTGGGCCGGGAAAATGACGTATTTGCATGATGGCGATCGTCTTTTACTGTCCTTGAGGGCTGGACAGGTATTTATCATTTTCGCTTTTCCGTTTGTAGGGGCACCGGAAGCTGACGTTGTTGATATTTGGCAAGCGCATACTGATAAGGATACCTTGGAACTTTATTGTACGGATAGTGCCGAGTATACCAGCGGTTTCAGCGATAACGATCCATTCTCTAATCAAGATCCGATCCCTTTCCTGAACAGAACGGGTACGGCAGGTAACGACATCATGTTTGGACGGGAGCGATTGGTACCAGGTGATCGTTTACTTTGGGTAGATGATACGGGGAATCCTAATTTGATAGGTACCCTTTTTGAGATGAGTTGTTATTGCCAGGTGGTCGGACGTACAAGACAGCCCATAGTTGC
The DNA here is from genome assembly GCA_964544695.1 of uncultured Chitinophagaceae bacterium. GTDB lineage: Bacteria > Bacteroidota > Bacteroidia > Chitinophagales > Chitinophagaceae > Dinghuibacter. The sequence continues at coordinate 12,935 of CAZJDB010000215.1, forward strand.
AAGCGATTCAGGCCCTCTGTCGATTAGCTGTGTGACCCGAGACAAATTATCACATGAAGTGCTTAGCCTTGGCCAATATGTGCTTAAAATGCCTCCGCCTAGAAACTGGGCCCCTCGTCATGGAGGACCAGAATGGATTCAAACAGGTACAATAGAAACTTCGGCTGAATTTTGGCTTGAGCAATTAAAAATCAGGAACAAAGCAAAGAAAAAAGAATAATTAAGGTAATTAGATAATTTTCAAGCTGGTATATTCAGATTTATATTGAATTTGTCCTTTAATACGCTTACATATTTTCGAGAATTTGAAATTTCATATTGAGAGATGTCGACAGATTCTGCAAATACCTTATTCACTAAATTGGTGTAATTGTGTACGTGAAATCCAATGAATTATCCAATTCATCCCTAAGCCCCACTTGATCTTTGAAGCAAAGTTTCTGATTCATCTCGGTTTGCCAATTATACATCTCGATTCTCAAACCGATAAATTCATCTCTTAATTCCATAAGTCGAAATGGGATCTCATTTCTATTCTCGCACCTGTTCATAAGTATTGAAAGTAATGGTGGGATATAGATAGCTCTTGGTCGTTGAAATTCGAGAATCTTTTCAGCCATCTCCTTGTGCCTTTCTGAGATTTCATTGTATAATTTGAATATAGGGGTTTCGATTTGATAAAAAGAATCCAAAAGAGGGATCAAATTCCTTGTAGATGGCATAATGGAAAGATATGTTCTCCCGACCTCCTCTAGTAAATTAATCAAAGATTTTTCCATTTCTTTGCTCGTTGACAATAACCAATTATGTGTGTCTTCGGGAGTTAGCTTTCCGTTATGAATGCGTAATTTTTCGAAAATTAATTTGTTGATTTCACCCGAATTTATTTTTTCTTTTTCCGTACTATTTAAAGACAACCAATAATCATAGGATTCAATTGAAAAGGTGTAGTTTACCGGAGAACAGTCATAGAGCATTCTTGTTTGATCCGATATATTGCATACGAGGCTTGAAAGTTTCTCGTTTTCGATTGTTCGGAATGGGAAATCGATATAGTTCTCAAAACCTTCACTGAAAGAAACTTTCATAGCAGATTCATCAGTATAGATCGAATCCTCCAAAACAAATAAATCGACAAAATTGGAGAAGTCAATTAAATTTGCCAGACTTACTCGTCCGCCGCGTATGACGAAATTTACGTTTAGGTCGCTTATTAGGCTAATGGTGTTCATGTTAGATTAAGTACGAAGAAAAATTACTAAAAATCCTGGCCGAACAAATAAATTTTAAGAAAGGAAAAGTGCTGGCCTTTTTCCGTATTTGAGCCGTCATGCAAACTCCGGGCGGAACAGCAGATTTCATCCGAATCACGTTTGCTAGACTAAAATTCAACGCCAACCTAATCCGGGTGCAACATGCTTCAAAATAGAAGACAGGATGTGTACATTGTAGTCAACTCCTAATGTATTTGGTATCGTCAAAAGGAGCGTATCCGCTTCCTGGATGGCTTCGTCCTGAGCCAACTCCCTGATGAGCTGATCCGGTTCCCCAGCATAGCTTTTTCCGAAAATGGCGCGTGTGTCCTTTTCAATACTGCCGATTTTGTCGGAACTATCGGTTTCCTGCCCAAAGAAAAATCTGTCTTGATCGGTTATCAATGCAAAAATGGACCGGCTCACCGAAACCCTCGGCTCACGGTGGTGTCCTGCTTTTTTCCATTCTTTTTTGTACAACCTGATTTGTTCTGCTTGTTGTACATGGAAAGGCTTACCGCTTTCGTCGACTTTCAAAGTAGAACTTTGCAGGTTCATTCCGTTTTCGGCAGCCCAAACGGCTGTAGCATTAGAAGCCGCTCCCCACCAAATACGGTCCCGCAATCCCTCGGAGTGGGGTTCCAATCGTAATAAGCCCGGTGGATTAGGAAACATCGGGGACGGGTTAGGCTGTGCAAATCCAACACCTTTGAGTTTATCCAAAAATTGCAACGCTTTCCTGCGTCCCATATCTGCGGCCGTTTCTCCTTCAGCCAGTTCATACCCCAAATAACGCCACCCATCGATTACTTGTTCTGGCGAGCCTCTACTGATTCCCAATTGCAATCGCCCGCGCGAAATTAGATCAGTGGCTCCGGCTTCCTCCACCATATAGAGGGGATTTTCATAACGCATGTCAATAACACCTGTTCCAATCTCTATATTGCTTGTTTTGACGCCGATAGCCGAAAGCAATGGAAATGGGGATGCTAATTGAGCCGCAAAATGATGTACCCGAAAATACGCACCGTCTAAACCGATTTCTTCAGCAGCAACAGCCAAATCGATGGACTGAAGCAAGGTGTCACTAGCTGTACGAGTTTTATAGGCTGGGTGATTGGACCAATGTCCGAACGATAAAAACCCTATTTTCTTCATATATCCCTTTTCGATTGTAAAAAAGCACTCACAAAGGTACAAATTATGTCATCGATCTATGGCGTACTTGTCAATAATCGCAAATGCATCCACCAAGGATGCAATTGCGAGCCTGAATAAAATAGTATGAGGGCATGTTAACCTGAGAAACCAAAGGAAATATCCTGGTCGTTTTTAGTTTGTCTTTTGTTTTTTTGTTAAGTATACCTCCAACTGGTTAAACGTCCCGGCAAAACCTCCGGATAAATTATCAGTCATGGAATAGAAGGTCGCTTCTTGTTCCGGCGTTGCATTTAGCGGGTGACTTTCAAGTGTCAAAGTAGTAATTCCGTTATTTTCGCGGAGTGTTATTTGATTAAAGATTTCAAGCGGAAATTCCATCGGAAATGGGGCTTTACAAATTTTGCCTTCTTCATCGGAAAACGAATTTACAAACTCGATTAAGTCAGGGCTTGTAATGTTGGCATATTTAAAAAGCCCCCACATTATTTGCCCACCCCCTTCTATTTTGTAATGGAGAGTTCCACCTTTTCTGAAGTCAAAGCGCTTAATTGTAATTGGCATACCTGCGGGCCCCCACCATTCAGCAAATGCTTCTGCCGTTGAAAATGCTTGGAACACCAAAGTCTTAGGTGCTTTGAAATCACGAACTATTTTTAGCCCGTCTTTTTTTTCAGTTTGAATTTTCATTTTGTTTTCTTTTTTGATTTGTTATTTAATTGAGTTTTAATTAGATACTTGTCTAGGGAATTAAATTGATCATTCCAAAATTGGCGATATTGGTCAACCCAGGTAGACACTTCTCTCAAACTGTCGAGTTTTGCCTCACAGAACCTTTCCCGACCCACTTTTTCGATGACAACCATACCGCACTCAGTCAAAAGTTTTATGTGTTGCGATATTGCAGGTCGGCTAATTTCAAAATTGTCAGCAATTGCGTTTAAAGTCATGGGCTTTTGAGCTATCAGATTGATAATCTGACGTCTAGTAGGATCTGCTATTGCTTGGAAAACATCTCTTCTTGCTTCCTGTGCCATATTGCGTAAGTGTTTGCTTACATAAATATATGCGTAAGTATTTGATTACGCAAAAGTTTTCTTGAAAAATTTTTCAGAAGGCCGCCTTCTTTTATAAGGCGATCGGCTTTGTAAGCAACTTCTCCTTTAGCGCCTACATGTCCTGGCTGACCTTTCTATCGAGGATATTGGCATAATGCTGCAATGTCTCACGAATTACTCACTGGCAAAAGGCGCAAAATGGGGTAAAACGTTTTCAAATGATGTAAACCCCCAAAAGCAAAAAGCCCGTCAACACTACGTTTAACAGGCTTTAAGAAAAGTTCGATAAACAAACTGCGGAGAGGGAGGGATTCGAACCCTCGATAGGATTTCTCCTATACACACTTTCCAGGCGTGCCAGTTCAACCACTCCTGCACCTCTCCTTAGAAGGCTGCAAAAATAGTGTTTTTGGGCCTAAGTGTTGAATATTTTTTGGGCGTTCGCGGTGGTAATCGAGGCTACGACGGAAGGGGACACGCCCTTTATTTCTGCAAGGCGATCCACAACAAAACTGAGATAAGAGGGCTCGTTTCTTTTGCCTCGGAAAGGCACCGGGGCAAGGTAAGGGGCATCGGTTTCCAGGACCAGGTGCGACAGGTCGATATCAGACAGGACGGAGGCGAGACCCGAGTTTTTATACGTTAGCACCCCGCCAATGCCCAAATAGAAGCCCATGCGGATGATCTCCCGGGCATGCTCATAAGTGTCACCGAAACAATGGAAGATGCCTCTAAGGCCTCGCGGGACGTATTCACGGACGACGCCGATGGTTTCGGGCATGGCGTTACGCGTATGGATGACGATAGGACGCTTGTAAAAAAGGGCGAGCTCGATCTGGGCCCGGAAGGCTTCGTATTGCTGGGCTTCGAAGGTGCGGTCCCAGTGGAAGTCCAGGCCGATTTCACCAATAGCGACAAAGGGCCGGCGGGAAAGCCAGGAGGAGACCAGGGAAAGCTCGGAGGTAAGGGTGGCGTTCACGGAGGTGGGATGGAGACCCATCATGGCATGGCATTCACCGGGATACAAAAGCTCCAGGCCTAGCATGGCCTCGATGGACCCGCTGTCGATGGAGGGAAGGTAGAATTGAGTAACTCCGGAAGCCCGGGCCCTTTCCATAACCTCGGGCAGGTCGCGGGCAAATTCTTTGTGGTAAATGTGGGTGTGTGTATCTACGAGTGCGGACATGAGACAATATTAAAGTCGTGAATACGTTAATGAATAAACTAATCTATTCTTTATGAAGCGTGTATTAAGTCCTACTAAGGCTCTGATTGCTATTCTGCTACCCGGCGCCCTGATCTGGGCTGCCTGTACCAAAAACAACAATAATTCCGCAGGTCCGACCTCTGCGTCCAACACCACCCTGATGGCATCGGTGGATGCGAGCGCGGATGCTTCCTTCACGGATCTGACCAACAACATCCTCAGCACTAAGGTAAATGGACAAAGCTACGGCGCGGTGGACGATTCCACCAGTTCTTTTAGCCAGGTCATTGCAAAGGCCTTCTTGCAGCAGCACGTGACCGTTGACGGGCCCGATTCTACCAACCAGGTTTCGATCAGCGTTAGCCCCGGGACTGCGGGTGTTTGGCCTGAAACGGTAACGATCAATTTCGGAAGCGGATTCAGGGATTTGTGGGGTAATGTTTACACCGGGAGTATATCCATGGTGTTTAGCGCGCCTCTGATCAACCAGGGCGCTTCCGTAACGACGACCTTCAGCAACTATTCCTTCGACAGCATCCAACTGACGGGGACGCATATCCTCACCAATACCTCTACGGGGGATACTTCCCTCAGCTTCTCGGTACAAATCCAGAATGCCAAGGTGACCCTGCCTAATGGCTTTTGGGTAAACTGGAACGCCTCGCGTAACTGGGCTCGGATTGCCGGTGGTTCGACCCCCCTCTGGCCCTTTGACGACGTATATGATGTGACAGGTAATGGTAGTGGAAGTGCCTCGGGTGGGTTCACCTGGACAACCACGATCGAAACCCCGTTGCAAAGGGCTTATGTATGCCCGTGGTTTGAATCCGGAACGGTCAAGATCGTGACCAATTACGGAACCGGAGTATTGGATTATGGCTCCGGAAGCTGTGATAATCAAGCAACTGTAACGGTCGGGGATACCACAAAAAACATCACTTTGTGACGTTAACTGATTGTTATTTTTAAATTTAGTTTGGTAATTCAAAAATCCGCTGTAATTTAGTAAAGTTTTCATAGGGTACGGATTAAAAACGGGCCAGGGTATCTACCCAGGCCCTTCGTATTTATATATCCTACCATCTCCTTGACCCTAATGATTTTATATAGTAATTTTTTCCATCATATAACCATTTCCTTCGAGGTACGATAGAACTTTGGGGAGGGTAGCGGTTACATGAGGCAAGGCTTTTTCACTATCGTGAAAAACGATGATTGCCCCGGTCATTAGGGGGCGAATAACATTCTCCAGACAGCGCTCGGATGAAATGGAAGTATCGAAATCTCCACTTAAAATGGTCCACATGACGGCCCTCATTTGAAGAGCTGGTCTTTCTTCGAGCTGCGACAATTGCCAGCGGGTGATCCTTCCGTACGGAGGACGGAAAAGGTTAGAATCGATCAGTTTCCTTGCAGATAGTATGTCCTCAAAGTATTGCTTGTCGGGCGTTTTCCAGCCATTAAGGTGGTTGTATGTGTGATTCCCCGTAGCATGTCCTGCCATGAGGATCCGTTTATACAGCTCAGGATATTGGGCTACGTTTTTTCCCAAACAAAAAAAAGTAGCCTTGGCATTGAATGCCCGCAGTTGTTCCAATACATAGGGGGTTGCGGTAGGATGAGGCCCGTCGTCAAAGGTTAGGTAAACTTTTTTTTCGCGGGTTGGCATCCGCCATAGTGCAGAGGGATATATCCGTTTGAGCAACCAGGAGGCAGTTGTTACATAAAACATGAGGGTAAAGGTATATTTTTGCTGCTCAATTCTTACAGGTGATGAGTTCCGATCAAAAAGTCAGGGTCCGTTTTGCACCCAGCCCCACCGGCGGATTGCACCTGGGCGGTGTCCGCACGGCCCTGTTCAATTACCTGTTCGCCCGGCAACACGGGGGTACATTCGTGTTGCGCATCGAGGATACTGATCAATCGAGATTTGTGGAGGGAGCGGAGGAATACATCCGACGCTGCCTGGAATGGTGTGGATTGGAACCGGATGAGAGCCCCTTCAAAGGAGGTCCCTTCGGGCCCTACCGTCAAAGCGAACGGAAGCCGATTTACAAAACTTTTGCGTTACAATTGGTGGACGAAGGCAAGGCATATTATGCATTCGATACGCCGGAAGAGCTGGAGTATATGAGGGCAAACCTGAATCCCCAATACGATCATCGCATCCGTATGCAAATGCGGAATTCCCTGACTCTTCCCATTGAGGAAGTTGAACGCCTTTTACAGTTGGGTGTGCCTCACGTCATCCGCATAAAGGTACCCGAAGGAGAAACGGTGGCTTTTGAGGATATGATCCGGGGAGAAGTAGTCTTCCACACGGATCAGGTGGACGATAAAGTGCTGCTGAAAGCGGATGGTATGCCTACCTATCACCTGGCGGTCGTTGTTGACGATTATGAGATGCACATCACACACGTCTTCCGGGGAGAAGAGTGGCTGCCTTCTTCACCGGTACATCTATTATTATGGAAGTACCTGGGTTGGGAAAAAGCGATGCCCGAGTGGGCCCACCTGCCCCTCATCCTCAAGCCCGAAGGAAATGGAAAGCTCAGTAAGCGGGATGGAGACAGGCTAGGCTTCCCCGTTTTCGCGATGGACTGGACCGATCCACGGACGGGAGAGCTGACCAAGGGATTCCGTGAATTAGGATTCCTACCGGAATCTTTTGTGAATATGTTGGCTATGCTGGGATGGAATGACGGTTCGGAACAGGAATTGTTTACGGTGTCCGACCTGGTCGATCGATTTTCCGTGGACAGGGTGCATAAAGGCGGGGCCAAATTCGATTTTGAAAAGGCCAAGTGGTTCAATCATGAATGGATCAAGGCCGTCCTGCCGGAAGAGGCCTTATATGATTACGTGGCGCCCATCCTTAAGGACAAGGGGTTGAATTTGGAAAAAGGGTATATACGGGGCGCCCTGCGTCTCGTCAGAGAACGTTGCACATTCTTGACGGATTTTTGGGACCAGAGTTATTTCCTATTTCAGGAACCGAAAGGCTATGATATGGTTTCCGTAGGACCGAAGTGGAATGAAAATAACAAAGCCTTTTTCAAGGAATTCTCTACCTGGTTAAGGGAACCGGGAGGCGACATTGCTCCGGAACCCTATTTCAAGGAACTGGCCGCGGCGCACAAGATCAAACCGGGGGAGCTGCTGATGCTGTTCAGGATCATGTTGGTGGGTGGAAAATTCGGCCCCCCCGTATTCGAGATCCTCGACTTCATCGGAGCCGGCGCTACAGCCGTGCGTATTGACAAGGCAATCGAAATATTCTAATATATATGTATGAAACTTTACTGACCGAGGTTCGGGATAGGATCCTGGTGATCACCATCAACCGTCCCGACAAGTTGAACGCCCTGAACCGTAAGGTGATGTCGGAGCTGGAAAAAGCCTTGGCCGGGTTGATCGGAGACGAAAATCTTTTCGGGGCGGTTATAACGGGCGCAGGTCCTAAGGCTTTCGTAGCAGGAGCCGATATCGGCGAATTCGTGGGGTTGACCAGGGAGGAAGGAAAAGCGCTGGCCAAAAGGGGCCAGGACATTTTCTTTTCGATCGAACGGTCCCCCAAACCGATTATCGCAGCCGTCAACGGATTTGCCCTGGGTGGGGGCTGCGAGCTCGCCATGGCTTGCCACTTCCGTATTGCCTCTGAAAATGCCAGGTTCGGACAGCCCGAAGTGAACCTGGGGTTGATCCCGGGGTACGGAGGGACCCAAAGGCTAACGCGCCTTATCGGCAAGGGGCGGGCCATAGAGCTCCTGATCACCGGCAACAATATCGAGGCAGCTAAGGCCCTGCAATTCGGGCTGATAAACGACATTGTCCCGCCTGAATCGCTGGTGGACAGGGCCGTCACCATATTGCAATTCATTGGGACAAAAGCCCCTGTCGCAGTCGCCCAGTGCATTGCCGCAGCCAATGCCGAGGGCTCCGCCGGAGGTTACCACCAGGAACTCGAAGGGTTCGGAATCTGTTTCGGAACTGAAGACGTGAAGGAGGGGACAGCGGCTTTCCTGGAAAAGAGAAAGGCCGCCTTCAAGGGTCGCTAGCCGCGTCGGATGATTAGTTCACAAAAACAGTAGAAAATTGTTTGAAATCATTTTCAAAGCTCCTATATTTGTTGTTGAATAGTCTACTTAAAAAGTAGGAAATACATGAAAGGTAGGCCCATTCATATGAAGAATTGTAGTTGTCGTCCCGGTAAATCGGGAGGATGAGGCGTTTGCACATTTATGAAAAACAGGTAATCAATTGCAAGGGCCTTCGGAAAACCGAAGGTTTTTTATTTTTCGCGGAGCTCCCAACCGCAAGCCGGGGCGGGGTCGCGGGCCGCAAGGCGGCGCAAAATCAACTATATGCAGAGTTTCAGGACTGAACTGGAAAACCTCGAAAACCCCATTGTCGAAAAAGACATCATCGACCTCGAAAGGAAAATCAAACTCTTCAGGGACGGCGCCATTCCCGATGAAAAGTTCCGGAGCCTACGGCTCGCCAGGGGTATTTATGGACAACGCCAACCGGGTGTGCAAATGATCCGCATCAAGTTGCCTTTCGGGCGGATGACTTTTGACCAATGGAACAGGATCGCCGATGTTTCCGATGAGTACGCGACCGGCAACCTTCATCTGACCACGCGCCAGGATATCCAAATCCACTTCGTCAGCCTGGACAGGACCCCTGAGCTATGGGCCAAACTCGAAGAAGAGTCCATTACCATCCGGGAAGCCTGTGGCAATACGGTCCGCAATATTACCGCCTCGGACCAGGCCGGTATCGACCCTCTCGAACCCTTCGACGTGACCCCATACGCGCACGCTGCCTTTGAATATTTCCTGCGCAATCCCATCTGCCAGGACATGGGACGGAAATTCAAGATAGCCTTTGCCTCCAGCGAAAAGGATTCGGCCTTTACCTTCATTCACGATATTGGTGTGATCCCCAAGGTGCGTTATGAGCAGGGAAGGGAGGTACGCGGTTTCAAAGTCCTGCTGGGAGGCGGCCTGGGGGCTCAGCCCTTCCTGGCCCAGGTAGTCTATGAATTCCTGGAGGCTGACCAGTTGATTCCTTATATCGAATGTGTGTTGCGGGTGTTTGACCGGTATGGGGAAAGAGCCAGCCGGGGTAAGGCCAGGTTGAAATTCCTCATTCAGAAAATGGGATTGGACGAATTCGGACGCCTGGTGGAAGAAGAAAGGGTCGCCTTGAAAAACCATCGGGTAGAAGTTGATGCAGAAGCATGGCCTGTACCGGAATTCCCGGCCCCGGGCAGTTCGGTGCCTCCCTATTCTATCCGCAATCCCCTGCAATATGAGGCGTGGAAGAATACCAATGTCTTCGAACAAAAACAGCAAGGCTATTTCGGGGCCTATGTCCGGGTAAGCCTGGGAGATTTGCCTTCCGGGGTAGCGCGGGAGCTGATCGTACGACTGAGGCCGGTGGCTGCGGACGATGTCAGGGTCACGGTGAACCAGGGCCTCCTGTTCAGGTACATCCGACCCCAGCACCTGCCTTATTTCTTCAGCGTCCTGGAATCCCTGGGCCTGGGTGCCGCGGGCTTCGACAGCGTAGCCGATGTCACGGCATGCCCGGGGACGGATACCTGTAACCTGGGCATCACGAGCAGTACGGGTATAGCGTCGGTTCTGGAGAAGGTGGTGGAAAATGAATTCCCCGAACTCCTATATAATACAGATATCAAAATCAAGATCAGCGGATGCATGAATTCCTGCGGCCAGCACAGTATGGCGGGAATCGGGTTCCATGGGTCATCCATGAAGAGCGGCAGTAACACCGTCCCTGCTCTGCAGGTTTGTTTGGGGGGCGGTGTGTTGGGCGACGGCAGGGGGCGTATCTCCGATAAGGTGATCAAAATTCCCAGCAAAAGGGGCCCCGAAGTTCTTAGGGTGTTACTTAAGGATTATGAAGCGAACCGGGAGCCCGCCGAGCGGTACCATGAATACTTCGACCGGAAGAGTACGAAATACTTTTATGAATTGCTAAAACCGTTGGCTGACCTATCGGAACTGACGGGAGAAGATTTGGTGGATTGGGGCCGGAAGGAGAAGTACGCTACTGCCATAGGGGTAGGGGAATGTGCCGGCGTAGTGATCGATCTCGTGCAAACGCTGCTATTCGAGGCGGAAGAAAAGATCGAATGGGCGGAACAAAGCCTCGAAGAAGGGGCCTATGCGGATGGTATATACCATACGTATTCGGCTTTTGTCCAGGCAGCCAAGGCGCTGTTATTGGGAGAGCAGATAAGCTGCAATACCCAGGCCGGCATCCTCCGGGATTTCGATAAACATTTCAGCTGGGAAGGCGCTTCCCTGAGCGAGGTGGTCCTCCAGATCAATAAGAATGCCGCGGGCGCCGATTTCGGTTGGGCCTACCTGCAACAGGCTAAGGATTTTTACGCCTGGTGCGCTGAATACCGTAGAAAAAAGAAAGAAGTGCCTGCCGAAGCATTGGTACAAAACTTCAGTATATGATCAATCATCCCAAATTGACCCTGGTGGGCGCGGGCCCCGGTGACCCCGGCCTGATTACCCTAAAAGGAATTGAAGCCATTAAAGACGCGAGAGTCATCCTTTATGATGCCCTCGTCAGCCGGGAGTTGCTGAATCACGCTTCCAAGGGATGCCTGCTGCGCTTTGTGGGCAAGCGGGCCGGCATGCACCTGTACTCCCAGGACGAAATCAATGCGATGATCCTGAAATACGCGTTTTCCCTTGGGCATGTGGTGCGTCTCAAAGGGGGCGACCCCTTCGTGTTCGGCAGGGGACAGGAGGAAGTTACGTACGCGCAGAAATACCGTGTTGACACCGAGGTGATTCCGGGAATCAGCAGCGCCCTCGGCGTACCCGGCCTCAATCATATCCCCCTGACAGCCCGGGGCGTCAGCGAAGGCTTCTGGGTGATTACCGGCACTACCGAAAGCCGAAAGTTGTCCAGGGATTTGGAGTACGCGATCCAGGCAAATACGACGGTTGTCATCCTTATGGGGATGGACAGGATCGCCCAAATCGCCGAGAAATATGTGACTTCCGGAAGGGGTGAAACGCCCGCCGCCATTATACAAAACGGGTCCCTTCCAGACCAGCGCATTCGTGTGGCCACGATCGGAGAACTCCCGGGAATCGCCGAAGAAGAAGGGCTGAAAAACCCGGCTGTTATAATTATTGGTGACGTGGTTCGCTTTTATGAGGCCTTCGAGCAGTCCGTCGGCCTTGAAGCGCTTAAATACGCGATATGAATGACCTTTTTCCCATTTTCATCAAACTCTCACAAGTAGAGACTCTGGTCGTGGGAGGGGGGAAGGTGGGTCTTGAAAAAGTGGGCGCCCTTCTGGGGAATGACCCCGGCGCCAGGATTCTTATCGTGGCTTGGGAGGCATGTCCGGAACTGAAAGCACTGGCAACCGGGAGCGTCCGCCTGGAGGAAAGGACGTTCCGGATGGAGGACCTTGAGGGTAAGCACCTGGTGATCTGCGCAACGGGAGATCCGGCCTTGAACGAGGCCATCAGGGTTGCGACCAGGGAAAGGAATATGTTACTCAATATTGCCGATACACCCGGGCTTTGTGATTTTTATTTGTCCAGTATCGTGCAAAAAGGGGATCTGAAAATCGCCATTTCCACGAATGGGAAATCTCCCACACTCGCAAAGAGGCTGAAAGAGGTATTCTCGGAACTTTTTCCCGATGAGCTGGATGAGGTTCTGCTGAACTTACATACCCTGAGGGACAGGATGAAAGGCAATCTCCCGGAAAAGATACGAAAGCTCAATGAGCTGACGAAGGGCCTTTTGTCCTAGCTTTGCGCCATGGAATATCGCATCGAAAAAGATACCATGGGCGAGGTGAAAGTCCCCGCTCAAGCCTATTACGGGGCCCAAACGCAAAGGAGCATCGACAACTTCAAAATCGCCCAGGACACCGACCGAATGCCCAAGGAAATCATCCGGGCCTTCGCCTATCTGAAGCAGGCGGCGGCCCTCACCAACGTGGAGGCGGGCGTATTACCCGTGGACAAAAAAGACCTGATTGCGGCGGTTTGCCAGGAGATCCTGGAGGGTAGGTTGGATGAGTATTTTCCATTGGTGGTCTGGCAAACGGGTAGCGGCACGCAAAGCAACATGAATGTAAACGAAGTGATCGCCAACCGGGGGCACGTACTGCACGGAGGCAAGCTCACAGACAAGGAAAAATACCTGGCGCCCAACGACGACGTAAACAAATCCCAATCTTCCAACGACACGTTTCCGACCGCCATGCACATCGCAGCCTACAAAATGCTGATGGAAACCACCCTGCCCGGTCTTCAAAGGCTTAGGGATGCTCTGGATGCCAAAAGCAAGAAGTTCATGCACGTCGTGAAGATCGGCAGGACCCATTTCATGGACGCCACTCCCCTTACCGTGGGACAAGAATTCAGCGGCTATGTCTCCCAACTCGACCACGGCATCCGGGCGATCAAAAATACCCTCCCACACCTTTCAGAGCTGGCCCTGGGGGGCACGGCAGTGGGGACCGGTATCAATACCCCCGAGGGATACGCGGTGAATGTAGCCAGGCATATCGCGGCCCTGACCGGACTACCCTTTGTTACCGCTCAGAATAAATTCGAATCCCTGGCGGCTCACGACGCCATCGTAGAGGTGCATGGCGCCCTGAAGACCGTTGCGGTGAGCCTGATGAAAATCGCCAATGACGTGCGGATGCTGAGCTCCGGGCCCCGCGCGGGGATAGGTGAAATCCATATCCCCGATAACGAGCCGGGCTCTTCGATCATGCCTGGAAAGGTAAACCCTACGCAGTGCGAAGCACTGACCATGATCGCGGCCCAGGTCCTGGGAAATGACGTAGCCATCAATGTGGGTGGCGCCATGGGGCATTTCGAACTGAACGTTTTCAAGCCCGTCATCATCTATAATTTCCTGCACAGCGCCCGGTTGATCGGCGATGGATGCGTGAGTTTCTCGGAACACTGCGCGGAAGGGATCGAACCCATCGAGGACAATATCAAAAGGCACGTCGACAATTCCTTGATGCTGGTTACAGCCCTGAACCCGAAGATTGGATATTACAAGGCAGCCGAAATTGCCCAAAAGGCGCTGAAGGAAGGGAAGACCCTCAAGGAGGCTGCCGTTTCGTTAGGATATCTTACCCCTGAGGAATTCGATCAGTGGGTGGTGCCATCCAATATGGTGGGAAAGCTTCCGGATTGAGCCCCAGTGCAAAGGATTGCACAGGATCTGCTAAAATGATTAACCTGTTAATTTAAAAAAATTAACCTTTTAAGTTGATAATTTCGCTGAATTTGCGGAAATTTAATAGGCCGTTGCTAACCAAGGAACCGGCCTCCCAAAACAATCAACTCTCTTTTAATCCGTACCCTCGGGCGTTTTTAAACTACTGCGTAGCTTCCATCTTGTCTACGTTAGGTGATGCCTCACCCCCTCCCTCCGGAACTTGCCGGTGTTTCTTAAAAAATTTATGTTGGAAGATCAGAATGGATATGACGCCTACGGATATGCAGGCATCGGCGATATTGAAGATGGGTTGAAAGAAAGTAAAGGGCTTGCCACCCCAAATGGGGATCCATCCGGGCAGCACCTTGTTATCGATGATCGGGAAATAGAGCATGTCCACTACGCTCCCATGCAGGAAGCCGGCATAACCGTGTCCGGTAAATGCCTGTGAAAACCCATCGCCCCGGTGACTGGCGGTAAAGATCATGCCATAGAAAAGGCTGTCGATGAGATTACCCATGGCGCCCGCGTAAATGAGTGCCGCACATAGGATAAACCCTTTGTGGTATTTTTCCCGTACGATGCGTATAAGGTAAAAGGTTCCGAATATGACCGCACCCAGGCGGAACAGGGTCAGGGCCAGCTTGGCCCAGTCGCCGCTACCAAAGGTCGCTCCGTAAGCCATTCCTTCATTTTCTATGAAGTAAAGCCGGAACCATGGTTTGATTACCTGAACCTCTTCATATAGGTGGAAGTGGGTTTTTACCCAGAACTTCAATGTCTGATCCGCGATAAGGAGCAATACGATTACGCCGAATACATGCTTTAGTTTCACGAAAAACGATTTTGGCTATTTCAAAGATAAGGAGACTACTGCTCAAAATATACTCTGCGAACCCTTTGACTGATTCCGGTCAATATTTCGTAAGGAATCGTCTCCGCCCAAGTCGCAACTTGCAGTACTGGCAAGCCCGCTCCGAAAATCACAACTTCTTCTCCTTCTTCAACACCTTCAATCCCGGTGATGTCCAGCATGGCCATGTCCATGGCAATGCTGCCTATGGTCGGTGCAAGGCGACCTTTGACCAGCATGAACCCTTTCCCGTTTCCCAGACGCCGGGGATATCCGTCCGCATATCCTATTCGTATGGTTGCCACGACCGAAGGCCGGAGCACCGCACCCTTCCGGTTGTAACCGACGGTCTCTCCGGGTTCCAGGCGCCTGATCTGCGCAATATTGGTTTTGAGGGTGGAGACTTCCCTAAGGGGCAGCGATTCCGCGTGTGAAGGGTTGACGCCATACAGTCCTATCCCCAGGCGCACCATATCGAACTGGTATTCAGGATGCCTGAGGATGCCGGCTGAATTATCGAGGTGCTTCAGGAAGGGATAGGGGAGGGCGGATTCCAATATAGCGCAGCCCTCCATAAAGCGCTCGGCCTGCAACCGGGTAAACGCGTCCTCGGCGGGGTCTTCACTGGCCGAAAGGTGGCTGAAGACGCTTTTTACTTCCAGGCTGGGGTCCTGGGCAAGTTGCGAGGCGAGAGGGCCCACTTCCAGGGGCAAAAAGCCCAGGCGATGCATCCCGGTATCGAGTTTGATATGGACCGGATAACGCTGAATCCCTTCCTCTTCGAGGTAATTGCGAAAGGCTTTGAGTATGGAAAAGGAAAACAATTCGGGTTCCAGGCGATGGTGCACCAGGGTTTCGAAAGCGCTGGTTTCGGGGTTCATGACCATGATGGGAAGGGTGATCCCGGAATCCCTGAGATGGGCCCCTTCATCCGCGTAGGCCACGGCCAGGTACCCGATCTTGTGGAACTGCAAGAGGTTCGCGATCTCGTAACTTCCACTGCCATAGGACCAGGCCTTGACCATGGCCATGATCCTGGTTCCGGGCCTGAGGATACGACGGAACACCTGCAGGTTGTACGCCATGGCGTCCAGGTCGATTTCCAGGAATGTTTGATGCGCCAGGAGTTCGAATAGTTGGCTGATGCGTTCGAAAGCGAAGGCCCTGGCTCCTTTCAGGAGAATACTTTCATCCCGAAAAGAAATCCTGGGAAAAGCCTGGATAAAGGCATCGGTATCTTCAAAGAAAACGGACTCCCCGGCAAACAAATTTGAATACCGGCTGATGCGAGGTCCGATCCCGATAAGGCGGTCTACTTTGCGCTGCTTCAATGCCTGGGCTACGGACGAAAAGATTTCCTTGTCGGGCAAACCCGTTTCCAGCAGATCGGACAGGATCACCGTTTTGCGGGGGTGTTGATGCTGCTGCCCCAGGAAATCGAGGGCTATATACAGGGAATCGAGATCGGCACTGTAACTATCGTTGATCAGGGTACAATTATGTATGGCTTCCTTGAGCTCCAGACGCATGGCTACCGGTGTCAGGCGGCTCATGGCCTCCCGGATTTTATCCGGGGACTGGCCCAGTAAAAGCATCATGGACCAGCAATGCATGGCATTTTCCACGGACGCCTCGTCAGTAAACGGAATGCCCACGCGTTCCTCGTTGCCCTGGTAAATCGATGTGATCAGGGTCTGTCCGTTTTCTACGGTTGTTCGGGTGATCTCCAGGGTTGCGCCTGCGTGGCGGCTCCAGGAAAAGAGTTGGAGGGTCGGGTGCTCCGAGGCACGGAAGGCCAGTACTTCCTCCCGGATCAGGGGATCGTCCTGGTTGAAGATGAGCCACTCGGATCTGCTGAAGAGCTTCAGTTTCTCTCTTAGTTTTTCGGCCCTGGTCCGGAAACCTTCGTCATGTGCGGCGCCCAGATTGGTTAATATTCCAAAGGTGGGCCGGATGACGGGCTCAAGTCGAACCATTTCCCCTGGCTGGGATATACCTGCCTCAAAGATTCCCAGGGTGTCCGCTTCCCTGATTTGCCAAACGGACAGGGGGACACCTATCTGGGAGTTAAAACTGCGCGGGCTTCGGACGATCCTGTACGTGTCCTGCAACAATTGATACAGCCATTCCTTGACGATCGTTTTCCCATTGGAGCCAGTAATCCCGATCACGGGTAAACTGAACTGAGAACGGTGCCACGCGGCCAGTTGGGCCAATGCAACGAGGGTGTCACCCACGAGCAGTATTCCGGCGTCTTCCCCGAGGGAAAAGGGTTTGCTGACGATAAAATTCCGGACCCCCGCCTTGTAGGCTTCCCCAATAAAATCATGCCCATCCCTGCGAGCCGTCACTATGGCGAAAAAAAGGCTGCCTTCCGGATGGATGATGCGTCTCGAATCTTGTACAAGGTATTGTATGGGTTCTCCCGACCCGGTCTGAAGGATGGTGCCTCCCAATATGCCGGCTACCTTGTCGATTGTCATTTTTGGTACTGCCTTTTTCTCACCTGGTGGTAGACCGCTCCCGCAAGGACTACCAGCAGGATGGGCAAAGCAATATCGATCAATTGCCACTGCGTCCGCTCGTCCGCCACCTTCTGCATGTCCAGGTTTCTCAGCACCAGTTGTTTATTCCTGGTTTCAATGAGGCCGGTGGCATTCGTGAGGTAGTCCATGCAATTGATAAAAAAATCCTTGTTGGCATATTGGTCCCCCGTATACGGATTGGTACCCATTGGCATGATTCCGGATTCCTGGCTAACGTGATTGAGTACAAGGTCTCCGTCCGAAATGACGATCATCTTGCCCGGATCGCGGGCCTCTTCGAGGAAGGGGGCGCCATAAGATCGCAGGGAATCCCTCATGACGGAGGGCAGACGATTCGCATATAAGGAATGAAAGCGACCTTCGAGCAGTACACCCGCGGTCACATCCTTATCATGGTAGAAGGCCGGATCCTGAGCCTGCTTTACACTTTCCCAGGTGACGATGGCGGGTGTGCTCACGATATGGGCATAGTCGGAACTGGTCAGGAGGATCGTCTTCCGTATCCCGGGAGCCTTGACGGTATCCATTGAATTGACAAAAGTCCCGAGCACGGGCTCCAGGTTCCTGGAAATAGGGGAATTATCCGAGGGTTCGAGTAGTGGGAAGTAAGGCCAGGGAACCATTTGGATTTGAGGTTTTCCTCCCTCAGAGCCCACGGCCAGGGGGACCTGGTCGCTGTTCATGTCCATGATGAGGTCGTCGTTGATCCGCACCCCGTATTTGAACAGAAGGTCCACAAGATTGAGCCCTTTATCATATGCCACGAATTGAGTCTGGGTCCCCTGTAAGCTGTCCATTTCGGCGTGGAGGTTGTCGATGAACCAAATGACCTTACCCCCATAGATGACGTATTGATCGATCTTCAACTTGTCGGCATCGGTAAAGGCCACTTCCGGTTTGACGATCACGACCGCGGCGTATTTCCCGGGAATGATGGGGATGCGGTTCAGGGTCAGGGTGTCCACCACGTAGCTTTTGAGCAGGGTCAAGATCAAATCCGCGCTGGTCCTTTTCATGGGTTCCCCGTTCCCAAGGAGGTAAGCCACCTGGGGCACCGTTTTCATAGTCAGGTGGTGAATGGCGTCGGCCATCTTGAACTCCAGGAGGGACTCGGCATTGTTCATCCGGGTCTCCGGGTCACCGCCCTTGGCACCGGAAAGCAGGTCGATGGGCTCTACCCTTTCCCCGTACCGGATCACCGCCGCGGGAAAGATGAGGCGCTCGCTGGATTGGTCCCCCGGTTTGGCGCTGACGGTTAGGTTATAGGGCTTCAGTCCCATGGACTGAAGGCTGTCGAATACCTGGGCCTGGAGGGAATCGGAGAGCCCTTCCCCAGGCTTTACGAAACGATATTCCAATCGGCCCCCGGAAGCATCCTTCATTTCCAGGAGCAAATCCCTGGTGGCATTCTGAAGGTTCCGGAAAACGGCAGGGAAATCCCCTTTCAGGTATACTTCCACGCTCACCGTACTATCCAGTTCCCCGAGGATTTTTTCGGTGGGCGCCGAGAGGGAGTATCTCTTTTCTTCGGTAAGATCCAGCCGGAAATGCCTCCAGCTTGCCCCTACGTTGAGCAAGACCAGGACGGCAAGAACCATTAGCCAGGTATAACGATCAAATCTCATTTTTTCAACAATCGACGTTGGGTCAGGAAAAGGAAGAAAAATACCAGGCTGGCGAAATAAAGAATATCGCGGCTGTCCAGGACACCCCTGGAAATGTTCTGGTAATGAAAATCCATGCCCAGCATGGCCAGATAATAATCCGCTCCTCCCGAAAACCCCGGCAGCTTGCTGAGTGAATTAAACCCGCTGAAGAGGATAAAACAACCGAAAGCGCTTCCCAGGAACGCTATAATGGCGCTGTTAGTAAAACTACTACACCAGGTCCCCAGGGCGGTAAAGGCGGCGCAAAGGAACCCCAGTCCTATATAGGACCCCAGGATACCCCCTGTGTCCAGGGGAACGTTCCCCGCCTCCAGGCTTTTGATGGTGACAATATATATAAGGGTGGGGAGTAGGGCAAGGATCACGACGATCAGGGCGGACAGGTATTTGCCCCCCACGATCTGGTAGCCCCTCAGGGGGCTGG
This sequence comes from uncultured Chitinophagaceae bacterium, assembly GCA_964544695.1. Classification (GTDB taxonomy): domain Bacteria; phylum Bacteroidota; class Bacteroidia; order Chitinophagales; family Chitinophagaceae; genus Dinghuibacter. The sequence continues at coordinate 32,359 of CAZJDB010000215.1, forward strand.
TTCTAAGGATTTCAATGGTTCCGGCCTTCCATTCATCGGCAAAAAGACGCATGGTTACGGCCGGAATCAACAATAAGAGCACCCAGGGAGCCAGGGCAAAGTAGTTTTCCAGGGAGGCGTACCCGTCGTCCAGGATATTGGAGTCCCGGAATACAAACAGCATCAGTCCGTTGAGTAGCAGGAAGGCGATGATGGCGACATACCCCGCCAGGCCACTAAAGAACTGGCGCAGGTCTTTCTTGCAGATGGACCACATTGGACAAAAATAACGGAGCTGGCCAAAAACGGCCGATTTTTTTTGCCGGTTAACTTTTTTTTATTTTTTTGCACCCTCGTGCAGCAAATTCTTAGATGATTCTGTCTGTATAGTTGTTACTTAACGTCGTTTACTTTTGTTGCTTATATTGTTATTCTGATCTTTTATTAGATTGTTCCGAAACCAACTGCAGAGAATCCCGCCTCGTTGCGGGATTTTTTTTGCCCCTACGGCCCAAGATTGTATTTTTATGAATGATTGTTAGTCAAAATTGATGAAAGGTAAGAGGGACCCCGGGTTAACTGGGGTCTTTCTTTTAGGACGCGGCCGACCTGAGTCGGTTAATGGAGCCCGTCAGGGTAGAAATGGCGAAATCTATGTCCCCGACGGAATTGAAACGACCAAGGCTAAAGCGCAGGGAGGCATGGGCCAGCTCGTCTCCTATGCCCATGGCCTTCAGGACGTAGGAAGGTTCCGTGCTGGCAGATGTGCAAGCGGATCCTGAAGCGAGCGCGAGTTCCCGACCGACGCCCAGCATGAAGGCCTGGCTTTCAATGTCTCTGAAAGAAATGTTCGAGGTATTGGGGAGACGGAAGTCGGGGTGACCGTTCAGTCGTGTATCCGGCAGGGATAATAAGGCGTTTTCCAGGCGTTCGCGCAGGTCCAGCAGACGACCAGGCTCTGAAGACAAAAGCCCGGCACATAAGAAGGCCGCCTGGCCAAAGCCCACGATGCCGGGCACATTCAGGGTTCCGCTGCGCATATTCCTTTCGTGTCCCCCTCCATCCATTTGTGCAACCAGTGAGATGCGCGGATCCCGGCGGCGAACGTAAAGCGCCCCCGTACCCTTGGGTCCGTAAATTTTGTGCGCACTGAAGGCCATCAGGTCGATTCCATCTGCGTGCACATCGAGGGGAATTTTTCCTACAGCCTGGGTCGCGTCGCAAAAGAATGGAATACGGTGATCCCGGGCGATGTTGCCGATCTCGCGGATGGGATGCACAGTTCCCGTTTCATTGTTGGCATACATGATCGAGATGAGAATGGTCCCGGGCCTGATCGCTTCAGCCACGTGAGCTGGATGAACGCGTCCGAAAGCATCCACGGGCAGGTAAGTTACGGACCCGCCTAAT
>CAZJDB010000216.1:0-67578 GCA_964544695.1 uncultured Chitinophagaceae bacterium
CGTGCCGGTGACGGCGGGGGTGGAGACCGCGGCGGCTGTGGCGGCGGCGGCGGTGATCGCGGAGGCTATGGCGGCGGCGGTGATCGCGGCGGTGGAGGCTACAATCGCGACCGTGGTGGAGACCGCCCCGGATACGGCGGAGACCGCGGCGGCGATCGTCCTGGCTACGGCGGAGACCGCGGTAGCGATCGCCCCGGATACGGTGGAGACCGTGGTGGTGACCGTCCAGGCTACGGCAACGACCGTGGCGGTGACCGTGACTTCAACCGGGAACCACCCAAGGACCGCGATTACAATCGTGAGCCACCCAGGCCCCGAAATAATGACGACCAGCCGGAAAAGGGTCCGGCACCTGAAGAATAGGGCACCGGAAGAATAAATTAGCTTAAGAATAAAAAAACGCGCCTCCAAAAATCATTTGCGAGGCGCGTTTTTTATTTGGGGCGACTTGGTCATTGCCGGCGCAGGCTGTCCACGGGGTTGGCCCGCGCCGCCCTCAGCGCCAGCGATCCCACCGTCAGCAGGGACAATAAGGCAATGCCTAAACCCGCTCCCGCCAATATCCATGGACTCACATCGATTCGATAGGCGTATTGCTGCAGCCAGTCATGCATCACCCACCACGAGACGGGCCACGCCAGGACCACCGCCAGCAGAACCAGGCGCAGGAAGTCGCGCGTCAGCAAGGTCGTGAGGTCCAGGACTTCCGCCCCCAGGACTTTCCGGATTCCGATCTCCTTCGTCCTTGCCAGGGTGGAGAACGTTGCCAGGCCGAACAGGCCCAGGCAGGCTACTATGGTGGCCAGCCCCGTGAAGATTCCCAGCAACCCGGCCATCCGGTCTTCCGATTGATAGAGCTTGTTGAAGGCATCATCGGCAAAAGAATACGAGAAGGGATGGATGGAAGGATACCGGTCATACACCTTTTTCATGTCCTCCAGGAGTGAGGGCAGGTAGGTTCGCTTATCGACCTTGACAAGGAGGCAGGCACCCCCCGCAAAGCGAAGTGTGTTCATTCCAATGATTCCCACGGGCTGTATATCCCTGGCCAGGGACTCATACGAAAAATCCCTTACCACGCCTGCGATGGTAACCGAGGGGGTATCTTCGAACCAACAGAGGCCCATCCCCCTTGGATCGGCCGGCAGACCCAGGTACCTGACTGCAGATTCGTTGAGGACAATGGGTGGATAGCGGGTTGCATGAGATCCGCCCGTGGGTGGGAATTTCCAGTGAATTTGCAGGAGTGGAAATAAGGAGGTGTCGCCGTTAATCAAGCGCAGGGACATCTTTTTCCCCTTGAAGGCACCCCCGTCCAGGGGAATGCTATACCCCCCGCCGAAAAGCCTGTACAGGGTCGTCGCGGTTTGTTGCACCCCGTGCAGGGAGGCTATATCCGCCCGGAAAGGTGCCTCGTGCTTTTCCAGCTCTTCATCATAAGGAATCATGACTATATTGTCGCGGTTGAGGCCGATGTCCTTGTGGACGAAAAAGTACAATTGCTGCTTCATTACCGACAGGGAAATGATCAACCCGGTGGCAATGGTGAACTGCATTACCGTTAGTACTTTTCGGACGCGGGTCCCCTTGGGTGTTTCCGCTGGTTTCAGGGAGGAAAGGAACACGGAGGGATAACCGCCGGAGATCAGAATGGTCCCCAGCAGCAGGGCGGCAAAGGCGGCCAGTGCCGCGGGCGAATAACCAAAGCCGGGATCGATCTCTACGTGAAGGAGGGCCAGGAAGGCCGACCTGGCCGACAGGTACAGGACCAGTCCGAGGAGGAACGCCAAGGCGGTGCACAAGGCGGATTCCACGTAGAATTGGGCGATGAGGGTTCCCCGGCCGGCACCTAACGTTTTGCGTACACCGACTTCCCTGGCACGCACGGCCGCCCTGGCGGTAGCCAGGCTCATATAATTCATTAGGGCAAGCAAGAGGATCAGCAGGGCCACCAGGGAGAAAATTTTGAGGTAGGGGCGATTCGCTGCACGTCCCATATAGCCCCGCATATGATCCTGTCTGACGGGAGAAAGGGAATACGCAACGGCCGGCCCCTTTTGGGACGTTTTCACCTTTTCCATGACCCGTTCTACTCTGGGAACATCCCTGGGATCCTTCAGCAGGACATAGGTCTTCAAATTCCCCGTCAGGAATTCGTTATCCCGGGTGAGCCACTGGTAGTCATCCATGTGGGCAAAAGAGGAAAGAGAACACACCGCATCGAAATCCAGGTAGGCGTTGGAGGGGAGTTCCGCGGCCACCCCCGTCACCTCGAAATCGTATTTTTTATTATACACCAGCACCTTGCCGATGGGGTTTTCTTTGCCAAAGAGCGTTGTCGCCAGGGATTTACCCAGTACGATGGACCAGGGCCTGGCCAGGGCAAGGGCCGGGTCGCCGCTGAGGAGGGGAAACGAAAACCGGGTGAAGAAATTGCCGTCGGCAAATATGGGCTTACGCGGGTTGAAGGCGCGTTTGGGATCGCTCTTGTCCGAAAGGGTCATCAGTTCGGGCCTCAGGTCGAGGCGCGTTATGCTCTCCACCTCGGGCGCATTTTCCGCCAGGATGATGCCTGCTGCATAGGAAGTGCCTTCGTAGGGCGTACCGCCCTTTTGTTGCGCGTACACGGCGAAAAGTCTGTTCCCCCTGGCTTCGAACCGGTCGAAGCTATATTCGTGGAGGACGTACAGGAGGATCAGCATGCAGGCGCACAGGGCCAGGCCCAGTCCACCGATGTTGATGGCGCTGTACAGCGGGTTCTTGATCAGGCCTCTCCACGCGGTTTGTAAGTGGTTTCGGAACATACTCGTAAGTTACATACTTTTGCCCCCTAAACGATTTGTCGATGCCCAATGGATTCCGTGATGCCATGCGCCACGAAAAACCCTTGCAAATTGTAGGAACCATCAACGCCAACCACGCCCTTCTCGCTACCCAGGCAGGCTTCAAAGCCATCTATTTATCGGGAGGCGGTGTCGCCGCCGGCTCCCTGGGCGTCCCCGACCTGGGCATCACCAACCTGAACGACGTCCTGATAGACATAGACCGCATTACGAACGTGACGGATACGCCGCTCCTCGTGGACGTGGACACGGGCTTCGGGCCTTCGGCTTTCAACGTGGCGCGTACCGTACGCGCCCTGATCAAGGCCGGGGCGGCTGCCCTCCACATCGAGGACCAGGTGGGCGCCAAACGCTGCGGGCACCGCCCGGGAAAGGAGGTCGTGTCACTGGAAGAAATGGTGGACCGGATCAAGGCCGCCGTCGACGCGCGGACCGACCCGGCCTTCGTCATCGGCGCGCGCACGGACGCCATTGCCGTGGAGGGCATGGACCGGGCCCTGGAACGCGCTGCCGCTTATGCGCAGGCGGGGGCCGATTTCATATTTGCCGAGGCCGTTCCGGAGCTGGCCGAATACAAGCGGTTTGCGGCCCTGGGGCTGCCGGTGTTGGCTAATATCACCGAATTCGGGATGACCCCGCTGTATACGGTGGAAGAGCTGCGCAGCGTAGGCGTCGGGCTCGTGCTGTATCCTTTGTCCGCTTTTCGCGCCGCCAACAAAGCGGCTGAAAATGTTTTTCAGGCGATCCGACGCGACGGCACGCAGCGAAACGTCGTCGATACGATGCAGACGCGCGCGGAGCTTTATGACAGTATCGGCTATTACGCCTACGAACAGAAACTCGATCAACTCTTCAAAAAAGATATTAAATGAGTACCGAAAACGCCACTGAGGCTGCTGGTTTCAAACCCAAGAAAAGCGTCGCATTATCGGGTGTCCCGGCTGGAAATACCGCCCTGAGCACCGTCGGACAAACAGGAAACGATCTCCACTATCGCGGCTATGATATCGCCGACCTTGCCGATCGCGCCACCTTCGAAGAAACCGCATACCTCCTGATTTACGGCACGTTGCCCACGGCTGCCCAATTAAAGGCGTATCAAAAGCACCTCCAATCGCTGAGGGGCTTACCCGCCGCGGCTCGTCTCGTGCTGGAACAATTGCCCCCGGCAACGCATCCGATGGATGTCCTGCGCACCTACACTTCCACCCTGGGCGCGTTACTTCCGGAAAAGGAAGAACACCCCGCCGCCGGCGCAAGGAACATCGCCGACAGGCTGCTGGCCAGTTATGCGTCCGCATTGCTTTATTGGTACCACTTTTCACACAATGGCGTCGTCATCGACGTGGAAACGGATGATCCCACTATCGGCGCCCACTTCTTGCATCTCCTGCTCGGCAAGACGCCGCCGGCGACCTGGGAAAAAGCCATGCAGGTTTCTCTGAACCTTTACGCAGAGCACGAATTCAATGCCTCGACCTTCACCGCGCGCGTCATCGCCGGGACGGGATCGGATATGTATTCCGCCATCACGGGCGCTATCGGGGCCCTTCGGGGACCCAAGCACGGGGGCGCCAATGAAGTAGCTTACGATATCCAAAGCCGTTATGCCTCCGTGGCGGAAGCGGAAGCCGATATCCGTGCGCGCCTTGAGAAGAAGGAAGTCATCATAGGCTTCGGGCATCCCGTGTATACGATCTCCGATCCCCGCAATAAGATCATCAAGGAAGTGGCCCGGGGGCTGGCGAATGAGGCAGGAGATACCCTCCTCTTCGACATCGCCGCAGCCCTGGAAACGCTGATGTGGGCCGAAAAGAAAATGTTCCCCAACCTGGATTGGTTTTCGGCCGTGTCGTACCACCTGATGGGGGTTCCGACGGCTTTCTTCACGCCTTTGTTCGTGATCGCCCGCGTGACCGGATGGAGCGCACACGTCATCGAGCAAAGGGCCGACGGTAAGATCATTCGGCCGAGCGCCAATTATACGGGTCCTGAGAACCGCGCTTTTCCTCCAATAGAAAAAAGATAAGCATGCAACCTGACCAAGTCCTGGTCGACATCGTCGACTATGTTCTTCATTATGACAACATCAGTGAACTTGCCCACAGCACGGCCCACTATTGCCTCCTGGACACCATTGGTTGTGGCCTTGAAGCCCTGACCTATCCCGCCTGCACGAAGTTGCTCGGGCCCATCGTGCCGGGCGCAAGCATGCCGGGCGGTGCGCGTGTCCCGGGCACGTCCTACGAACTCGACCCGGTGCAGGCGGCGTTCAACATCGGCGCCATTATCCGCTGGCTGGACTTCAACGATACATGGCTCGCCGCCGAATGGGGACATCCTTCGGATAACCTGGGCGGCATCCTGGCTACGGCCGATTGGTTGTCGCGCAACGGGTCGCCGATCACCATGGGCGCTGTGCTCGATGCCATGATCCGCGCGCATGAAATCCAGGGAATACTGGCTTTGGAAAATTCGTTCAACCGCGTCGGTTTGGATCACGTCGTGTTGGTGAAAGTTGCTTCCACGGCGGTAGTGGGTCGCCTCTTGGGAATGAGCAGGGATGAACTCATCAATGCGTTGAGTCTGGCCTTCGTCGACGGACAATCGCTACGCACGTATCGCCACGCGCCCAATACGGGCAGCCGCAAGTCCTGGGCCGCAGGCGACGCGACCTCCAGGGCGGTGCGCCTGGCGTTGATCGCGCGCACCGGGGAGATGGGATATCCAACCGTGCTGACGGCGAAAACGTGGGGATTCTATGACGTGTCGTTCAAGGGTAAGCCCTTTACCTTCCAGCGTCCATACGGGAGTTATGTGATGGAGAATGTCCTTTTCAAAATATCTTTCCCGGCGGAGTTCCATGCGCAAACGGCAGCAGAGGCGGCGATGATATTACATGGCGTCAACACGGATGATATTGCACACATCCGGATACGCACGCACGAGGCGGCCATTCGGATCATCGACAAGAAGGGTCCGTTGAACAATCCCGCCGACCGCGACCATTGCATTCAATACATGATAGCCATTCCGCTGTTGTTCGGTCGCCTCACCGCAGCCGATTACGAAGATGCCGTAGCGGCTGATCCCCGTATCGATGCGCTGCGCGACAAGATGGAATGCGTGGAGGACCCGCAATTCACGCGTGACTACCACGATCCCGAAAAGCGCTCCATCGCCAACGCGCTTACAATAACCCTGAAAGACGGTACCGTATTGGACGAAGTGGTGGTGGAATATCCGATAGGCCACAAGCGGCGGCGCGCGGAAGGTATTCCCAAACTTCTCGATAAGTTCCGTACCAACCTGGCGCGCATCTATGCGGCCAAACAGCAAGCCGAGGTGCTGGCCAAATCATTGGACTACCATACACTGGTGTCATTGACCGTCCACCAATGGATGGACTCACTGACCGTTCCTGCTGTCCGTTTTTGATACACTTATTATTACGTAAGATAATAAAAATCAACATTTTGCGGGTTGGCCGGATTTTCGCAGCCAGCCTGGTATGCTGAAAAATTTCTTTACCCTTGCCTCGAGGAACCTCCTCAAGAACAAGGCCTACTCCGCCATCAACATTTTCGGCCTCGCTCTGGGCATGGCCGTCGCTCTGCTGATCGGTTTGTGGATTTGGGACGGGCTTTCCTATAACCATTACCATAAGAACCACGCCACGATTGCGGAGGTCAAGACCCTCCAGACCTTCAACGGGGTCAGGGACGCGGGGCAGGCGGTATCCCATCCGGTGGGCATCGAATTGAGGACCAAGTGGACCTCGCTGTTCCGGACGGTCACCATGGCCACCTGGGATGAAACGCACATCCTGGCGCTGGGTGACAAGAAGCTAAACGAAAAGGGACTGGGCGTTCAACCCGAATTCCCCGCCATGATGTCGGTCCGGATGACGGAGGGGAAAGTCGATGCCTTGAATGACGTGAGCTCCATCCTGATCAGTGTGTCCATGGCCCGTGAATATTTCGGAAACGAGGACCCCATGGGGAAGACGCTGCGCCTGGACAACAAGACGGACCTGAAAGTCGCCGGTGTCTTCGAGGATCTGCCCAAGAATACCACGTTCAACGAATCCAAATACTTTTATGCCTGGGACAAATACGTGTCCCTTCAATCATGGATGAAGGGCACCGAAACGCAATGGGGGAACCATAGCTGGAGGCTATACGTACAATTGCAGCCGAATGTGGGCATGGCCCAGGCGGACAAGGCGATCAGGGGCATCGTGCGTCCCCACGACAAGGACGGGAATGAAGAACTAACCTTGGAGCCCATGGACAAATGGTACCTTACCGACACCTGGAAAAACGGGAAGTTCGATGAAGGTCGCATCCAGTTCGTCTGGCTCTTCGGGATCATCGGTGTATTCGTGTTGCTGCTGGCTTGTATCAACTTCATGAACCTTTCTACGGCGCGTAGCGAGCGCCGCGCCAGGGAGATCGGCATCCGCAAAACGCTTGGCTCCCGGCGTGCGCAGGTCATCGGACAGTTGCTGAGCGAATCGCTGCTGGTGGCCTTGCTGGCATTGCTCCTGTCCCTCGCGCTGGTGGGCCTGTCACTGCCTTACTTCAACGCGATTTCGGAAAAGGATATGCATATTCCGTGGGGGAGTGGGGTTTTCTGGGCGCTCGTCGGCGGATTCACGGTATTTACAGGGTTGATTGCAGGCAGCTATCCCGCCTTGTACCTCTCCGGCTTCCAGCCCATTAAGGTGCTGAAGGGCACTTTCCGCGTGGGCAAGCTGGCTTCCCTGCCCCGGAAAGTCCTGGTCGTCATCCAATTCACGGTGTCGGTCAGCCTCATCATCGGGACCCTCATCGTCTTCAGACAAATCGAGTTTGCCAAGAACCGTCCTGTCGGCTATTCCCGACAGGGACTGATCGTACTGGACATCAATACGCCGGATATTTATGGGCATTACAACGCCTTGCGGGACGACATGCTGGCCTCGGGGGGCGTGGCGGATATGACCGAGTCGAACAGCGAAATGACGTATGTTTCCAGCAACCAGATCGGTTTTGACTGGCCCGGGAAGGACCCTAATACACAACCTTTGTTCGGCACCGTCTCGGTGACGCACGACTACGGCAAGACCGTGGGCTGGTCCATCAAGGAGGGCCGCGATTTTTCCAGGAACTTCACCACGGACAGCACCGGCTTCATCCTGAACGAGTCCGCCGTGAAGCTGATGGGCATCACCCATCCCGTGGGCACGAAAGTGAAATGGGGGGACACCCAATACTTTACCGTCATCGGGGTCGTCCACGATATGGTCATGGAATCCCCGTACGAAAAGGTTCAACCCACGATTTTTTTCATCAGTTATGGGTGGACCTCTTCCATCCTCGTCCGCCTGAACCCCAACCTGAGCGTCAGTGATGCCCTGGCGAAGATCGAGCCCGTGTTCCGGAAGCATAATCCGGCCAGCCCTTTTACTTACCGCTTTACCGACCAGGACTACGCGAAGAAGTTCGCGGATGAACAACGCATCGGTCACCTGGCGGGGATATTCTCGATACTGGCCATTATCATTTCGTGCCTGGGGCTCTTCGGCCTCGCAAGTTTCGTTGCCGAACAGCGTACCAAGGAAATGGGCGTCCGGAAAGTCCTGGGGGCTTCGATCTATAACATATGGTCACTATTGTCGCGCGAGTTTGTGCTGCTGGTGTTGTTGTCCTGCGCCATCGCCACGCCCATTTCCTGGTATTACATGGTGAAGTGGTTGGCAAAGTATGAGTACCAAACGCCCATTTCAGGTTGGATATTTATCGGGGCCGGCCTCGGGGCATTGATCATCACTCTGGCAACGGTAAGCTATCAGGCCATCAAGGCCGCCCTGGCAAATCCGGTGAAAAGCTTACGTACAGAATAACCATTTTATGATGTTTGCCACCCTCGCCTGGAGGAACCTCCAAAAAAGCAAGGCGTACTCCGCCATCAACATCTTCGGCCTCGCCCTGGGCATGGCTATCGCCCTTATGATCGGTTTGTGGATTTGGGACGGCCTGTCCTACAACCATTACCATACCAACCATGCTACGGTCGCCGAGGTCATGAGCGTCGTGACCTACAATGGGGTGAGGGATGCGAGCCCGGCAGTATCCCGTCCCGTGGGTATTGAATTGGGGACGAAGTGGCGTTCACTGTTCCAAAGGGTCGCCATGGTTCCCTGGGATGAAATGCACATTCTCGCGGTGGGGGACAAGAAGCTGAATGAAAAGGGTATGGTCGCGCAACCCGAATTCCCCGCCATGATGTCGATCCGCATGACCGAGGGACAGCAAAGTGTGTTGAATGACGTGAGTTCAATCCTGATCAGCGCTTCCATGGCCCATGAGTTTTTCGGAAACGAAGATCCCATGGGGAAGACCCTGCGTATGGACAACCAGACGGACCTTAGGGTGGGCGGCGTATTCGAGGACCTGCCCAGGAATTCCACCTTCAACGAAGCCAAATACTTTTATAGCTGGGAAAAATATGTTACCCTCAATGACATCTGGATGAAGGGCACTGAAACGAAATGGGATAACAGCAGCTGGAGATTATTTGTGCAATTGCAGCCTAATGTGACCATGGCCCAGGCCGATAAGGCGATCCGGGAGATCATCCGTCCTCATTACCAGGACGGGAATGAAGAACTTACGCTGATGCCCATGGATAAATGGTACCTCAACAACACGTGGAAAAACGGGAAGTTCGAAGGCGGCCGCATCCAATTTGTCTGGTTGTTCGGGATCATCGGCGTATTCGTGCTGTTGCTGGCGTGCATCAACTTCATGAACCTTTCTACGGCGCGTAGCGAGCGCCGCGCCAAGGAGATCGGTATCCGGAAAACGCTGGGTTCGCGGAGGGGACAGGTCATCGGACAATTGCTGAACGAATCGCTGCTGGTGGCTTTCCTGGCTTTGCTCGTGGCGCTTGGGTTGGTTATTTTATCGCTGCCCTATTTCAACAGCATTTCGGAAAAGGATATGCATATCCCGTGGGATCGTGCGATTTTCTGGGTTCTCGTTGGCGGATTCACGGTATTTACAGGATTGATCGCGGGCAGCTATCCGGCTTTGTATCTCTCCAGCTTCCAGCCCATCAAGGTGCTGAAGGGCACCTTCAGGGTTGGTCGCCTGGCCTCGTTGCCGCGCAAAATCCTTGTCGTCATCCAATTCACCGTGTCGGTCAGCCTCATCATCGGGACCCTGATCGTTTTCAAACAAATCGAGTATGCCAAGAACCGGCCTGTGGGTTATTCGCGCGAAGGATTGATCGTGCTGGACGTCAATACGCCGGAAATCAAAGGGCACTACAACTCCCTGCGGGACGACATGCTGGCCTCGGGGGGCGTAGCCGACATGGCTGAATCGAGTGGTGAAATGACGTCCGCCGAAATCCACTCGGAGGATTTCCAATGGGCGGGAAAGGATCCGAATTCAAAACCGGATTTCATCAACGTCGCGGTGACCCACGACTACGGAAAGACCGTGGGCTGGTCCGTCAAGGAAGGACGCGATTTTTCCAGGGACTTCCCCACGGACAGTCAGGCGTACGTCCTGAACGAATCCGCCGCGAAGCTGATGGGCATCGCCCATCCCATCGGCATGAAGATAACTTATGGAGGCTTATTCACCTCTACTGTCATCGGGGTCGTCCATGATATGGTCATGGGATCTCCCTACGAGCACGTCAAGCCCACCATCTTTTTCATGAGCTATGGGTGGACCGCCAACATCCTCGTCCGGCTGAAGCCTACGTTGAGCGTCAAGGACGCCCTGGCCAGGATCGAGCCCGTGTTCCGGAAGCACAATCCGGCCAGCCCTTTTACTTACCGCTTTTCGGACCAGGAATACTCCAGGAAGTTCGCCGACGATCAACGGATCGGCAACCTGGCGGGTATATTCTCGGTACTGGCGATCATCATTTCATGCCTGGGTCTTTTCGGCCTGGCGAGCTTCGTGGCCGAGCAGCGCAGGAAGGAAATGGGCGTCCGGAAAGTCCTGGGGGCTTCGATGTACGACATCTGGTCCCTGCTGTCGCGCGAGTTCGTTTTCCTGGTGTTGTTATCCTGCGCCATTGCCACGCCTATATCGTGGTACTATCTTTCCGGCTGGCTGGAAAGATACTCGTATCGCACGTCTATTTCCTGGTGGGTATTCATCGGGGCTTCTGTCGGGGCACTTCTCATCACATTGGCGACGGTCAGTTACCAGGCTTTTAAGGCGGCTTTGGCTAATCCGGTTCAGAGCTTGCGCACGGAATAGAGTCCGCCTCGGGGGGGGTGGCGGGCCTCTCCGAATGCGCCCCTGCGGGAAGCGCATTCGGAGAGGTCCGTCACCCCTCCCTGGCAGCCCTGCGGCGGAGCCACGGAAAAGCCTGCGGCGCAGCCGCAAAAAGCCCTGCGGCGCAGCCGCTAAAAAGGCGCGTTAGCGCATTAGCACGACGGTTCCCTTGAGATTATATTTCTCGCCGGTTTCGCAGGTGACTTCGAGGATGTATACGTATGCATCTGGGGGCATTGGCCTGCCTTGATAGGTGCCGTCCCAACCGGAATCCTCTGAATTGATCGCGATGTTGTCGCGCGTAAAGACGGGGCGACCCCAGCGGTCATAGATTTGGAAATGGTCTATGGTCTTGATGCCCTTGCCCATGGGGTAGAACTTATCGTTGTGGCCGTCACCATTGGGGGTGAAGGCACTGGGCATGGTCACGGCGTCTTCACGGCATATCAGCGTGATCATCTCCGAGGCCGTGGCGGTGCATCCGTCGGTGGTGCTCACTGTGACCGTATAAGTGGTCGAATTATTTGGGAAGGCTTGGGGACTGGCACAGCTATCGCAGCTCAGCCCGCTGGCCGGACTCCAGCCATACGACGTCACGTCGGAGCTGGCCGTGGGTGTCAGGGTGACCCCTATGCCTGCAGGGGTCTGCACGCTCCCCGGGAGGCTTACGGTGGGTATCGGCATGACGTTGACCGTTATGGTCGTAGTATCCGCAAAACAATGGAACAAATCCTGACCGATGACGGTATAGGTGATCGTGCTTTGGGGGTCTGCTACGGCGCTTCCTCCATTTACGCTATTCAAGCCGGTAGTGGGAGACCATTGGTAGGTACCGGCACCCGTGGCGGTCAGGGCTACGGAGTTGCCCAGGCACACGAAGGTGTCGGCGGGTAACCGAAGCACGACTTCCGGAATGACTTGAATGGTGGTCGAGTCGGTGCGTATGCACCCGGCTAAACTCCCGGTGACAACATACGTCGTGTTCGAGGCCGGTGATGCCTTGGGTGACGAGCTGGTGTCGGAGGTCAATCCGGCCACGGGACTCCAGGAGTAAACGGGGCCCATGTTGACATTCAACTGCACCGAATCCCCCTGGCAAATGGTCGCCTTGATGGGCGTCAGGCCCAGCACGGGATAAGGATTCACCGTCAACAGCGCTACACTGGTATCGAAGCAGCCGTTCAGGCCGAGGACTAGTCGTATGGTATCCTGACCGGTGGTAAAGACCTGTGCCGGGGGTTGCGCGAGGGTGCTCGTATCGACCGGGCCGAAGCTCCATGACCAGGTGGTGGGCGCCATGGCCGGGGACGCGCCAAAGGTTACCGAATCCCCCGCGCAAACGGTGGTGGGACCAGTGATGGGCGCGCGGACGCTGGGATTTACAACGACGCTATCCACCGCTGTAACGGAGCAGCCGGTAGGTGCGGTGACGGTAGCCAGGGCCAGGTATGTGCCTGGGATCGTGAAATCAAAGAAAGGTTGCACCTGATCCGAGGTATCGGCGCCCACGCTCCAATGCCACGTCAGCGTCTCGTGGAGACTGTCCTGCGCATAGCTGAACACCGTGTCGACGAACTGCACCAATCCCGAATCACAGAAGTTGATACGTGGCATGGGGCTCACGTGCAGGGTATCCATGGTCAGGGGGGTCTTGGGATTGAAGGTACCCTGGCAACCCGTCGAATCCGTCAGGATCAGGGCGGGGTTGTAAACCCCCGGATTGATATAGGTATGCGATTGCACCGTGTCGCTGGAACTCAGGACCGTTCCATCCCCGAAATCCCAGGTATACGACACCGCAAACTTGGCGCTGGCCGTGAGGGTGACGGTGGAGGGAATGCACGCCACGACGATATTGGAGTTTATGGTGGCCACCGGTCCCTTTACTGTGAGGGTATCCGTCACCACCACGTTAGTTCCCGCGGCACCGTAGGCGGTGAGCGTTACAATGTAATTCCCCGGTTCCAGGTAGGTATGGCTGGGGGTGGGGTTGTTGTCCGCCGTAGCTCCGTCTCCAAAGGTCCATACGAGGCTGTCCGCGGCAAACGTATTGCTGATGAAACTGGCCAGCATGGGGGGGCAGTTGGCGCTGTTGATGTATTGGGTCGTATACGTGAAGGTGGCATTCAGGTCTTCCACGGGGACGGGCTTGATCACGGTGTCTACGCACGTCCCGCCTCCGCTGCCCGTGGCGATCAGCCGGACAGTGTCGACGATGGTCGTGGGATAGTTGTGCGTCACCGACACGGGGTTGGTGGACGTGGACCCGTCGCTGTAGAAGTACCACACGTAGGTCGCGCCCCCGGCGCCCGTACTGGTATTGTTGAAGGTCGCGGTGGTTCCAGGTGTTAGATAGGTAGGCGTCCAGTCGAAGTTGGCCTTCGGCCCGATCACCTGTACGCTCGAATACGTTACCGAGGTGGTTGCGGAGCAGCCAAGGGAATCGGTGACGGTCAAACTTGGCTGATAGGTGCCCGGCGTTGCGTATAGGTGCATGACGGTGTCGCCGGTTAACCTCGTCGCGAGGCTGTCATCCCCGAAGTTCCACTGCCATTTGACGATGGGCACGCTGTCTTTTGAACTATCGGTAAACGTAACGGGGAACTTGTAACACAGGTTGGCGCCCTGCACACCAAATCCGGGAATGGGGCCATTGATCTTGACGGGAATGAAATTGCTGGTATCGTAACAACCGAAATACTGGGACGCGGTGATCACTCGAAGGCTGTCCTTGCCCGTGGTCAGGCCGTTCACGTTGGCATTGTCGGTGGTGGCGAAGCCCCCGTTCCCTGCGAAGGTGCTGCTGTCCCCATATTGCCAGGTATTGATGCTGTAATATGTCCCGTTTCCATTGGCAACGCTTTGGTAGTTCGTATCCACGCCGTTGATCTGGAAGGGGAGGGGTGACCCCGCGCAAATGGCGGCGACCGTCGAACTGAGGATTGGATTCTGTTTGAGCAGCACGAATACTTTTGCGGTGTCCGTGACCGTGCAGGCGCCGCTTGTGCTGGTGAGCACCACGGTGTAAGCCCCCGATTTCGCATAGGTATGGTAAACCGTGTCCGCCAACGAAGAGACCGGCGCAGTGCCGTCTCCGAAATTCCAGGTAGAGGCAGTCGCCATCGTGGCGGAGTCAATGAAAGTCATCGTGGCGCGGTTGCTGTCGCAGGTGTTCAGAGCCTTGATATTGGGGAAGGGGGCCACGACTTTGATGTAGTTGACGCGGATTGCGGTATCCGAGCAGCCGGGGTTCGAGGCTACCAGGGTGACGGTATAGGTACCCGTATCGCCATACGAATAATAGGCCGGGTTCCCGTTGTTCACCAAAGTGACGCCGTTCCCGTAATTCCAGGTATAGGTACTGGCATTCCCCGTGGACTGGTTGTTGAAGGGCACCGCCGTGTTTCCGCAAATGACGGTGTCGGGCGAATTGAAGGCGGCGTGGGGCTTGGGATATACCACGACGGGGATGATGTTCGACACGCCATGGCAACCGTGGTTGGTGGTGAAGGACAGCTGAATATCATAGGTGCCGGGCTCCGAATAGGAATGCGTGGGATTGGGGCCCGTCCCCGTGGTACCGTCTCCGAAGTTCCAGTTGTACTGGGTGATGGTATCTGGAGACACGGCGCCCAGGGCCACGTTGATGATGGCGCAGACGCTGTCCGAGGTGGAGGTGGTTTGGACGGCTGCGATGGTGGCGACCGGCGGCTGAATCGTCAGGGGCTTGGATACGGTGCCCATACAGCCATTGGCGGCAGTAATGGTCAGGGTCGGCATGTAAGTGCCGTTTGCGCCGTAGGTGAAGCTGGGCGCGCGGCTGCTGGCAGTGTCGCCCGGAAGACCATCGAAATTCCAGGCCCATTTGACCGCCCCCGCGCTGGTATCCTGGAAGGAAACGAGTGCCGGCGCCCCGCACACCGAATCCATGGCGATCACAAAGCCCGCGGGGTTTAGCCCCTTGAGGACGGTGACCGGCTTGGAGGCGCTGACGATGCAGGCTCCGAAGGTCTCGCTCAACGTAACCGTGTATGTCCCGGGGGCGCTAAAGTCATGCGTTGCAGGCGAGCCGGTGGCCGTACCGCCGTCCCCGAAGTTCCAGGCAGCGGTGCCCGGCGGGTTGGTAAGATCGGTAAAAAGAGCCGCCGTTCCCGAGCACGTGATGTTGGGCACACTGAAGGTCGGGTTGAAATCGGAGGCGTTGACGAGCTGCGTCTTCACCGTGGTGCTGCTGCATCCGTCCGAGCTGCTCACGGTCAGGGTCACTGTATACAACCCCTTGGAAGCATACACGTGGGAGGGGTTGGCGTTGGTGGACGTGGTCCCGTCCCCGAAATTCCACAGGTAGGACAGGGTACCGGGGCCGGAGGAGGTATTGGTGAATATGACGGGGTCGTTGATGTTACACAGTGTCGTGGAGTCCGCGGTGAAGCTTGCGCTCACGGGCGGATACACGTTGACGATATTGTTTTGGGTCACGCTGCTGGTGCAACCGAAGCTGTTGGTCACTGTCAGGCCAACCGAATAGGTCCCTGCGAAGTTGTAGGTGTTGGTGGCGTTATCCGACGTGGTTGACAGCGTATTCCCGTCCCCGAAGTCCCAGAAATAATTGGTAATGGTGCCCGAACCGGCGACAGAGGTGCTGTAGAAGGCGGGGGTAAGGGGTAAACAACCGGTGGTGTTCGCGTCGGTAAAACCCACGATGGGCTTGGGATACACCGTTATCGTCGTGCTGTAGGACGAAGTTACGCCGCCGTCAGTGACGGTAAGCGTAGCGGTATATGCCTGGGCCGTAGCATAGATAGCCGACTCAGTCGGCGCGTAAGGCGCATTGTTCAGTGAATTTCCGTTCCCGAACACCCAGGTATACGTTGCCGCAGGCGAAGCGCCTGTAGTCGTATTGGTAAAAGTAACTGCTAATGGGGAACACCCTCCCGTCGTATTCACGGTAAAGTTGGCGGTAAGTTGTGCTGACGCGCGACCGCAAAGGGCCAGCAGCAGCAGGAGAGCCGGGACACGGAAGGACATGAGGTACGGTTTTCTAATGGATTCGGACTAAATCAAATATATGAAAAAGTGCCGACCCCAGCAACCGTTTGCCGCATATTTTCTCCCTTTTGCAGCAATCGGCCCCACCCTTTCCCGAAGCGGACTAGTTTTGTATCAAATTCAACTTTTGTGAGAAAGATTTTGACCCTCTTAGCCATGACCCTGATCACTGCTTCCACTATGGCACAAGCCCCCGGAGGGGCGCCTGCCGGAGGGCCCAAGGGGGCCCAGGCCGGGCCTCCCACGCTGGGGCGCGCCTTCGGAAAGGTGGCCGACTCCACCGGGAAACCCATCGACCAGGCCAGCGTGTTGTTATTAAAGGCCACGGTGGACCCAAAGACCCACCAGAAGAAGCTGGTCCTCCTCAAAGGGATGGATACCAAGGCCAGCGGGGAGTTCAACTTTGAAGATTTACCCATCGTAGGGCAACTGGTCGCCAGGATTTCCGCGGCGGGATATAAGAGCCATGACGTACCGTTCGTGGTCTTTACGCCGGCCGGACCGCCCAAACCGGCAGCGCCGGGAAGCAACAGCAATCCGATGGCGTCATTGCCGTCTTTTGAAAAAGATCTGGGCACCGTCATGCTGGCTACCGACGTCAAAGAGTTGGCAGCGGTCACTATCGACGCCACGCCTCCCGCCATGAAGCTGGAGCTGGATAAGAAGGTCTTCAACGTTGAAAAGAACATCGTCAGCGCCGGTGGAACGGCCGTGGACGTGATGCGCAATGTGCCTTCGGTGAACGTGGACATAGACGGGAACGTGACCCTGAGGGGAGGCACCCCCACGATCTTCGTGGACGGCAGGCCGACTACCCTGACCCTGGATGAAATCCCCGCGGATGCCATCGAAAGCGTCGAGGTCATGACCAACCCCAGCGCCAAATATGACGCCTCCAGCGGAGGTTCGGGGATCCTGAACATCGTCCTGAAAAAGAACCGTAAGCGTGGCTATAACGGGAACCTGAGCGCCGGGATCGACTCCCACGGAGGGCCCAATGCCCTGGCCAGCTTCAATATCCGCCAGGGGAAGGTGAACTTCAACGCCACCGGCCTCTACAACGGATTGGACAGCAAGACCACCGGGAATACGAACCGCTATACCTATATCGGCGACACCACCCACCTCCTGGAAGGGGACCTGACGCGCAACAAGGGACACTTCCTGTTCGGGCAGGTGGGGTTGGATTATTTCGTGTCCAACCGGACCACTATTTCCGCGTCTTATTTTAAAGTACACGGGATATTCAATCTCCTCGAGACTTCCCAACTTCAGCAGGACAGCACCATTGGAGGGATAACCAGTCCCATACAATACAGCACGCGGTATTCAGATAACGGCCGCTGGTTCGACGTCAACGGGGTGCAGTTGGGCATGAAGCATACCTTCAAAAAGGACGGGGAAAATTGGACGGCCGATGGCTCCTATTTCGGGGTAACCAGCTCGGGCACGGCCAACTATACCACCGATTTTTATACAGGTATGCCGGGTTCGCCGATTGCGTACACGACGTTGCAGCAGACGATCGGCACCGCGGCACCCAGCTTTGTCACCATCCAAACCGACTACGCCGACCCCATTGGGTCTAAATCCAAACTGGAAGCTGGTTTGAGGGCATCTTTCCAGACCCTGACCAACGACAACAGCACGTATTCGCTCGACTCTACCGGCCATAATCCCACCCTGGAGCCCTTCAGCGTGAGCAACTATACCAGCACCAGTGAGGTTTATGCCGGCTACCTGAACTGGACCAGCGCCCTGGGAAAAAATTTCAGTTACCAGGTCGGGCTGAGGGCGGAAAGCTCCCGGTACCATGGGCTCATCACGAGCGATACGTTACCCGCCTTCGAGCACAACTATCCGCTGAGCTTGTTCCCTTCCATATTCCTGTCCCAAAAATTCGCGCACGACAATGAACTGCAGTTCAGCGCCACGCGGAAGATCAACCGGCCCAGCTTCTTCCAGTTGATCCCATATACTAATTATTCCGACACGCTTAATATAACGAAAGGTAACCCCAACCTGGTCCCGGAGTTCACGTACAACTTCGAGCTGTCCTATATGAAAACCTTCAAGCACAACAATACGCTGTTGGTCTCGGCTTATTACAAGTACACCACGAACCTGATCACGCACTACCAGATCACAGGACCCAACCCCGAGGGCGATACCGTGCTGATCAATACCTACGAGAACGCAACCAATGCCCAGACCTACGGGGCCGAAGCCACCACCACGGACAACATCACCAAGTGGTGGGACATGTCTTTGAACCTGAATTTATATAACGCGTACATCAATACGAACAACCTCAACGAGCCCAGCCAGAATGCCATGTGGAGCTGGTTCGGCAAATTCAACAGCAACTTCAAGCTGCCGATGAATTTCACGATGCAACTAACGGCGACGTACCAGTCCAAGACCGATCTGCCCGTGAACCAGCAGCAGAACCAGTTCGGGCCGCCCAATTCCCAAACGCAAAGCGCGGCCCAGGGCTACATCAAGTCCTTCTACGGTGTGGATTTGGCCATCAAGAAGACCTTCCTGAAGAACCAGGCCGCTTCGGTGACCGTGAGCATTTCGGACATCTTCCGGACGCGCTGGAGCGACCAGTACAGCATCAGTCCGGGATTGTTCACTCAGGAATTCGACCGGCTCAAGGATCCGCAATTGGTCAGGGTGGTCTTCGCCTACCGTTTCGGAAAAATGGACCTGAACTTGTTTAAACGGAAAGATTTGAATAACCAGGGCATGCAAGACGCGGGTTCGAGTATGGGGGGTCAATAGTATAGCCATGAATGACAAAGGCTCTTGGTATGAGTGGAAGTGGATTCAGGTGGGGCTGCACATCACCTTTTGGTTAGGGTTGATGTTCTTGCCCCACCTGATGATGGTGCAGGCGCCCAAGAACGCCGACAGCGGTACCCACGATGTTTCCGCGGGGGCGTGGCCAACCGTCGTGGACCTGATCGCCTACGGGTATTTCATTGCCATCTTTTACCTGAACGCGTACGTCCTGACGCCGCGCCTGCTTTACTCGCGTCAATATTGGTATTATCTCCTGTCGGTCCTGGGATTGTTTGCCATCAAGATCGCCGTCTTTTATCCGCTGCTTCACCTCGTGCACACCGTGAATATGTACGACGTGGGCTTCCTCACCTATGCCGTGGGGAATTTCTTCGTGATGCTCTTTTTCCTGGCCCTGAGCACCAGTTACCGGACCATCCGCGACAAGATACAGTCGGACCGCCTGGCCAAGGACCAGCGCCAGGAACACCTCCGCGCGGAGCTGACCTTCCTGCGTTCCCAGATCAGCCCGCACTTCATGTTCAACGTGCTGAACAACATCGTGGCCCTGGTGCGCATGAAATCGGACAAGCTGGAACCCACTATTTTCAAGCTCTCCAGCCTGATGCGCTACATGCTGTACCAGGCCGACGACCAGAAGATTTCCCTCCAGAAGGAGGCGGATTATCTGCAAAGCTATATCGATCTCCAGCAGTTGAGGGTGGGGGAGAAAGTGCGGCTGCACGTGTCCATCAAGCCCGGTCAGGAGCCGTTTTCAATCGAGCCGATGTTATTGATCCCTTTCATCGAAAATGCCTTCAAGCACGGGACAGGGTACATGGAACATCCCCAGATCGATATCCACCTCTCGGTAACCGACGGTTTGTTGTATTTTACGGCACGCAACCGTTTCAACCCTGGGGAGGAAACCAAGGACGCTACTTCCGGCATAGGCCTTGCCAACGTCAAAAGGAGGCTGAACCTGCTCTACGGGGAAGAATACGACCTGTGGGTGACGACCCGGAACAACTGGTTCCTGGTCTCCCTGCAATTAAATCTGAACTATGTTGCAATGCATCGCAGTAGATGATGAGCCCCTGGCCCTGCACCTCCTGGAAGACTACCTGACCAGGGTACCCGAACTGCACCTCGTCGCCAAGTGCGGGGATGCCTTCGAGGCGGGGAAGGTCCTGCGCAGCCAGCCCATAGACCTGATGTTCCTGGACATTCAAATGCCCGGCCTCTCGGGCCTCCAGTTCATCG
This sequence comes from uncultured Chitinophagaceae bacterium, assembly GCA_964544695.1. Lineage (GTDB taxonomy): Bacteria > Bacteroidota > Bacteroidia > Chitinophagales > Chitinophagaceae > Dinghuibacter. The sequence continues at coordinate 20,228 of CAZJDB010000216.1, forward strand.
AGAGCCTCGCGGTCAAGCCCATGGTCATCCTCGTGACGGCTTACGAACAATTCGCGCTGGAGGGATATACGCTGGACGTGGTGGATTATTTGTTGAAGCCCGTGGAACTGGATCGCTTCCTCAAGGCTTGCAATAAGGCCTGGGAGCTGCACCAGTTGCGGAGTGGGGGCGGCTCATCCGGGACCAAGGGGTACTTCTTTGTAAATTCCGACTATAGTCTGTTGAAAATCCAGTTCGACGATATTTGTTATATCGAAGGGTTACGCGACTACATCAAAATCCATTTGAAGAGCTCCCCGCGACCCGTCGTGGTCCGCATGAGCGTCAAGGGCGTCGAGGCCGAACTACCGCCCGGGGACTTCTTGCGCGTCCATAAGTCTTACATCGTTTCCATCAACGACATCACCGCCATCCGGAAGAACAGTGTGTTTATCAAGGACCAGGAGATCCCGGTAGGAGATACTTACCGGGACACACTCATCCGACTGACGGGACGCAGCATGTCGTAATCGGACTACACGTCCTTCCTTTTCATTCATTTACTCCGTACGTTTGCGAGTCTATGCAATACGAATTGTTCAACTGGGAGCGTCCTAACATCTCCAAAGATGAATACCTCCGGGACCTCGACGCCATCAAGGCGGCCTTCATGAAGGTGTTCCTGAGTGACGCACCTTTGGAGCGATATGTGCGGATGCACCAGGCGGGGATAGGGCAACTCTCGACGGCGCGCAAACCTACGCTGCTGTCTTGTTTGGAGGAACTCCTCGTCTTTCTGGAACGCCATGCGTCGGCACACCTCGACCCCGACCTACCGTTACCCGCTTTCCGTTCGCGCACTTTCACGGAGTATCTGCGCGACAATGCCGGGTCGGCCAAAGAACGCCTCGCTGATGCGGGCATCGACGAAGGACTCTCCGAGGTTGTTGAGGAGCTCTTCAAGGAGAACATCCGCGATGGTGTCAAGACGTATCGCCAGTGGTTTCCACTCAGGGACCTCATGCAGTTTATCCTTCAGTTGCCGGGAGGATCCAAAGGAGACCTAAGCACCTCACAGCAGCTGGTGGAAATGATGGTCTGCCTGAATTTGAACAGCATGAGCGTTTACAAGTATATCGAGTCAACGCTCGAAGACAAGACATTCTTCAAGTGGCTCGAACACCGTCCGGGGTACAAGCTCATGGAAGGGCGCGTCAGCCTGATGCGAATGCTGGAAGAGTTGGAAAGCCAGAAGGCGAAAGGAGGCGCTGCTGCGCCCGAGGAATCCGACGACTCGGGATTTGGATTGGATTCGCGCAAGGTGATCACTTCCCTGACGGTAAACGAACTTGGCCTGCTGGTTCGGCTATTCATGGAGACGGGGGTCTTCCGTACCCGGAACCGGAAGGGCCTGGCCCAGTTCATGGCAAAGAACGTCGTAACCTTGAAAAAGGAAGCCGTCGATGAAGTCTCCTCCAACCACTTGTACGGCACCCTATACTCCATGACGGACGCCACCCTGGATTCGGTGCAAAGCATTCTCAACCGGATGCTCGTCCGGCTACAGAAATTGCGCGTGGAACAGCGCCAGAAAAAGCCCGCAAAAGGGAAAAAATAAGATTTTAAATTATTAAATATCAGAGCCTTACGGAGTATTCTGTTAGGGAGTAACTAGCAAGACGATTTGCAATTTGGCGGGGCGTGTTCCAAATTTGTTCACTCGATTTACTTTCATGGCTAACTCTTTGAATAAACCGTTGGTACTTCTTGGCCGGGAGACAATTTGGGAAGCGCCTCCGCCCGGCACCCGACTCATGGAGTCCCTTCGCCAATTGATCTACAAAGCAGCCATCCTTGGATATAATAAACCTACGTTGCTCCGCGCCCTGAAGGGGGAGCTGCGGCCCTTCGCCTATCTGGTGGGAACCTTGAACGAAGTTGCAATCATAACCTTTATTTCCAGGCGGGTGTCCGCCGACTGCGCTTTTGAGATCCGCATGGACGAACTACGGAATTTATGGCGATGATTCGGTAGTTTTGGCGCTATGAGAATAGCGTTCGCCTTCTTTTTCTTCGGTTTCGTGTCTGCCTCTGCACAATCGGTTAAGCAGGTGCGTCTGAGCCAATTTACCCTTCAATCCACCGAAATTGTTCATACTTCCGGGGACTCCCTTTCCCTACCGGACTATACACCCTCGCAATATTGGTTTCCAGTTACGGTTCCTTCTACCGTCCTGACGGGCCTGGTGGCCAACGGGGTATACCCCGACCCGTATCAGGGCATGAACAATATGTTGATTCCCGACGCTTCCGATACGTTCAACCTTCAATACCATCTCGGCAGGTTCAGCCATATCCCCGGCGTCTCCAATCCCTGGAAAAAACCTTATTGGTACCGGACGACGTTCGCAGTTCCCGCGGCCGACCGGGGGCAACACTTTGAACTTATTTTCAAGGGGATCAACTACCGGGCATCAGTGTGGGTCAATGGACAGCACATCGCCGATACGTCGCAGATGGTGGGAATGTTCGCGGAGTATCGGTTGAATGTTAGTGCCGCCATTCGTGCGGGCGCCCCGAATGCTCTGGCGGTTTTGATCTATCCGTTGGATGTGCCCGGCCTGCCGGATGCTCCACAGCTGCGCGCGCTCGGCAGCTTCGGTCTGAATGGCGGACCCACGGGCGACATTGGTAAGAACGTGACGATGTTGTGCTCGATCGGGTGGGACTGGATCCCCGAGGTGCATGACCGGAACATGGGGATATGGCAGCCCGTGTATTTGCGGACCACGGGGCCCGTGGTGATAGCGCTGCCCCACGTCGTGACGACGTTTACGGATACTTCGCGGGCGCGCCTTTCGCTCGACATGTTTGTGCATAATTACGGTGCTGCCGCGCAAGGTTCGTTGCGCATGACCATCAGCCCGGAGACCTTCACCGGGACGTCGATAACGGTTATGCGAAACCTGACTTTTGGGGCAGGGGAGGATCAGGTGGTGCGCCTCGAACAAGTGCTGGCGCATCCCCACCTATGGTGGCCCAACGGATACGGACGCCCCGATCTCTATCGCGTGCGCCTGCAGGTCTCGACGGCCGGAGGCATTTCGGACGATACCTCTTTCCTGGTGGGCATAAGAACGGTAGGTTCCCGAACGACCGAAGTCAATGGGTGGCTGCGGCGGGACTTCTATGTCAACGGACACCGCGTTCACCTTGTTGGTGGCGCCTGGGTGCCCGACATGATGCTCAACCGCGATTCGGCGCGCTACGACTACGAACTCCACCTGTGCCGGAATGCGAATGTCAACCTCGTGCGCATCTGGGGCGGAGGGATCGGGGAAACCGATGACTTCTATACCCTGGCCGACCGCTACGGCCTCCTGGTATGGCAGGACTTCTGGGTAACGGGAGACACGCAGGGCGAATTCAAGGGGTCCGCCGATTGGCCCCTGCAGGGGGACGTCTTCGTCCGCAACCTCATCAGCACCATCCTGCGCATCCGCAACCATCCGAGCCTCCTGGTCTGGACGGGCGGCAACGAAGGTCATGCACGGAAAGAGCTCTACAATGCCATGCGCGACAACGTCGCTTCGCTGGATGGGACCCGGCCCTTTATCCCCAGTTCCTCGGGATTTGCCAAACAGTCCAAAGACTGGCCCGGCTCCTGGCCCGACGATAAAGCTTCCGGGGTGTACAGCGGGGGCTCGTATTGGTACCAGGACCCCGAAGTATATTACCGCCTCGTGGACGCGGGCAAGGACTGGGTTTTCAAGGATGAAACGGGACTGCCTTCACAACCGCCGTATAATTCTTTGCCGCTCGTGATTCCGGATTTGGTGCCGGATGATACACTCCCCTTTCCACTGAACAATTCCTGGGGCTACCATGACGCCTGCGAAGGCGCGGCGCGCTATTCAAAGTATTATGCGGCGATGGTGTCGCACTATGGCACTGCGGTTAGTGTTCGCGATTTCTCCTCGAAGATGCAGTTGTTGAATGCCGATGGGTACCGGGGGATTTTCGAGGCGGCTGGGCATCATTTGACCACCACCGGGGGGGTGATGCTGTGGAAGCTCAACAGCGCGTTTCCCAGCGTCGTCTGGCAGATTTACGACTGGTACCTGGAGCCCAATGCGGGGTATTATTTTATGCAAAGGGCTTGCGAGCCGCTGCACGTGCAGTTGAATCTGGATGATACCACCGTAGCAGTCGTCAATCGGACGTATCTTGCTGTGCGCGGGCTTTCCGTGCACGCGCGGGTCTTTTCGCCGGAGGGCCTCGTTCTCATCGATCGTACGGTTTCCACCTCGGCGGATACGGCGTCGGCGAAGGAGGTGTTGCCATTGGCCCTGCCTTCGGGGGTATCGTTCGTTAGCCTTGAGTTGTCGCGCGGGGGGCGAGTTGTTTCCAGCAATTTGTATTGGATGGCACCCAATCATGACTTCACGTCCCTGCGGGGGATGGCGTCGGCAAACGTCACCTCGCAGGTGTTGGGTCGCGTACGGGGTGCGCGGGAAATCAAGTACACGATACGCTTCGTCAACAGCTCGAAGATTTTGGCATTTTTCCTCAATCCCCAGGTAATCTGCGCGGGCGCGGAGGTCATGCCTTCCTTCTGGTCCGACAATTATTTCTCCCTGCCCCCCGGCGAAAGCACCACGGTCACCGTGAGCGTCCCCTTGGAAAAGGTGCATGGGCCATTATCGCTGGTGACGGAAGGCTGGAACCTAGCGGTAGCCCCGCGCCTGGAGCTGAAATAATTCGGCGTAGCGGCCGCCCAGCGCCAGGAGTTCTTCGTGGCTGCCGATCTCGACCAGGGTGCCGTTTTCCAATACCAGGATCCGGTCAGCCATCCTGACGGTCGAAAAACGATGGGAGATGAGGACTGCGCTTTTTCCCAACGTCAATTCCGAAAAACGCTGGAACACCTCGTATTCGGCCCGCGCGTCCAGGGCGGCCGTGGGTTCGTCCAGGATGAGCACCTGCGCGGTCCGCATGTAGGCGCGCGCCAGGGCGACCTTTTGCCATTCTCCCCCCGAGAGCTCCACCCCCTGATTGAAGCGCCTGCCCAAAGCCTGGTTGTACCCGTTTTGTAGCTTTTCGGCGAGGCCAGCGGCAAGGCTCTGTCGCGACGCCGTTTCCAGGAGGGCATCGTTTTCCCTTTCGGCGATATTGCCCACGACGATATTGTCGTGCAGGGTCATCTGGTAGCGCTGGTAATCCTGGAAAATGATGCCGATGTTGCGGCGCAAATCCGCGATGTCGTATTCCCTCAGGTCGATACCGTCCAGGAGGATGCGTCCTTCTGTGGGATCGTAGAGGCGGGAAAGGAGCTTCACCAGGGTCGTTTTTCCCGCCCCGTTTTCGCCCACCAGGGCCAGCTTTTCGCCAGCCCTCAGGGTAAAGCTCAGGTGCCGGTTGGCCCAGCGCTCCGAGTACGTGTAGCGGAAGCCCACGTCCTCGAAGGTGAAGCCCTCCCGTATCGGATTCGGGAATGGTACCGGCTTTGGGGCCAGCCGGATACGGGGCTTGATCTCGAAAAACTCGAAGAGGTCGCTCAGGTAGATGGCGCCCTGCGAAACGCTCGTGAAGCGCGTCAATATTCCATCGAGCAGCGCCCGCAACTGGCGGAAGGACCCCGCCAGGAACGTCAGGTCGCCAATGGAAAGGTTGCCCGCCAGGGTCCGCCCGATGATCCAAACGTAAGCCCCATAATACCCCGCGCTCCCGATCAGCGCAAATACCGTCCCCCAGCCGGAGCGCCGCGTTTGGAGGCGCTTGTAATCGCGGTAAAAGCGTCCCGACATTTCCTTGTAGCGTGCCACCAGGAAGCCGCTCAGGTCGAACAGTTTCACTTCCTTGGCTGTGTCGTCGCTGGCGCCCAGGTAGCGGATATAGTCCATTTCCCTCCGCCCCATCGTTTGTTCGCGCGTGAGGAGGTAGGTCTTGTCGTTGAAATACGATTCCCCCAGGAAAGCGGGCACGACCGCTACCAGCAACAGCAGGATCAGCCAGGGATTGAAGACCATCAGGCCAGCCGCCAGGAAGCCCATGGTGATCAGGTCCTGCACCTGCCCGAGGACCTGCGAGAGGAGGACCGTGCGCCCCGTAGTTTGCTGCCGGGCCCTTTCCAGCTTGTCATAAAAATTTGAATCTTCGAACTGGTCCAGGTCGAGGATGGCCGCGTGCTCCATGATCAGCACGGTGGTATGGTTGGCGAACAGGTCGCCCAAAAGGCTGTCGAGGAGATTCGTGAGCCGCCCCAGGGCATCCGAAACGATGGCCAGCCCAAATTCAATGGCCACCAATTCCCAGATACGTTCCTTGTGAAAGGACCCGGGGTGCCGGCTTAATTGGACCACCAGGTCGATGATGAGCTTGCCGATATAGAGGATGCACACCGGGATGGCCGATCGGATGACGCGCACTCCCCCGTCCGCCACCGTCATCCAGGGACTGGTCTGCCAAACGAGGCGAAAGAAAGCGGGGAGATTGCTTAGGGCCTTGATCCGTTGTCTCCAGGTCAGCTTTTCCCCTGTGCCGGGGGGATGGGGTCTTGCCATTACCGCAAGTTACGGATGTACTGCGCTACTTCCACCATCGGCGCGATCCAGATTTCCTTTTCGTGCGCTTTCAGGTATTGGAGCAGCGCCGTATGCTGCGCCCAACCTTCGTTGATCGAATGGCCGCCGCCTACGCCGTGGAAGAGGAAAACAAGGAGCGTATGCGTTTGCCCGGCCTGTTTGACGAGGTTGATCATGTATTCCGCGCTCTTGTCCTGGATGGCGTAACAACGCACGTTATTAAGGTCCACCTGGTCGGCGGTCTGCAATCCCGGCGTCACGCCACGGGCGCACTCGAAATAGTATCGCAGCGAGGTAGAGGTGTAGAAGGTATCTCCCTTTATGGTCAGGTCCCCGCAGGGATAGGCGAAGGTGCGATGGAGTTTGCCGTCGATGGCCTGTAGGAAAGCGTCGGCTTCTATGATTTCATTGACAGCCCTCGTTGGGGTGTATTTGCTCAGGTCGTTGTCGGGCGTGACCCAATTGCGACCCGGCAGGGCCCCGTCACAAGGGTGAAACAGGCTATGGTTCCCCAGCTCGTGGCCTTCCGCGGCAGCCATTTTCCATTCGTCCATTTGATTTATTACTGCTGTCGAGCCGCAGATGAGGTAAAATGTCCCTTTCAGGTTCACACTGTCCAGGGCGGGGATGACGCGATCCAGATCGGCTTCGATGCCGTCGTCATAGGTCAGGACCACGGCGCATTGTTTATGATTCCACGGGCCGTCGCCTTTATACGGATCGTCCGTGCGGAAAGGGGAGGCGGGCAGACCGGCGGCGTTATAGAGGTTTGCATCTTGTGGGTTGTCCGACCAGGCGTAGCGGACGTCGACGGGATTTTTGATGTTTGGATTGCTGACGATGACGCTGTCGCCTTCGATTTTTGCATCGGCCCAGGCGAATTTGCCGTCGGGACCATCGATCGTGAATTGGGCGAGGGCGCCGCCGATGGGTCCACGGGTCACAGACGCATTATCCGGATCGTGGGCGACGAGGGGGCCGTTTTTGAAACGCACTACAATTTTGTCGCCTTCTATTTCAGCCGATTCGTACTGCGGGCCTTCGGCTGCCAACTCCTGCTCGCCGTAGGCCAATTTTTCCGCCAGCAGCGAGAGACGGTGGCCCACGACTTTTTTGTCGAGGGGATGGATGTCGTTCCATTCCCCCGCATCGATGACTACGGCCATGCCCGTATTCGGCACTTTCAGCGCGTGCAGCTCCGCTTCCCTGAGTTCAGCCCAACTGCTCGGCCCGGGGGTGTACTGCGCTTCCATGAAGTTGGGAAGTTGCACAAACAGAAAGGGAAGCTTGCCCATTCCCCATTTTGCGCGCCAGTCTTCGATCAAGGCGGGCAGCAGGACGTTGTATTCCGCCGGATTGCCGGCGTTGGCTTCGCCCTGGTACCAAAGGAAGCCTTTGATGGCATAGGGCTGTGCGGGGGCGACCATGGTATTGAAGAGGCTTGTGGGTTCCTCCTGCGGGTGGAAGATGGTGCTCCAGCCATGGATCGGCGCGTGGGGAGGCGGGTAAACTTGTCCGACTTTATATTGCCAGTCTCCCCTGAGGTCGAGTTTTTCTCCCCCGGCCTCCAGGTAATAAGGTTTGTCGGGTACAAAGCCGCCTTTTCCAGCGGTATTACTGACCCGAACCACGATCAGGTTCTTCCCGGGTTTCAGCAGACCATCAGGCAGGGCATATCTCCTCGGCGGATATTGGTAGGTAACTTCCCCGATCAGGCGCCCGTTGACGTAGACCTGGTCAGCGTCCACGATCCTGCCCAGGAAGAGGCTGTCCTTGCGGCCCGTCATTTCAGATGGTACATCTACCTCTTTCCTGAACCAAACCACCCCGTTCAGGTTCCTGATGCCCTCGTCGTTCCAGTAGCCGGGCAACCAGTAGGATTGCCAACCAATGGGTTGATAGGCGGGATCAAACCATCGGCCATCCTGGCCGAGGTCCCTTGGTGGCGCCTTCGGCATCTCGGGAGCCGGGGCTTGTGTCGTATCGCGCGTCGCTGCCCGATCACCCCGGCGGGCTGCTTCCCTCGCTATCGTTCGCAATGCCGTGCGGAACATTTCCGCCCTTTGGGCTTCATGGGGCACGGGTTTCAAGCCGGCTTCGCTGATCCATGCCTGGATGGGCGTTCCCCCCACACTACTGTTGATGATGCCGATGGGAACGCGGTATTTGGCGTACAATTCTCTGGCAAAGAAATAGGAAGCGGCGCCAAAGCTCAGCACGTTTTGGGGTGTGGCCCCGATCCATTTCCCCGGCGGCAGGTCTTTGCGCGGTCCGGCCAGGTCTGCCAACGTTGGCACGAAAAAGTTGCGAATAAGGGGGTACTCCGCCGTAGCGATTTCCTCCGGGTACTTTTCCTTCACCCTGTCCATATTCAACACCATATTAGATTGGCCCGAACAAAACCAGACGTCGCCTATTGCGATGTCGGTGAGGTGGATTTTGTCGATGTCCATCGTATAGGGACCGCCTGCTTTCAATGCGGGCAGCGTTACCGCCCAGGCGCTGTCATTGTCCGCGGTGGCCTGGTAATTTTTGCCAAGGAATTTTATATGAACTTGTTCGCCGGGGGAGGCCCAGCCCCATATTTTTAATTTTGTGTCGCGTTGCAGGACCATGCCGTTGCTGATGAGCTGGGGCAGGCGGACTTGGGTGACGCCCTGGAGAGCGGAGCAAAAAAGGAAAAGAAAGATGGAAGAACGCATAGTTTATTTCAGACGTTTCTGTGCTGTAAAATCACAGATGATAATCTCATTCGTATTGTCTAAATAGGAAACGATATATTTCTTTCGAAAATTTGCACATCTGAGCCCGAGATTTTTCCAGGTTACGTGCGGGCAGGGTCTGTGAACAACCCTTTCATCCGACAAGGTTTCAAAAAAAGCAAACGCTTCATCTACAAATTGCTTTGCAGTTTTTGGTAACCCTTTTCCTTCAATATAGTAAGCTATTCTCGCGACTTCTTCGGTGGCTGGGTCCAGAATGGTTACTTTTCTTTTGCCCACTTTTCGATCATTTTATAGGCTAGCTTCTTCCCTTCGGAAAGGGTTCGCTTTTTTGCGGAAACGGTTTTCAATGTGGCCTTTACCCTAAGGTCATCATATTCCTTTTGGGTAAGGACGATGTATTTTTTATTTTCTAAGGTGAGTGCGTTCATGGGGGTCATTTCTTGACCTAAGTTACTGAAAAAATAGTTAGTTTGGGAGGGACATGCGCTCGTGTTATTTTTTGATTGTTGGAATGGCATTAACTTGTGCTGTCAGGGGACAGTCCATTGAAAAAATGGTGTACCTGATGGGACAGGTGGAACACTTTACGGAGGCAATCCAAATTCACCACGACTTCACGGACAGCACTTATGATAGTCTGACAATGGCAAATACCGCTTTCCGGGATTCGCTGTTGCGCTACGCCTCTGCTTTCTCCAAAACACTGCCCATTCCGGAGTTGGGGATATGCACGTCCGAGGATGGTCGGTTTCGCATATACACTTGGGATAGCGGACTTGGAGGAAAGGCACATACCTATTGGAGGGTCTACCAATTTTATAACGACGGCAAAGTGAAGACCCGGGCTGGGCTCGATCCCGAATCTGGGTCTTCGTATTCGGTGGAAAAGATTTTTACCCTTTCTACGGAGAAAGGTACCTGGTATTTGAGCAAAAACGATGCGATAACGGACATACTGAAGGGGCGCGAAAGCATCTCCGCGTATGCGATAATGGGGGATTCAGTGAACGATACGGTGGGGTTATTCCAAACCTAAACGGGGCTCCAAAACCAATTGGGTTTTTACGTGGATTTTCGCAAGATGCCAGTCGGAAAGCTCATCCGGTACGATGAGGCCACCCGGACGATCCGCCTGGCAGTGGTCCTGGAGGACGGTATGGTAACCGGGCGCTGGATCTCCTATATTTTTAAAAATGGTACCTTTGTCCGGCAATAATTGACCATGGCTGAATTCATCGATTATTACAAAGTATTGGGTCTGGATAAAAGCGCCGGCCAGGACGAAATTAAGAAGGCCTACCGCAAACTGGCGCGGAAATACCATCCCGACCTGAATCCCAACGACAAGGAAGCCAATAAGAAGTTCCAGCAGATCAACGAGGCCAACGAGGTGTTGAGCGACGCGGAGAAGCGAGCCAAGTACGATCAGTATGGAAAGGACTGGCAGCATGCCGAGGCGTTCGAGCAGGCGAGGCAGCAGCGGCAGCAAGAGGGGCGGCAGCAAGGGGGGCAGTATGGCGGACAGCAAAATTATGACGACTTCTTTAGCAGCGCGGGCGAAGGGCATTTTTCGGACTTCTTCGAGTCGTTGTTCGGGGGAGGAGGCGGCGCCCCTCGGCAGCGGAGCAGCGCAAAGTTCAAGGGATCGGATTATCAGGCGGAACTGCACCTTACCCTTCAGGAGGCGGCGGAAACACACAAACGCATCATCACCATCGATGGAAAAGATATCCGCATCACGATTCCCGCGGGGGTAGAGAACGGGCAGGTGATCAAGCTGAAGGGATATGGAAGTCCGGGGGTGAACGGGGGACCGAACGGGGATTTGTACCTGACCTTTGTGATTGCGGACGATTCGAGGTTCCGGCGCGTGGGGAACGACCTGTATATTACGGAGCACCTGGATTTGTATACGGCGGTCCTGGGCGGGGAGGTGACCCTGGAGACCATGGACGGGAAGGTGAAACTCAAGATCAAACCCGAGACCCAGAACGATTCCAAGATGCGCCTCAAGGGAAAGGGGTTCCCTTTGTATAAGAAAGAGGGAGAAAAGGGCGATCTCTTTGTAACCTTCACTATCGACATACCGACCAACCTCACGGAAGAGCAAAAAGGGCTGTTCCGGAAACTGGCTAACCGATAAAAAGTAGCAACATGGAACAACACGAATGGATCCCGGCCGACCTGGTTTGCACGCATTACCACGTGGACATTTCCCTGGTGAGGGCCATCGGGGAACAGGGTTTGGTGGACATCAACGACAACGGGGACCGCATCCTGGTCTCGACGGATCACCTGGAAGAGGTCGAACGCATCCTGCGCCTGCATACCGACCTGGGGATCAACCTGGAGGGGATCGAGGCGATCCGGTATCTCCTGGAGCGGCTGGACAATCTGCGGGAGGAAGTGCGCCTCCTGAAGAGCCGCCTCAGGGTATATGAGTGAGTTTACCTACACTTAACATTCGGGTCCTACCTTGAGGGCATGAAATTATCGTTCTGCCTTCTATGCCTCGCTGCGATGCCGGCGGTTGCGCAAACTACGCTCCAGGTTCCCGCGGGGACGGCCTATTGCCACATCGATACCGCGGGCACCACGGTGATTCCCAGCGGCCGCTTCGTGACGCCCGCGGGGGAAACGGTCCGGATCACGCGCTCAGCTTTTACCATCGCAATGTCTCCGGATGGAAACACAGCCCTGGTCCTGCACAACGGCGTCATCAGCCTCATCCCCACGGCGCATATCCAGGACGTGACGCGCATTCCCAGTTACGACCACAGCATCCCCCCGGTGATGCAAGGCGCGGCTTTCCTGGGCGCGGCCTGGTCGCCGGATTCGAAGTATGCCTACCTCAGCGGGGGGAATAAGGGGAACGTGGTGATCCTGGATGTCGCCAGCCGCAAACGCATTGGCGAGATTTCCCTCAATGGCAACGGCTTCGAGGACAGCTATACTTCGGACCTGCTGCTGGATAGTAACCAGCTTCTCGTTCTTGATCGCGGAAATTTCCGAATGGTGCGGGTCGACCTGGCAACGCGGACCATCGTGGCTTCGGTGCCGGTGGGGCGTATTCCCTTCGGCATCGCCCTCAGCCCGGACAGGCAAACGGCTTTCGTGGCGAACGTAGGGCTGTATGCTTATCCCCTGGTGCCCGGCGTCACGCCTCACAATAAGGATTCCATGATGCTCGATTTTCCGCCGTACGGGGTGGTGACCGGGGCTTCTGAAAACGGGGTCGTGGTCGACGGCAGGAAGATACCCGGCCTGGGCAGCCCGCATGTGCCTGACGCCATGAGCGTGTTCACGATCGACCTGAACAATAACCAGGTCATAGATCGCTTCAAGACGGGATTCCAGATCGGGCAAGTGGTGGAAGGCGCGGAAATCGTGGGAGGCGCCAGCCCGAACTCGATCGCGGTAGGGAGCCGCTATGCGTATGTGTCCAACGCCACCGACGATATCATTTCGGTGATCGACTGGCGAGAGCACAAAATGCTCAAGGACATCGTCCTGAAGGCCGATCCGGCTTTGGATCATTACCGGGGGCTCATGCCCTTTGGGTTGTGCCTCAGCCCCGACGAATCCACTTTATACGTGGCCCTGCTGGGCTTCAACGCTGTGGCGGTGGTGGATACACGCACGGGCGAGACGAAAGGCTTCATTCCCACGGGCTGGGGTACGACGCGCGTGGTGCAGTCTGGCGGTTTTTTATACATCACGTCCGCGCGCGGATACGGAGCGGGACCCAACGGGGGGCAAGGCTTTCATGCGCCGCCCCAGGGAACGTATATCGGGGATATTCAACTGGGGACTTTCCAGAAGGTGCCGGTACCGGACTCGGCCACGCTGGCGCGGTACACTGCGCAAGTGTTGCGCAATACCTTTCGTAGCGTTTTTGTGGCCGATGACGGCGTAAATCCACTACCGCCGAAGCCGGGCCTGCGCCAAAGCCCCATCAAATACATCATGTACATCACCAAGGAGAACCGGACCTATGACGAGGTCATGGGCCAAATGACCGGGGGAGCCATCGGGGACTCCACGATAGCAAGGTTCGGAATCCATACGACTATTTTCGAGCGAGGCTCACATAACGTGGCCGTTGCCGACGCCCTCGTCATGCCCAATCACCTGAGGCTTGCGAGCGCGTATGCTTTTTCTGACAATTTTTATTGTGACAGCGACGCGTCCATCCACGGACACCACTGGATGATCGGCACCATACCCAACGAATACGTGGAGGTGAATTCGGCCGAGGGAGGTGACTTCCGCGCCTTTTCCTCCGCCCCCGGTCGCCGCTTCCCGGGGTCCACGGGAGGCATGGACCCGGAGGACTACAATGAAATAGGGGGGCTTTGGGAAAACATGGACCGTCACCACGTATCCTTCTACAATTTCGGGGAAGCCAACGAATATTCCGGCGTCTGGGAAGAATGGAATGAAACGCGCTTCGGGTCCATGCAGCCCGTGGTCTTTCCATTGCCCAAGGCTGTGTACAACCGTACCTCCCGCACCTACGCGGGCTTCAATACGAACATTCCCGATCAACTGCGCGTGGACCAGTTCGAGCGCGAGTTCACGCTTCGCTGGCTAACCGGGCGCGATACGATGCCCACGCTCGTGGTGATGCAATTACCCAACGACCACGGCGCGGGTCCCCGGCCTCGCGACGGGTATCCGTATCTGCAATCTTACGAGGCCGACAACGACCTGGCGCTGGGACGCATCATCCAGTTCCTGTCGCACACACCCTACTGGAAGAACATGCTGGTGGTCGTCACCGAAGACGACGCCCAGGGAGGCGTGGACCATATCGATGCGCACCGTTCGGATTTGATCCTGATCGGACCCTATGTACGTCACGGTTACATCTCGCATACCCACGCCAATTTCGGGTCCATCCTGAAGGTGATTTATAACATCACGGGGGCGGGACCCGTCAATCAGTACGACCTGACGGCCTCGCTGTTATCGGATTTCTTTACGGATAAGCCCGACTTTACACCTTATGAGGCGGTGCCTTCGGATACGCGTGTCTTCGATCCCCAGACGGCATTGAACCGGTATAACCGGCATTTCGATTGGACGAAGGTCCACCAGGGGGCGCTGCTGGACGATGAGGATGATCAAAGGAAGGAGTTCTACCAGGGGCACGGGCGCTAGGGGGCGCTAGCCCTTTTGGGCGAAGCGGAACGTATACCAGGCGACGTCGTTTTGGGATTTCGGCTGCTGGCTTTGCCCGCCGCGGCCGCCGCCTCCGCCATATCCGCCGCCGCCGAAGCCCCCGCCGCGCATGCCCATGTGCGGCCGGTAGCCGCTATTATTGTTCCGTTGAGACTGTTGCTGAAATGCCCCGATCACGATCCCCACGCTAAAATCCTTTTTCAGGGTTTTGGGATCCAACCCTCCGCGCTTCAACACGGTGTACAACGGCACGATCGCCTCATACACGAGGGTCGAATCCGCGTGCATGGTCATCACGACCTTGATGGGACATCTCTTTTCCCCGAGATTGAACTGCCCGTTTTCGATGCTCAGGAATCCGGACGTATTGAACACCATCCCGTCCCCGTTGCTTTCGGGATAAGACAGGTCGATGTCATGTTTTTCCTTCCCTGTCTGATCGAAGAAAACATCCATCCCGGCCTTTTGGATGCGTTGCTGCATACGGGTGTCCTTAGTGAGGACGCAGATATAGATGTTCGTATTGTCGTTGGTGACGTTAAAGGAATACGTATGCGCGGGATTGGTAAAGCGTAATGGCAGGGGCCAGTCGTCGGCATTTCCGTCCGCAACGATGGGCGTGGATTGATAGTGACCCTGGGGCGCATGACCCTGGGCACACCCGGTTGTGAAGACGACGACGATGGCCGAGCGCAAAAAAAGTCCCTTCATGAAGAAGGGACTTGCGCCATCGCCAGGCGTTTAATGCGGTCGGTGAATATGCTGGAAAAATCGGTCAATTACCGGGCGGGGGGACGATCTCGTACGCATCCTGGCCGTCCTGGGAGATCGGCTGAAACCACGTATTGTTGAACACCAGATAACTTTGTCCATCCAGGTCCTGTTGCTGGGCCCCGTCGGGAAGCTCCGTCACCACGGCGCCAGGGGGCGCCTGGACTACCTGGTACCCCGTTCCGTTGTAAACGTAGAAGGCGCCACCGTAGTAGTAATACGTTTGATCTCCTACCTGGGTCGTTTCGTAACCCTCGGGCAGGTACGCGACCACGGCTCCTATGGGCGGGGCGACTACCTGGTAGCCTCCGTTATAAGGAATGTAATAGCACCCATCGTCATAATAATACGCCTGGTTGGCCAGTGAAAAATAAAAGGCATTCGCTGCCAGGGCATTCAGCCAGAACCCGTAAGGATGCCAGCGCGGCCCCCAGTAAAAGGGACGGTATGGGTGATAGTAATAGGGATGGATGCCATGGTAGGAACCCGTATGGTAGACGTTACCGCCGATGTGGGAGTCGACCGCGACCCGGCCGTGCACGTCCACAGCCGTAGGGTGTACGTTGACGGGATGCGCGTTGGGATATACGCTGCGGTTGTAATCGTGGGTCACCACGCGCTGTGCCCCCCCGTTGATGCGCTCAGGCGGAGGCGTTACCGGCCGGGCCTCCACGCGCTGAGGCGCGGGCGCCGGATGAAAGGCGGGCGCGGGACGGGCGCCGCCACCCCCGAAGTTGCCATGCCCAAAGCGTTGGGCCCTGGCCTGTGTGCTCATGATTGTCGCCGCTAGGGCTATGAATATTGCCGTTTTCATAATGCTCATGGTTTAGGGGTGATAGTTTTCCTGTTGGCAATGGGAACAAGCTTGATCTTCCGGGCCCTTGGGGGAACCGTGAATTCGAACAGGGCATCGGGCAGGCCGGGATTCATTTGCCAGTCGGTCATAGTGGCTTCGTACTGGCGGTTCTGTCCGCCCTCGGTGTAGACGATGACCATCTTCATGGGCAGACACCAGGCGTCGTTGGAAACCCAGAACTGGAAGGTCTTGTCCTGGCCCACGCCCGCGATATGGAAGCATTCCTTTCCTCCGACTTTCGTAAGCCCCAGGTATACCAGGGCCTTGGATTCCATCATAATGTCGTCCACGAAGGTGGGGTAGAAAAAGTCGGCGCCCGGGAACTCGATCCCATATTCCTTGTTGACCGTATCGATCATGCTGACGAGATTGCCGGTGGAAGGAATTTGTCCGTACTGGTTCTTGTCCTGGGAATAATAGCTGAGCGTCGTTCCGTTATAAATAAAGGACCGCGTGCCCCGGTCACCTTCCGAACGCTCCAGTAGTTTGTCGGGACCGTGCAGGAACAACTCCACTTCATCGGAGTGCTTGATCAATCCCAGCTCGCTGGAAACGATGTCGTAATTGGCGTGGATGACGACGCTGCAGGAGGAAAGGTCCCCAATCGTGGCGCTCATTTTGTCGAGGATCCCGACAGCGACCGTGTCGATCCTCCGCGATTGAGCCTGGGCGGCCGCTGCAACGCAAACGCACCAAAAACAAAAGAAGATTTTTTTGTTCATAGATTAATATTTTTATATTTGCACCGTTATGTCCCGCAAATATACACATATCAACAATTGCACCGAACGGCCTGCCGCCGTCGTGCTGCATCCCGGCGGGGCCGGCTTTTCCCGATTTTAACGCATTCCTTTCACTCAAGTCTGCCAAGTCCCTTGGGGCTTATAATTTGACTTCCTCCCGCGTATAAGGTTTTTTATTCATTGCTTTTTTAACAAACTGTCATGGACACGCTACAATCGAAGCGGGCGCAAGGTTCCGCCTTCGTTTTCGACAACCGCTATTTGGACGGAAAAAAGTTTTACCAAAACCATTTCCAGTCCTTGCCCAGCTTTTACCTGATCAAATTCGACAGGACTGTCATGGACCTGCTGATCGACAACCCCGAGAAGCTGAGCGTGGCAAAGGCCCCCAGGACGAGCCCGATTACAAGACGCAAACTCAGATTATGGGCTTCCGGCGGGAAGCCGTGGAAAATTAAAAAATTGAAACCATGACTAAGCTGCATACAGACACTATTGACAGAGCCGTAGAAGTACTGAAAGACTACGACCTCGAAGAGGCGTTGCAACTGCTGACGGACATTGTGCGACATCCCGAGGATTTCCTCGGGGACCCGATTCTGGGAAAAGTGGCGGAGGCATTCGTGCCGCGGTGCGGCGGTGCGCCACCGCCAGCGATACACGCCGCGGCTACTCCACCTTGAGGCTCTTCACGGGGTTGGTCATCGCCGCGCGGAACGCCTTATACCCGATGGTTGCCAGCGTGATCCCAAAAGCCCCCAGCGCCGCGCCAGCGAATATCCAGGGGCTGATGGCCGTACGGTAGGCGAAGCCTTCCAGCCACTTGTGCATACCCCACCAGGCAAGGGGAAAGGAAATGAGGGTGGCAACCCCCACCAAGCCGAGGAAATCCCTGGACAGGAGGGTCACGAGGTGTCCCGTGCCCGCGCCCAGGACTTTCCGGATGCTGATTTCCTTGGCGCGTTGCTCGACGGCGTACGTGATCAGGCCGAACAGGCCCAGGCAAGCCACGAGGACGGCCAGGAAGGTAAAGACGGTAAAGATCTGACCCATCCGGACCTCGGTTTGGTAGAGGTTGTTGAAGTCCTCGTCCATGAAGGTGAATTGGAAGGGCTGACCCACCGTGCCCGGCATGGACCGGAATTCGGCCTCCATGCGGCGGATGACCTCCTCCGTGTGGTCGGCGGAGAGGTGGACGGCCAGTTTGGAGTTGTCATAACCCATCTGGAACATCATGCTGGGGATCGGCTGGCGTAAGGAGCCCGTATTGAAATCCTTGACAACGCCGATGATGGGCATGGCGAGGTTTTTTCCATTATTGTCAGTCCCGTACAATTTCTCCTTCAGGGGGTCCTTGTAACCTAGCTGGGTGACGAAGGTTTCATTGATGATGATGGCGGCCGAATCCGAAGGCATCTGGGCGGAGAAGTTGCGTCCCCGGGACAGGGTCATGCCCAGCGTGGGAATATAATCGGGGTCGACCATCCAGCGTTCCGGCCCCATGACCTGGGTCATGGCGGCATCCTTGAAAATGGCCTCGGCCTCGGGTTCGTTGCTGGTGGGGAAAGAACTTCCGAGGGTTGCACCTTGCACGCCCGGAATCTGCTGGACGATGTGCTTGTACGTGAGCGCATGGTCTCCCAGGGCGCCTGTATTTTTCAGGATCAGGACCTGGTCCCGGTTAAAGCCAAGGCGCTTGTGCCGTATATAACTGAGCTGACTGTATATGACCATGGTGCTTATAATCAGGGCGATGGCCGTGGTGAACTGGAAAACCACCAGGACGTTGCGGAACCAACTGCCCTTGAAACCAGCGCGCAGTTTTCCTTTGAGCACCTGTATGGGCATGAAAGCGGACAGGACCAAGGCGGGATAACTCCCCGCAAGAAGTCCTATGCCCACGGATCCCAAGATCAGTGCCGGCGCCAGCCAGCTCCAGGGCAGGGACCCCGCACTGAGGTGCTGGCCCGAAAGGCGGTTGAACCAGGACAGGAGGAAAATGGTGGCGATGACGGACAGGAGGGTCGCGGTAACGCACAGAATCACCGACTCCGTGAGGAACTGGCCCACCAGGGCGCCCCGGCCGGAGCCCAGGACCTTGCGCACGCCTACTTCCTTGCTGCGTCCGGCGCTGCGCGCCGTGGACAGGTTCATGAAATTCACGCACGCGATCAACAGGATGAGGATGGCGGTAAGCATGAATATCCGCACGTAGGTGATGTTGCCCGAGGGTTCTGCTTCCCTGGCCAGTTGGGAATGCAGGTGAATGCGCGTCAGGGGGATGGTTTCATAGCGGTAGAAATCCCCCTTCTTCTCCAGGGCGTCCAGGGAGGTGTTGGCATTTTTTCTCAGCGCCGGGTCGGCATATTTGCGCGTGGCCTGTGCCAGGAGGCCGTCGATATTCTTCACGCCGGGTTTGAGCAGGAGGTAGGTGTTGTAATCATTGTTCACCCAATTGACCTCGCGGCTGTCCCCCTGGGTGGACAGGGAGCGTATGATATCTAAATGGATATGGGAAAGGGCGGGCATGTCCTCCATGACCGCGGTGACTTTATAAGGCGTGGTATCCCCGATCAGCATCGTTTGTCCGACCGCAGTTTGACCCGGAAAGTATTTGGCGGCCGCCGTAGCCGACAGGACCACGCTGCGGGGTTGTGTCAGAGCCGACTGCGGACTGCCCGCCAGGACGTGGATTGTAAAAAAAGCAAAGAAGGTGGAGTCCGCAAATACCGCCCTTGGCTCGACCAGGAACTCATTTCCTTTCCTGATTTTGACAGGGCCCTGGTCGTGCATGCGCATGAAGGCCGTCACCTGTGGATAGTCCCTGACCATTGCCGGACCCAAATCGGCGGGGGACAACCTTTCATTCAGGTCCTGCCCGTCGATCTTGAAATGCGCAGTCACGCGAACGATACGATCCGCGTTCGCGTTGAAGCGATCGTAACCGAGCTCGCTCACCACGAAGAGGGTGATGAGGAGACAGGTGGTCAGGCCTATGGTGAGGCCGAAAAGGTTGAGGGCGGAGAAACCTTTGTGTTTCCAAAAATTTCTCAGGGCGATGGTAAAGTAATTGCGCAGCATTCCTTAATATAATACTTATTATCCTAAGGAAAACTTAATTCTGGTCATCCATAGCGTCGGCCGGCAACGCTAATCGTCTCCACGGGTCACCTTGACGAAGGCGCTGCGCCGCGGTGCGGGCATGACACTTCCGGCGCCTTTGATGGCCTCCCAGATTACCTGATTCATCAGCCGGTCGGGCACCGCATCCGCGTGCGAAAGATCGAACCCCTCCGACAGGATCGCCCCCGGCGTCAACGCCGTATTGCGGGCGTTGCAATCCACCTGGGCCTGACGCGCCGTATAGGCGGACGTGTCGGGCATTGCGGAAAAGCAGCTCCACATGGGCGTGGCGCCCGCGTCATACTGGCTCATGGGAGGCAAACCCAGGATGAGCTCCATCGTGCGCAACATGGCCGCGGTGGAATAGAGGCCATGGTTCACGGTATGGTGCCTGATGTAGGGACTGACGACGTAGGCCACGGAGCGGTGGGCGTCCACGTGATCGGGCCCGTCCTGGGCATCGTCCTCCAGGACGAAAATGGCGGACTCGGCCCAGATGGGGCTGTGCGAGATGTGGTCCACCACGCGGCCCATGGCCAGGTCGTTATCGGCGACCAGGGCTATGGGGGTGTAATCCCCCCGGGAAAGGCCGCTGGTATGGTCGTCGGGCAGGTATATGGTGTTGAAGTGGGGCACGGCGTGTGAAGCAACCAGCGAGTCGAAGTCGCGTTCAAAGATTTTTTCGCGATAGGTATCCAGGATATCCAGGTTCCACCCGGGATAGGGCTTGCAATAATTCGCGGCCACCTTCAGGACGGGGAGGGTAGGCGGTCCGTTGTCCTCGAATTCCCCGTAGTTGCGGAAGCTCACACCCGCCCGCGCGCAGTAATCCCAAATGAAGCCCTGCGTGGGATTGGCTGCGGGCCGGTGGCCGTCGAAGTCGTAATTGCCGCCCCGCCCGCTGTAATTGGTCGGCCAGTTCTTTTCGACGAAGTCGGTGGCATAGCCCGCCATGGACCAGTTGTGCCCGTCGGCGCTCACTTCGGCGTTTACATAGAAGTTATCCAACAGGACGAAGTCCCGGCTCAGCGCATGAGCGTTGGGCGTTACCCGTTCGCCGAAGAGGACGAGGCTGGTGTCCCCGTTGCCTTCGGGCATGTCTCCCAACACCTGGTCGTAGGTGCGGTTTTCCTTAAGGATATAAAATACATACTTGATGGGGGAGAGCTCTCCCGATACGCGAGGGATGGGGTTGCCGGCCTGGCCATCGGCTACGCGGGCTATGGAGTCCGAGTACGGCGTATTGGCGTAGACCTGCCGGGTGTATGCGGCGAGGCGCGCGGTATCGGGGAGTGGGATCACCGACACGCACCCCTTGAACATATCTCCGATATACTGTTCCTCATGGGGACTTTGTTTGAAAGCGTTTTTGTGTCCGTAAGGACTGGGACCATAGGGATTTGCCATGGAGGTGAGGCCCTTCCCGTTGGCCACGAGGAGGTTCCCCTTCCACACTTTGACACAGGTGGGATACCAGCCCACGGGGATGAAGCCCAGGGAGGTGCTTTGGCCCGGATGCGAGACGTCGAAAACGGACACGTAGTTGTTATCAGCATTGGCGATATAGAGGGTCTTATCGTTTAGCGCTACGCCGTTGGTCGTGGAACCGATGGGCGCGTCAGCGGTCAGGGCGGTGTTCAGTGTCTCGGCTACGCGTCGCTGGTGCACATCGATAACTGAGACGGTATTGCTGTTGGCGCAGGCCACGTACAGCCAGCGGCTGTTGCTGCTTAGGGTCATATCGTTGGGGTGGTCGCCGGTCGGCACGGAGTCGGTTAACGTGTTCTGTCGCGTATTGACGATCCAGATTTTTTTCCCACCCCAGGCGCTGATGTACAGTTCGTGTTTGCCGACGACACAGGTGTATGCCTCCGCGGAGAGTTGAATGCGCTTCAGGACATTGAAGGGACGGATGCTGCATATATACAGTGAATTGTTTTCCTTCGTGACGACATAAAGGCGGTTGTTCTCTTCGTCCGGTGCAAGTCCCGTGGGGCTGATTTTTGCGCGGGGCCAGGGCGCCCCGAGGGTCAGGGTATCGGCGGGTCCCAGGCGCCCGCCGGCAAAAGCGTAGCGCAGGATGATGTCGTCATTGCCGCCCGATGCATACAGGCTCCGGCGGCCCCAGGCGAGGCCAAGCCAGGCTTTACGAATGGGCACCGTTTGAACCACGCGCCCTGAGTCCAGGTCCAGCAGATCGATACATTGTTTTCCGTTCCCGTTATTGGTCACCGCGGCGTGTATTCCATCGGGCGCGACAACCATGTTCAACGGCAGGTCGCTGCTCAAAGGGATCGAGGTGCCCGCGGGGCTGAGGTACCAGCCGGTCGGCAGGAGGACGCGGGTGCCCGAAGGGCCGGGAGTCTGGGCCGTGTCGGGCGTTTGCGCGCCCCCGCCCGCGGCGCCGGGCGTTTGCGCGCGCAACGATAGGGGCGCAAGGAAAACGACGAGTAGCCAATATTTCATGGTAATCAATTTAATACATTCCAGCGCATCCCCAGCATATACCGCTGCCCGTTGCGCATGCGCTGCACCGTCAGATCGGCTCCGCGAATCTCGTTGACGGTCGCGGCGTTGAGGACATTGGATACACGCGCAAATAGGCTAAATGCGCCCAGGCGCCGCTCGGCGGCCAAATCCAGCAGTGCATATCCCTTTTGCCATACGTCCAGTCCATACCATCCGGATACGTCGCTGATCCGGGCGCCCGTATACGTAAAGGAAACCTGGGCGGTCCAACGCAAAGGGTCTTTGTACCACGCGCTGAGTCCGCCCAGGTGCATCGATTGTCCTTCCAGGGGACGCGTTTCGGGGCGGCTGATGGTCTCGATGTCGCTGGATGGGTTTTGGGGATCGACGCGCGTCTTCCACTTGGATGTTTGCGTGATGCGGCTGATGGTAAACGTGTAGTGCGCGTTCGCACCCCAGCGTCCCCGCGTGTACGTATATCCACCCTCCAGACCATAGTTGTTCGCCGACCCGTAGTTCCGAAGCTGTTCGGTCAGTACTCCTGCCGGTGTATAGGGAAGGCCGTTTTGGGGCAAGGGATAAAGGGTATCTCCCGCGTTGAGGAGGGTTTTTTCGAAGGGGTCCTGCAGGTGCTTGTAAAAAACCCCCAGGCTCCAGGAAGGATGTTCGTAGCGCAGGTCCAGGTTTTGCGCGGTCGTGCGGATCAGGTAGGGGTTCCCCGCGATGTTGAAGTCTTCCTCTACCAGCGAAAAGAAAGTCACATCCGACAGTGCGGGGCGGGAAAGGCCCTTGTAATAAGATAAGCGCCAGTTTTGGTATTTGAATAAAATGCTGGGCAACCAGTCCGCGTAGCGGATGCTGATGTGCTGTCCATAGCTCTGGCTGGGATCCACGGAGGAGGTGACGTCCTGAAGGGTGCTTTCGCGGCGGACGCCCCCCACGACGTCGAAGCGCGGTCCCGAGTACCTGGCCGCCAGGAACAAGGCGCCAATGTCCTCGTAGGCATGGTAGGTATTGGGATTGGCCCCGGAGCCCAATGGATTTTCGGGACCGTCGTTGTTCAACCATTGCGCATGATAGATGTCCACAAAGGGTTGTCCATACCCCCCCGACAAGGCGGGTTCGAAATTATATTCGGTGTAGAAGTTATCGCGCGTCTTGTGGCGAAAATCGCCGCCACCCTCCAGCAGAAAGCGCCGCCACTGATACCCCAGGGAGGCCTTTCCCTCCTCCTGGAATTCCTTGTTGACCAGCCATTGCCTTTCCAGGGGACCCAGGTAAAGGGGCGTCTGGAGGATGCTGTCCCCGCTTTGGAGACGCCCCGTGCTGCCGTCCAGTTCGGCCCAGTCGGGGTAGCGTCCGGAGGCATAGGAGAAGGCCCCCGCCCAGCGCAGGGACCAACGCGAACCCAGGCGGTGGTCCCCCGTGAGGAGACTGCTGTAAATATCCCGGACGTGAAGCCTGGACCTTTCCAGGATATCGATCCGGCCGGTACCCGGGCCGCTGCGTCCCTCGACCAGGCTGGTGTCCACCGACATCCGCGATTCGGCTTCGAGCTGGTGGGTATAGAAACTAAAGAGGGTTACTTTATTTAGATCGTTGGGTCGGAAGTCCCATTGGTTGTAAAAGCTGGGCTTGAGCGTCGCAACCGAATACTGCCTCGTAAAATAGTCGGTGGCTCCGGGCGTATTGTTCAGGCCGGGCTCGGTGCCGGTGCTGATAAAATATCCATCGGAACCCCGGTGAGAGCCCTGGTAATCGAAGGCCAGCACCAGCCCGATCCGCCTGTGGTCGAAACGATGACTATAGGACATTCCGCCCAACAAATCCGGCAAGGCATGCACAGACCTGAACGAGAGGTTGGCTTTGGTGAAGATGTCGTTAGCCGGTGGATTGTAATCGACGACACTCCTGTCGAAGGTCACGAAGGTCCTGTTGAAAAACAATTGGCTATATCCCGTCCCCAGGCTAAGCGTCAAGGTCGGTGCAGGCCCCGCATCCTTCATCACGATATTGACCAATCCCCCGATCCCACTCCCTTCCATATCGGGCGTGAGGGACTTGTACACCTCCACGCGCTGCGCAAGCCCCGAGGGAAAGAGATCCAATGGAATGTCCCGCTCGTCCGGGCTGGGGATGACCAGCCCGTCCACGAGGGTGGTGTTGTATTTGGGGCTCATACCCCGGATGATGACGCGGCTATCCTCTCCGGAGTTTCCCCTGATGATGGACAGGCCTTCCATGCGCTGGATGGCGTCTGTGATCGTCAGGTCTCCTGCCCTTTGAATCGTTTCGGCCCCCGTGATGCGCAGGATCTGGACCGAATTCCGTTCCAGGATTTGGGTGCCCTTGTCGCTACCGGGATTCCCCAGGAGCGAGATCTCGGGCAGGTCGGGAACAGTGTCGACGGGTTGACAGAGTGCGAGCGCAAAAAGGAGTTGGATCATTTAATGTTGGTTTCCGGAACCGTCCGAAGGATAAGCACCTATGTCCTTGCTGGGTTGGGACAGGGTCGTCACCCCGAAGACGGGGTCCACGGGTACGGACCCATACGCGCTGAAACCTGTGTAACCCTTACCCAGGGCGGGGGAAGTGGACTGCAAGTGGAAGTCATAACTTCCTACATAGTCCGCTTCTATGAAATTGATCCCGAAAGTCACGGGTAACGTGTACCCTGTAAATTCGGGATTGTTGGCGCCCGGTGTGGTGTTATTGCCCCCGTTGATGTCGGAAGGCTGGGCCTGCGTGATGTAACCGGAAGGCAGGAACTGGGAAGTGATGAAAGCGCTATCCCCGTAGTTGTAGGTATATCCGTAAAATACATTGGCCGTATCGGCGGCTGCGGTAGCGGACGCCGCCCCCGTGATGGCCAGCCCGAACTTGCAATTCACCACGAGGTTGTTGTAACAATTGCCCCGGCCCCCGCTTTCGAAGTCCAGGGAGCCCCCTTCACCGACCTTCAGTTGGCGATACCCCGTGTTGAGGATGGTATTGTTGAAACAGTTCATGTTCGCCTGGGGATTTTGTCCCCCCGTATTGGCCGATTTGAAGGCATTGCCCGTTCCGCCCACGACCACGTTGAAAGCAATGTCCCCTACGCTGCCGCTTTTCACGTTGACACATTCACCCGCGGTAACGCCAACCTTTTCAAAAGTATTGCGCAGGATTTCAAAGGAGCCGCCCGCGGGCCGGAGACAATCGTTGGCCGAGCCGTACAACCAGCAATCTTCCACCACGAGGTGGGAAGCGGGGTTTTGTATCCACACCGCGTAGCGTTGTTCTCCCGCCCGGGCCGGTGCGTTGAGGGGCGTCAGGCCACCCGTATATTCGATGCGCGTCCACTTCAGGATGATGTCACCCCCGCCGGGCATACCCTGGATGCCTCCCCAATAGCCCTTGAAAGCCGGGTCCGTATTGGGGTCCTGGGGATCGTTGGCGGGGTTCGAACGGAGACTGGCATCCCCGATCGTCATCAGCACCGGCGCGGCCTTGGTGCCCAGGCTCAGGAGCGTGCCGTTCACGACGATGCCCGGCGAATGGTCCTGCGTGCCCAGGGTCGAACCAACGGCGTAAATGGTCACCCCGCTTTGGATCACGAGGGTGTCCCCTGCATTGATGACGGCGTCCCCGTTGACGCTGGACAGGTAATAAGTGCTCCCCGCCTGGAGTGTTCCCTTGACGGCGGCCACCGAATTCAGGGTGTCGCCAGGTTGCACAAAGGTTCCCGAGTGGAATTGTTGCTGTGACACGTTGACTTGTTCCGGCGACTTATTACATGCAAAGAACAAAATACTTGCAAAGAGGATGGTCTTTCTCATGGCTGTAAAACTAGGGGCTGTATGGATGCGGCGCGCTCCTTAACAGTAAGTTCATATTTCACCCACGATCCGTCCGCCTTCAATACAAAGGGTGCGATCGGCGAGGTTTTGCAGTTCGCCCGGGTCGTGGCTGGCCAGGATGGTGGTCAGGCCTTTGGCTGCTTGTTTGATGTACGCCTGTAGGCGTTTACGGATGGCTGCGTCCTGGGCCGAAAGGGCCTCATCCAGGAGCAATAATTTCGGCCTCCGTGCCAGGGCCCTCCCCAGGGCAACCCGCTGTTTTTGACCTCCCGAGAGCAGCGCAGGTTTCCGGTCGGCCCACTCCCGGATTTCCAATTCGTCAAGGAGTGTCTCTACATGTTCGGAGTCCTTATATGCGGCAAAAGCGACGTTCTCACGGGCAGTGAGATTTGGGAAAAGGGCATAATCCTGGAAGACCATGCCCACCTCCCTCGCCTGGGGCGGAACCGAACGGTCCCAAACCACCCCGTCGACCGTAATTCTTGCCGCATTGTTCAGCCCGGCAAGCATCCGGAGGATCGTCGTCTTCCCCGAACCCGTGGGACCGTACAATCCCAGGAACTCCCCGTATCGCAACTCAAAGGAACAATCGATGGGCGGTGCCTCGGTATGTGCGCTAAAGTGGATCATGTCTGAAGAGGGAAACGCCAAGGAGAATGAAAAAGGAAAGCACCAGCAGGATGCCTGCATACATATTAGCCGTAAGGTAGTGCATGGCCTGCACCTCGTCGTACAGGGCCAGGGAAGCCACGCGCGTCACACCGGGAATATTTCCCCCCACCATCAGGACCACCCCGAATTCCCCCAGCGTATGCGCAAAACTCAAGACCAGCCCCGCTCCCAGGGAGGGGCGGATGTTGGGCAGCAGGACCCGCCACAGCGTGACCCGGGGAGACTTGCCCAGCGTATAGGCGGCCTCCCTCAGCGAAGGCGGCAGGTTCCGCAACCCCGAGCGAAGCGGATGCACCATGAAAGGAAGACTATAAATGACCGAAGCGATCAGAATACCGGGGAAGGAAAAAGCCACGCGGATGTTGAAATACTTTTCTATGAAATGCCCAAAGGCGTGTTCAGGGCTGAAGGCCAGGAGCAGGTAGAACCCCAGCACGGTGGGCGGCAGCACCAGCGGGAGACTGATGAGGGCCTCCACCACCCCTTTCCCCCAAAACTTCGCGTACGCCAGCCACCACGCCAGCGGCAAGGACAGCGCCAGCAGCAACGCCGTGGTGAGCAGCGCCAGGCGAAGGCTGAGCCAAATGGGTTGGAGGTCGATCATGGAGCCGAAGTTACAGGGCTTATTGGAATCCGAAGCGATGCAGAAGCTCGCGGGCCGGGGCCGACTGCACGAACGCCGCAAAATCCGCCGCAGCGTTGTTGCCGGCGGCATGGGCCAGCAAGGCGAACCCCTGTTCCAACGGCCCATGACTCTCCTCCGGCACCACCCAATAATGCCCGTTCCGCATGGGCGGGGAAAGGGCCAGCGACAACGCAATCATCCCCACATCCGCCGAGCCCGTGGCGGCGAACTGCGCGGCCTGGGAAATATTTTCACCCATCACCAGCTTCGACTGAACGGCATCGTAGATCTTGAAATACTTCAAGCTTTCCACCGCGCGCTGCCCGTAGGGCGCGTGCTCGGGATTGGCAATGGCGATTTTTGCAACATCCGTCAGAACGGACATCCCTTTTGAAACGTCCGCGTGCAGGCTCCATAGCACGAGGTGCCCCGTGGCATAGCGGACCACGGGGCCGCTCAGTTTTCCCGCTTCCCGCAGGTGCTCCACATAGGCCATATCCGCCGAAAAAAACAAATCGAAGGGCGCGCCGTTTTTGATTTGTTCGAAGAAGTTTCCTGATGAGCCATAGACCACTTGAACGTTGGCCTCCGGATGTGACTTTGTGTAAAGCGCCACCAACGAATCCATGGCATACCGCAGGTCGGCCGCTGCGGCAACGAGAACCTTGGGCCCCTGGTGCAGCATCGCCGCCAGCAACATCGCTTTCATGGCGCCGCGTTTTTAACCATGATGTCGGTCACGCCGAATATCCAGCGCGCGTGTTTCTTTTCGCCGGGAACGATGAGCCTGTAAGGCCCACGGTCCGCAGGGAGGGGTTGGCCGTCGGCCCGGTCGGCCACGAGAATCACACGGTCCGTAAAGGCGCTGTCCAGCTCGGGAAGGGCGAATATAACCTGGTAACCATCGCGAGCTTTTACCAGGACATAATAGGTCATCATCTTGCCGCGGAGCTGCGGACCCAGCGGGGCTCCGATCTTGTTGAGCAACGCCGCGAGGGGCACCCCGCTGTAGGTATGGTCGTCCACCTTGAGCGTTGTACGGGGAAAACTGTCCAGGGTAGTACCCGAGAGCGTGAGCGTCTGGGCGTCGGCGCCAAAGGCGCAAAAAATAAAGAAAACTATGGCGAATGGTTTCATACTTAGCTGACGCGCTTGCCGTGAAGCAACATCCCGACGGCATCCTGCAACGACCCCGCGCGCGTCACCTCCCCCGAATTCACGAAAAAGATTTCATCCGCGGTTTCGATGGTATTGAGGCGGTGCGCGATGATGACGCGCGTCGTCGAGAGGGGCAGCTTCCGAAGAATCTCCTCTAAAAGTTGCTCGGTCACGGTATCGATATTGGCCGTGGCCTCGTCGAGGATCAATAAGTCGGGATGGCGCAGCACCGCGCGCATGAAGGCGATGAGCTGCTTCTGGCCCAGGCTCAGGGCCTCCCCACCCGAGGCTACGGGCGTGTCCAGGCCCAGTTCGAAGCGATCCACGAGGCCCTCCAGTCCTGCCGAGTCGAGCAATACGCGGACCTGTTCGGCGGACAAGCCGGCATACTCGGTATTGCCATACAGGATATTTTCTTTCAGGGTGCCGCTAAACAGGATGGGCTCCTGGAGGATGAAACCGATCATGCGCGTCCGCTCTTCGGGCGTAAAGGATCGAATGTCTCTTCCGTGAAGGCGCACGACGCCCTGGGAGGGGTCGTAGAGGCGCGCGATGAGGTTGGCCGTGGTGGTCTTCCCACCACCCGTGGGCCCGATGAAGGCGTACGTCTTGCCGCGCTCGAGGTCGAAGCCGATGTTGTGCAGGACTTCCTTCCCGTCGGGATAATGGAAGTGGACGTCACGGAAGGAAATCACCGCCCCCCCGGTGGCGTGTCCCGCAGCCAGAAGGGGGAGGTTGGACTCCAGGCGGAGGATCGCGGAAATGCGGTCCCAGCCCGCCAAAGCGACCTGGAAGTTCGCCCACAGCGCCGCCAATTGGCGTAACGGGTTATAAAAGTTGGTGGCATAGGCCAGGAAGGCGATGAGGTCGCCCAGCTTGAAGCCCTGGCCCTGGCGCATGAGGTAAATTCCAAAGATCAAAACAACCAGTTGCCCCAGCCCCGCGAAAAAGCCGAAGACGGGTTGGTAGATATTGTTGGCGACACCCGCGCGGACGGCGGTATGATAGTTATCCTGATTGGATTCCTCGAACTTTTTCCGGAAATAATCGCGGCGGTTGAAGGCGATGATGACCTTGAAGTTGTGGAGGCTTTCCTGGATTTCGGCACTCAGGCCGCCCACGCTTTTCATGCTTTGGGCGTTCTTTTTCTTCACCCAGGCCGAAGTAAGGCGGGTAAAAAGATACAGCAGGAGGCCGGGCGCCAGCGTGGCCGCACCCAGGCGCCAGTTGAAAAATAACATAAATAACGCCGCCCCGGTCATGATGAACAGGCTCGCCAGGAATTGCATCAGGGACTGTGAGAAAAACTGGTTCAGCTTGTCGGTATCGTTGTTCACGCGGGAGATCAAATCCCCCGCCTTGTTTTGATTGAAAAAGGCGACAGGGAGCCCCTGTAGTTTACCGAAAATCGAATTGCGTAACGTATACAACAGCCGCTGTCCGAATCCCGCCATCAATCGGGTCTGCATGTAACCCGTGAATAGGGCGATGACATACATTCCCAAAAAAAGAAGCCCGAATTGCAGCACCATTGGATAATTCGGGTGCGCGGTGACGATATAGCGGTTAATGACGATCGCCCCCAGCAAGGGCCCCAGGAGGTTCAACCCCGAGTTCATCATCATCATGACGAAGGCCGCGATCAGGCGGGGACGCTCGTGGGTCATCAGGCCCAGGAGGTTCTTCAGGGCGGTCCAATTCTTGATTTTGGGTGCGGGTTTGTTAAGATTGTATTCCATCGGCTAGTTGGCTGGTGCTGCGTTGAGAATTATAAATCTGTACGTATTCGGGGCACGTCTCAATGAGTTCCCGGTGCGTGCCGCTCGCGATGATCTCGCCTTCCATCAGGAGGATGATCTGCTCGTAGTGCTCCACCGAAGAAATCTTTTGGGTCACGCTGAGCAAGGTGATATTGGGATAGTTCCGCGCCACGTTGTCCAGGATCTTCTTTTCCGTGTGGGAATCCACGCGCGCGGTGAAGTCGTCCAGTAGCAGGACCTTCGGGTCGAGGGCCAGGGCCCTGGCCAGCATGAGGCGTTGTTTTTGCCCCCCGGACAGGGTGCTGCCCCTTTCGGAGACGATGGTATTCAACCCCTCGGGCAGGCCGTCCACGAAGTCCTTCAGCTCGGCGGTCTTCAAGGCGCGCTCCAGGGAGTCGTCGTCGGCCGCGACGCTGAAAGCGATGTTTTCCCGGATGCTCAGGTTGAAGACGATGCTGTCCTGGAATACGAAGCCTACCTGGCGATGGAAGGATTCCTTATCGTAGTCCTCCAGGGGTCTTCCGTCGAAACGGATGGTCCCCGAATCGGGGCGGACCAGGGCCGTGAGGAGATACAACAACTGCGTTTTACCTGCCGCGGTCGGCCCGATGACGGCAGTCCGGGATCCCGCGGGGATGTTGATATTGATGTTTTTCAAAGCGGGCTTTTGCCCATAAGCCAGGGAAATATCTTCCAGGCGGATATCCCCGCGCAGGGGTTCCGCAACGGTCCCCGGATCGGCCGGATCGGGCGTGTTGAGGACCACCTGGATGCGCTGGAAACTGGCCGTGGCCTGGGCGATGATGTTGCTCATGAACCCGATCACGATGATGGGGAAAATCAACAGCGCCACATAACTATAAAACGCCGTGAAGTTTCCTTCGGATATCGTGCCGTTCAATACGAAGCGACCGCCCAGCACCAGGATGGAAAGGGTAGCCATGTTGGCGAAAAAGGTGATGGCCGGGATCAGGGTGGCGAAGAGGCGGACGATGGCCAGGCCGATGGTCTTTGCCTTGGTGTTGGCCTCCACGAATTTGTTGTACTCCAGCATTTGGGAATTGACCACACGGATGACGGCGGCCCCCAGGATACTTTCGTTGATGACCTTGTTGAGCCAGTCGATTACCTCCCGACTCTTTCGGAACTGGGCCCTAACCTTTCCTAAAATATAAAAAAAGCTCCCCGCAATCAGGGGAATGATGGTCAATACAACCAGCGCCAGCCTCCAATTGATGAGGATGAGGAGGATGCTGGATCCCACGATGATCACGATGCTGCTGGCGATCGACACGATGGCCTGGGCCACGAACATCTTCACCGAGTCCACGTCGGAAGTGAGGTTGGTGAGGAGTTTGGAGGGGCTCACGCGCTGCACGTAAGCGTAGCTTTGGCGCGAAATGCGATCCGACAAACGCGCACGAAGGTCGCGTGCGACTTTCTCCGAGGCGTACGTTTGGATGAGGCCCTGTGCGAAGGTCAGGATGAAGATGCCGATCACGCAGCCCAAAAACTCACGTATCACCAAATCCGCATCGAACTTTCCGAGCTTCAAATGGTCTATGGCGCCTGCGGTGATTTTAGGTAGCCAGAGGTTGATGGCGTTGCTGGCCAGGGCCAGGAGCAACAGCAGGAAGAGCAGGCCACGGTACGGTGTCAGCAGGCTCATGAGGCCCGCGGGTTTCGGCGCGTTCGAAAGCCCCGCAGGCTTCGGCGCGTTCGGAGGCCCGACGGAGGGCTTGGCATTTTTCATGCCTCGAATTTACGAAATACCACGATCCCATTGTGCCCCCCGAACCCAAAGGTATTGCTCATCGCGCTGCGCACGTCCGCGGACCGCGCTTCCCCGTAAACGATGGGGAGGAACCCTGGGATCGTCGGATCGGGATTCACCGTATTGATGGTCGGCGGGATGATCCCCCGTTCGATGCTGAGGATACAGGCGATGGCCTCGACGGCCCCCGCGGCTCCCAGCAGGTGTCCTGTCATGGACTTGGTCGCGCTGATCAAAGGCACGCGGGAGGCGCCCGCATACAACCTGGCGATGGCTTTGATTTCGCTCAGGTCGCCCACAGGGGTGGACGTGGCATGGGCGTTCAGGTAATCCAGGTCCGAAGGGTTCAGGCGCGCTTCCTCCAGGGCCAGTTGCATCCCCCGGAAAGCCCCCGTGCCTTCGGGGTGCGTGGCCGTCATGTGATAGGCATCCGCCGTCATGGCCGCCCCCGCCAGTTCCGCGTAGATATGCGCCCCGCGGGCACGCGCGTGTTCGTATTCTTCCAGGATCAACGCCCCGGCCCCTTCTCCCATGACGAACCCATCGCGGTCCACGTCAAAGGGACGTGAAGCCCCCTCGGGCGCGTCGTTTCGTTGGGACATGGCCTTCATGGCCGTAAAGCCCCCCAGCGAAGCATGCGTAACGGGCGCTTCGGATCCGCCACTGACGATGACACGCGCCTTGCCCAGGCGGATGTAATTGAAGGCATCCATCAACGCCGTGTTGGTCGTGGCGCAGGCGGACACCGCGGTGTAGTTGATACCCATGAGCCCGTATTTGATGGAGATCATGGCGGGGGCCATATTGGCGATCATTTTTGGAACCAGGAAGGGACTGAAGCGGGGTATGAAATTGCCCCGCGCATATTCTATTACCTGCTCCTCGAAGCTTTCAAGGCCGCCCTGGCCCGTTCCCCAGATGACGCCCGAGTCGAAGGGATCGAGGGTGGAAAAGTCGATGCCCGAATCGCGGATCGCTTCCTCCGCGACCGCCAGGGCATATTGCGTATACCGGTCGGTTTTACGGACTTCGGATTTGTCCAATACAGCTGCAGCATCGAACCCCTTTACTTCGCACGCAAACCGGGTCCGGAAGAGGCTGGGGTCGAACCGCGTGATGGGGCCGGCTCCGCTTTTACCCGCCACCAGGTTTTCCCAAAAGGTTGATACGGAATTGCCCAGGGGGGTAAGGGCGCCGAGGCCCGTAATGACGACTCTTTTCATGCGATCAGGTCTTGTAGTATTTGTTTGTGTATTCTTTCAAGCGTGGCGAAACCCTGCACCCTGGCCAGGAGCAGGGAGGACATCAGCGAACACAGGAGGATCAGGGCCCGGTCCCGGGCGTCGCCCTCGAAATGGAAATACCGTTGCTTGCGGCCTTCCTCCAGTACGGGTGTCAACCAGGCCAGGATGCGCTGGCCCAGGGCCTTGGTATTCATCCTCACCTGCGAGGGCAGCGTTTCGTAGGCGGAACAAAGGGAACCCATCAAACAGCTCAGCCCTATTCTGCCATAACCCGCGAACAGCTCGAATAGCTTCCTTACTTTTTCTTCGGGGTTCAACCTTTTCCAATGCACCTCGTGCGCCAGGAAACCCTGGATTTCCTTTTCCAGCACCGAGGCGCCCAGGGATTCCTTGGTCGGGAAATAGTAGTGCACGGCCGCGTTCTTGACGGCAAGGGCCTGGGAAATGTCGGAATAGCTGAAGCCATTGTATCCCTTAGTGCGGATAAAGTCTTCGGCGAGTTCCAGGATTTTATCGCGTGTAGACATACTTCAAATATACTTACTTATTAGTAAGTAAGCACTCCGCGGGATCACAAAATCATTACCTTGTGCACCAAAATCAAAACCACATGAGTAATACTTTTAAATGGCTGCCCGCGCTCCTGCTGCTGGGACTGGGCGCCTGCAACTCCGGCACGGGTTCCTCTTCGGGTGATACCACCGCCGCCAAAGACTCGGCCGCCAAGGACACTTCCATGAAAATGACCAGTGTCCAGCCCCTTCCCCCCATACCCGACAGCGCGAAAGTATTCTTTAAAAACTTAAAGGATGGTGAAACCGTGAAATCCCCCCTGAAAGTGGAATTCGGCGTTTCCGGGATAGGCCTGGACACCGCGGGTCCCATTAAAATGAATTCGGGCCACCACCACCTCCTGATCGACGCCGGAGATTCCGTCGCCATGGGTACGGTCGTTCCCAAGGATTCGACGCACCTGCACTTCGGGAAGGCCCAAACCGGAACCACCATTACCCTGACCCCGGGCAAGCATACGCTCGCCCTGCAATATGCCGATGGCATCCACCGCTCCTACGGCAGCAAATTGTCCGCCGCCATTACGGTGAATGTGAAGAAATAGCGAGCACTTTAACGATTTAGGAAGCCTGTAAGTACGAGCTTACGGGCTTTTTTTTATCTTTACTTCGTGCTTGTCTTGCCATTATATAAGGAAAGGGAATTGCTATGCCGTGTGGCGAATGGAGAAGAGGCAGCCTTCGGTTTTCTTTTCCGCGCCTATCACCACCGCCTGGGAGCCTACCTGCTTCGCCTGACCGAATCCAAACCTGCCACGGAAGAAATCGTTCAGGATGTATTCCTTAAGATTTGGCTCAGGAGGGAATCCCTCCGGGAGGTGGAATCATTCGATGCTTACTTGTTCACCGCCGCCCGGAACCACGCCTTCAACCATTTACGCAAAATGGCCCGGGAAAGGAGCCATATGGCACAGCTTACCTACAGGCCCGAGACGCAGCAGGAGGAGGACCCTTTGGGAGAAATGCTTGACGCGGTAGTAGAAAGGCTTCCCCCTCAGCAAAAGAACGTCTACGTGCTCCACCGGCAGCAGGGCCTTAGCCACGCCGAAATCGCGAAGCGCCTGCATTTGTCGGTGCAGACCGTCCGGAAGCACATGTCCCTGGCGCTGCGTTCGATCCGGGGAAGGCTGACGGGATAAAAAAATTTCAAAAAGCATTACCTCTTTTTTCAGGTCGCGTTGTCATTCCGTTAGACAACCTGAAAATCTATGCCCCATTCGCGACTGGCTTACCTGTTTGAAAAGTATTACGACAAAACGGCTACACCTGAGGAGGTTGCCGAGTTTATGAGCCTTGTAGATATGGATGAACATGCGGGGGAGATACTGGCGCTGATGGAACAGGCCTGGAAACGATCCGCACCAACCAGACAGGTCGGGCGGATTTGGAGACGGGTTGCTGCGGCGGCGGTGCTGGTTGGCGTCCTGGGGGGAACCGCCTGGTGGCTGATGCAGGGACCGGCTGCGCCCCCGGTGCAGCTCGCGCAGCGGCCCCTGGTGAAACCCGGCACGAGCAAGGCCCTCCTGATTTTGGGGGACGGCTCCATGGTGACGTTGGATAGTGTTCACCGGGGAGCCCTGGCCAGGCAGGGCAACACCGAGATCGTGGCGCAGGGCGGCGGGCGCCTGGCATACGAAGCGCATGGGGGTGCGTCGGAATTCAATACCATTCGAACCCCCAGGGGGGGGCAGTACCAGGTGACCCTGCCCGATGGGAGCAGGGTTTGGCTGAACGCCGCTTCGTCCCTGCGCTTTCCCACCACCTTCGACGGAAAAGACCGGAGCGTGGAACTGACGGGAGAGGCCTACTTCGAGATAACAGCCAGGAGCAGCCAGCCTTTCAAGGTCAAAGTGGGCGATACGGAGGTGGACGTCCTGGGTACGCATTTCAATGTAATGGCCTATGATGACGAAGGCAGCATCAATACCAGTTTGCTCCAGGGGTCGGTCAGGGTAGGTAACCTGGTGCTGACGCCCGGGGAAGAAGCAAGACTGGACAGGCAAACGGGCGTCCTGAAGAAAACTGATTCGGATACCGAACAGGTTGTCGCCTGGAAGAATGGCCTGTTCCAGTTCGAAGGCGCCACGATCGAAACGATCATGCGCCAGGTGGGGCGTTGGTATGATGTGGATGTGCGTTATGAAGGGGACATGCGGCGGCACTTCTCGGGGGAAATCCCCCGCAGCGCCGGCCTGGGGGATGTATTGCACATGCTGGAGCTGGCGGGGCCGGCGAAATTCAATCTGGAGGGGAGGACGGTGACCGTAAAAGCAGAATAACCCAAACAATGCAAATGTATGCGAATTGACGCTCTTTGTGAAACGGCGCCACCCGGGCGTTGTTTCCCTACCAAAACGTTGCTGATGATGACCAAACTGACTGCAGTTTTATTAGTCTCGGCTTGCTTGCAGGTGAGTGCCAAAGGGTACTCCCAAAAAGTCACCCTCTCCGAAACCGATGTGCCGCTGAAGAAGGTGTTCAAAGAAATCCGCCGCCAGACGGGGTACCTCTTCTTCTATAGCGACGAGCTCCTGCAACAAGCCCGGAAAGTGACCATCCACCTTCAGGACGCATCCCTGGAGCAGGTGCTGGACAGTTGCTTCAGGGACCAACCCCTGGTGTACCACATCGTGGCAAAAACCATTATCGTCAACGGCGCGGAACCCCGACCGGTCTCCAACCCCCCGCCCCCGGATAAGATCCAGGTTAGGGGTAGGGTGAGGGACGCGGGCGGGGCGCCCCTCACCGGCGTATCGGTGACCGTACCGGGGACCCGGCTGGGGGTGACCACCGATGACAAGGGGGACTTCGACATAGAGGTGGAAAGCAATGGCGTGCTCCACTTCAGCTACGTGGGCTACGAGACCCTGGACGTGCCCGTTAGGGGGCGGTCCACCCTGGCGGTCACCTTGCACCTGGCCCAGACCAACATGAATGACGTGGTGGTCGTCGGTTATGGTACCCAGCGCAAGGAAAGCGTGAGCGGGGCGGTGGACCAGATAACCCCCGCCGATCTGGAAGGGAAGCCGGGCGTCAATATGATGCAGCTCATCCAGGGCGTGTCCCCCAACGTGACCATCCAGCAATACGATCCCGAGCCGGGCGCCACCCCAAATTTCAATATCCGCGGGGTACACACCATGGGGGACAATACGCCCCTGGTTGTCATCGACGGCATTACGGGCGGCAGCCTGTCCCTCCTGAACCCGGCCGACATCGAAAGCATTTCGGTGTTGAAGGATGCGGGCGTCAGCGCCATTTACGGATCCCGTTCCGCCAACGGGGTGCTCCTGGTCACCACCAAGAAGGGGAAGAAGAATACCCACCCCACCGTGACCTACAGTGGCTACTGGGGGATGCAATACCCCAAGGTGACTTTTTCGCCCGTGCCCGCCTGGGAGAACGCCATTTATAAAAACGAATCCCTGACCAACGTCGGCCAGTCACCCATTTACACGCCCATGGACATACAAGCCCTGAAGGAGGGCGGGGACCACGAATGGTTCCTCAAGTCCATCCTGCACCCGGCGCCCCAGCAAAGCCATAACGTGACCCTGATGGCGGGCGGCGAATACTCGACCTTCCTCCTGTCCGTGGGCGGTGTGGATCAATCGAGCAATTTCGTGGGGCCCAACTACGGCTATACGCGGGACAATATCCGTGTCAGCGGCACGACCGACTACGGCATCTTCAAAGCTTCGGGGACCCTGACCTATACCCACGACGAACTCAAGAACAATTCCTATTCCAACGGGTTCCTGATGGCCGATGCCGAAAGGACTCCTACCAATTTCCAGTTGCAGGACTCCCTGGGGCGCTACCTCACCAATTCGGTGCTGACCCAGTTCAATCCCCTGGGTATCTTGGAAAAGGGGGGCTACTCCCTGACCAACAACGACGACATCCTGGGTGATTTCAGCGCCACGCTTCGCCTGCCCAAAGGTTTTTCGCTTACCGGGACCTTCGGGGGGGACGTGCACTTCAACCACGGCTTTCTCAGGCAACTCCAGGTGGACTTTTACCCTGAAGGCGTATACGGGAATACCCGCACCACGGGGGACGACTATTCCCAGTCCATCTTCACCAACGTAAACCTGATAGCCGAGTACAACCGGCACTTCGGGGAGCACAGCGTGAGCGCGCTGGTCGGGGCCTCCAACGAGTCCCTGTCGGCCCAGTCGAGCAACGTGTATTACAACTATACCGACAGCGTCCTGGGGACACCAACCACGGGCTCCATCGTTTCCCCGGGTTCCGCCACCACCAACGAAAGCCCCTACATATCCAGCCTGAATTCGGTATTCGGCAGGGCCAATTACGGTTACAGGAACCGCTACCTCCTGGAGGTGGACTATCGTTTCGATGGATCCTCCAAGTTCCCGCCGGGGTTGCGCTGGGGATTCTTCCCCTCGGTTTCCGGGGCGTGGAGGGCAACCGACGAGTCCTTTCTGCAGGGAATCCGCGAACGCTTCGGGAACATCAAGGTCCGGGCCTCTTACGGTATCCTGGGCAACCAAAACGTCAACAACTACCAGTACCTGACGACCTATTATTTTTTCAACAACGCCTACGGTTTCAACAATACGCCCGTATCGGGGACCGGGTATAATTTTGCCAATGCAAACCTCACCTGGGAAAAGGCGGCTACGTTCAACGGGGGTATAGACGCCGAAGTGTTACGCCATGCCCTTACCTTTTCCCTGGACTACTTCAATAAACTGACCAGTGACATCCTCGTATCTCCGGCGGTGCCGGGCACCTTCGGGGCAGGCCTGCCGAATTACAACGCGGGGAAAATGAGGGATGAGGGCTGGGAGATTTCCGCAAAGTACCATTTGAAGACCGGGGCGTTCGACCATTATTTTTCTGCCAACCTTTCCGATAACCATAACGAGGTGGTGTATTTCCCCGGAGGCCAGCAGCTCAACGGGGATGCCGAAATACAAACCGTCATCAAGGCGGGGGTCCCCTTCCAGTCCTACGTGGGCTATAAAAGGGACGGATACTTTCAGACCGAAGAGGACGTGGCCAAATATCCCAAGCTGACGGGCATCACACCCATCCCGGGGGATATCCGATATATGGACAAGAACGGGGACGGGGTGATCGATGCGAACGACCTGTATGTGCTGGGAAACCCATTCCCCCGCTATACTTACGGGTTCACGTATAACGTCAGCTTCAAGGGCATAGACCTGGGCTTTTTCATCCAGGGCGTGGGGAGAAGGGACATGTTCGTCCGGGGTGAACTCGTGGACCCCTTCCAGGGAAATTATTCGTACAATATTTTTCAGCACCAACTCGACTTCTGGACGCCGACCAACCCCCACGCAGCATATCCCATCCTGTCGGCGAGCGGGAGCCCCAGCCAGTCCAACGACTACAGTGTGGGATCGGACCTGTACATCTTCAACGGGGCCTATATGCGCCTGAAGAACGTGCAAATCGGTTATACGCTCCCGACCGGCTTGTCGAGGAAGCTCCACGTTCAGAAACTCCGGATTTACTTCACGGGCCAAAACCTGCTGACCATTTCCGGGATGAAGTTCCTGGACCCCGAATCCACGGAGTTCAATACCAACCTGAGCAATACGAACGGAGACAACCAGAGCGGACGCGTGTATCCCACCCCCATTTTTTACGGGGGTGGACTGGACCTCACCTTTTAAAAACGACGGTATGCGAAAAACGATCCTTTTCATCACCATCATAACAACCCTGGGTTGTCAGAAGCTCAACCAGGCGCCGAGTTACGAGTATACGGACGCCAACTACTGGACAACCCCGGCCAACGCACAACAATTGCTGAATACGGCATACAGCCAGATGCTGCCCAGCGACTACTTCTTCTACAACGAGGGGCTCAGCGACAATGCCTACAACGGGCGCAACGACGTGGACAACGTGTTCAGCATATCCAGTGGGAGCTTCAATCCCTCCCTGGGACGCTTCGACCAGGAGTGGAGCAGCCATTACGCGGGGATCAAATCCTGTAACGTTCTCCTGGACAACATAGACCGGATACCGAACTATCCCCAGGACCAGAAGACGCTGGTGGAAGCCCAGGCGCGCTTCCTCAGGGCCTACCTGTACTTCCAGCTCATGACATGGTTTGGGGACGTCCCCCTCTTCGATCACGACATCACCCTGGCGCAGTCCCAGTCCATTGCCCGGACCCCGGCAGCGCAGGTGCTGGCCTTCGTCCAGGGCGAGCTGAACTGGTGCCAGGCCAACCTGCCCGTGAATACGACGGTGCCCGTGGCCAGCCTGGGCATGGTTACCAGCGGGGCCGCAATGGCCCTGAAGGCAAGAGTAGCGCTGTATCAAAACGACTGGCAGACGGTGGCGGCCATCTGCGACACCCTGATCAACATGAATACCTATGGGACCTACGTCCTGGTATCCAACTATGCGAACATCTTCAGCCCCACCAACGAGCACAACAGCGAGGTTATCCTCGACGAGGAATTCGTGCCCAACGAGCGGACCTATGATTGGCTGTTCGATTTCATCCCAATCTCAGCCGGAGCCAGGGACAATGCCCTATGTCCTACACAGGAGCTGATCAACGACTACCTGATGATGAACGGGGACACCATCGGAGACCCGAATTCGGGGTACGACATCAACAATCCCTACAACAACCGGGACCCGCGCATGACGGCCACCCTGGTGTACAATGATTATGTCTGGACCAATCCCGACGGCTCCACGCAGGTCATCTACATCAAACCGGGGACGGATCCCAATTCCGCAGCACTTAATGAATGGGTGCCCAACGGGGGCTTCAGTTCCCCTTCGGGGTACTACTACAGGAAATACTTCGATCCGACCGCGGCGGCGGGAGAGACTTCGGGCTTGGACCTGATCCTGATTCGTTATGCGGATGTGCTGCTGATGTATGCCGAGGCCGAAAACGAATTGGGACAGATGAGCGCACCGATCTGGAACCAAACCATCGGGGCCCTTAGGGCGAGGGCTGGGTTCACGGACCCGAACGCTACCGCGTTCAACCCGGCCTGGGACCAGCCCACCCTGAGGAGCATCATCCGCCGTGAAAGGCGCTGCGAGCTCGCCCTGGAAGGTTTGCGGATATTCGATATCCGCCGCTGGAGGACGGCAGAGATCGTGCTCAACGGATATCCCCATGGAGCCCAGTACGGAGACCCGACCATCGACAACGGTTTCGTGCGCCTGCCACCCCGCACCTTCGATCCCAGCCGGAACTACCTGTGGCCCATACCCCTTTTCGAACTCGAGCAAAATTCCAACCTCACCCAAAATCCCAATTACTGATGAAGCGCTATATATTTTTCGGACTCGTGTTGTGCAGCATCGCCTGCAAACGCACCTACAACTACGGCCTTGACCAGACCGTGAGCCCCGTAGCCACTTTGTTTGCACCCCAGGACAGCTTTTATATACAGCTCGTGCCCGCCACGGGCGCGCCCGTGACCTTCGAGTGGGCCGCGGCCACGGCCCAGGACGGGAGCCTGGTGCAGTACGTCGTCGCCTTCGATACCGCGGGGGACCCGGGATTCCAGCACCCCGTCTTCGAGCTGGCATCGGACGGAGTGGGGGTGCAGAACCAGGCCACCGTCACCCAGTCTCAACTGAACCAGATTGCCTACTTGGCGGGGATCCCATCCCTTGGAACGGGAAATATCTATTGGGCGGTTTATTCCACCAAGGGCCTCAACATGGTCAAGTCCGCGCAAACGCGCATGATCACCGTGAACCGGCCCGCTGGCTTTGCCGTCATCCCGGCCAGCCTCTACCTGACAGGATCGGCGACCGAGGGAGGTTCGAACCTGGACAGCGCTCTGCCCTTTAAGCAAACCACCGCCGGTGTGTTCGAGCTGTACACATCCCTCAAGAGCGGGGGCACGTATCAATTCGTGGACCGGATCAGCGGGACACCCACGACGTATTACCTCACTACCTCCGGAGCCTTGTCGCAGACGGGGTCCGTCACTTATTCCGACACCAGCGCCCAGGTCCGATTCAACCTGGATTTCAATAATGTGGTGGGCTCCGTCACGGTGATCCGAAGCATAGACGTGTGGTATTCGGATTTCGACACGATCAAGTATCATTTGAGCTATGCGGGGAACAGCATCTGGCAGGACCTGAACCAGCTAATCCAGGCGCCCCAGGAGTCCTGGGGGTTGGAGGACCGCTACAAGTTCCAGTTCACCGTCAATTACGGCAGCGGGACCCCCGACGGGTATGAGTTCTACGGGAGCACCAACTCGAACAACAACGAGCCAACAACCGGGACCCAGGCCTCCTATTTTTACCTGGTGCCCGTGACCAGCGACCAGTGGGATTATACCTTCAAGTTCGACCTGCCCACGGAAAACCAGTTGCAAAACAACATCACCGTGTACCTGCAGGCTCCCAATCCTTACACCCATACCGTTGTACCTCAATAAAACCTCATGAGAAACATACTTGCACTTATCGCCGTAGTCCTGATGTCTTGTGAAAAGAATTACGACAACATCAACCTGGGCACCGGATCCGGAAGCGCGTACGTGTATGACTGGACCAAGATTCCCGACAGCAGCACCGCCGCCCTGATATCGGGTTACTGGAATGCATCGGGGACTTATTTCAATGCTAACAACCAGGGCAACGTGACCTTCAACTACTGGCCCCAGGCCCACGCCCTGGACGTGCTCGTGGACGCCTATACGCGCACCGGTGATACAACGTATGCCGGATACATGGCCCAGTGGTACAATGGGGTGCAGGCGGCTAACGGGGGCACCTTCCTCGGCCAATACTACGACGACATGGGCTGGAATGCCCTGGCCATGCTCCGCGCATACGACGCCACGCAGAACGCCCAGTGGAAGACCGCGGTGGAAACCGTTTGGGCCAACATCCAGACCGGATGGAACACCACGGAAGGGGGAGGCATTGCCTGGCAAAAGAACGAGCTGTACTATAAAAACTCGCCTGCCAACGGTCCCGCGTGTATCCTGGCGGCCCGGTTGTACGAACGCTTCAATAACCCAAGCGACCTGACCTGGGCCCAGCAAATCTATACGTGGTGGCGGGCCACCCTGGTGAACCCGGAGACGGGCCTCGTTTACGACGGTATCAACGGACAGAACAACGGGCAGCTCGACGTTACCGACATATTCACGTACAACCAGGGCTTGTTCATCGGGGCCGCCGTGGAGATGTATAACATCACCGGGCAGAATTCCTACCTGGACGACGCGGTACGCACGGCCAACAACGCATTGTCCAGTCCCATTCTTGCACCTTCCGGGTTGCTGAAGAACGAGGGCCAGGGGGACGGGGGCTTGTTCAAGGGCGTCTTTGTTCGCTACCTGATCCAGCTCATCCTTGACAAGGGCCTCGACGCCACGACCCAGCAGAACTACGTGCTGTTCCTGCAGAACAACGCCCAAACCCTATGGCTCCAGGGAACGCAGCGCCCGGGCCTCTTCTATGGGTCCGCCTGGAATGCACCGCCTACGGGGGAAACGGACCTGACGACGGAGCTGAGCGGGGCCATTCTCATGGAGGGGATGGGCCTCCTGCATAAGGATAAACTTTTATAGTTAGATTTGCCGCCTATGGCGACAACACCCGTACAAGCACTTTTCCTCGATGTAGGCGGAGTGCTTCTAACCAATGGATGGGACCGGAATTCACGCAAAGCAGCGGCCCTTAAATTCGGAATCGACCTGGATGAGATGACCGACCGGCATCGCATGACGTTCGATACGTACGAATCGGGTAAGTTAGATTTGGATGAGTACCTGACGCGGACGGTCTTTTACCAGGAACGATCCTTCAGCCGGGAAGACTTCAAGCAATTCATGCTGGAGCAATCGCAACCCTACCCGGAGATGCTCCAACTGGTTCGTGCGCTCAAGGCCAAGTATGGTTTGCGCATCGCGGTGGTGAACAACGAGGGCCGCGAACTTAACCAGCACCGCATCCGCCACTTCAAACTCTATGATTTCGTGGACTTCTTCATATCCTCGTGCTTCGTCCACTTCCGCAAGCCCGACGCCGATATCTGGCGGGTGGCTATGGACATCGCACAGGTGCCGAAGGCGCACGTCGTATACATCGACGACCGCGCCATGTTCGTGCAGGTGGCCGAAGGGTTGGGCCTCAAGGGGATCCACCACCAAAAATACGAAGACACCCGCGACAAGCTGGCAGCACTCGGACTGTCACTCTGAGCGCAAGCTTTTCACAGGGTTTGCCATGGCGGCCCTGATGGCCGAATAG
The DNA here is from genome assembly GCA_964544695.1 of uncultured Chitinophagaceae bacterium. GTDB lineage: Bacteria > Bacteroidota > Bacteroidia > Chitinophagales > Chitinophagaceae > Dinghuibacter. The sequence goes on from CAZJDB010000216.1 coordinate 64,567, forward strand.
CCTACCGTCAGCCAGGCGACCAGCACCGAAGCCAGGAAGGCGATCCCGAAAAAGGCAACCCCCAGGTTGATCCGAAAAGTGTATCGCTCCAGCCAGTCATGCGAAAAATACCAGGCCACGGGTCCCGCGATCAGGAACGCAAGCACGATCAACAGGGTGAATTCCCTGGATAGCAAATACACCATTTGTGCAACCGTCGCGCCTAGTACCTTCCGGATACCGATTTCCTTGTTGCGTCGGATGGCCATGAAGGAAATGAGGCCGTACAAGCCAAGGCAGGAAATAAAGATGGCGATACCGGCGAAGACCTGGTAAAGCGTGGACACCACGTCTTCCTGTTTGTACATTTCCGCGATGCTTTGGTCCAGGAAATTATATTCATACGCATAGTCGGGGAAATCCCTGCCCCAGATGGCGGCGATGGCGGCGATGGTTTGCCTGGCCTGACCCGGCCGGGACCGGATGTTCAACATATAATAGTTGCCGGGCAGCGGCGAGATGACCACGGGATCCAAAGGGTCACGGAGTGAATTCATGTGGTAATCCCCGATGACCCCGATGATGGGGGCCAGGGTCCCATCGACCCGAATTTGTTTTCCAATGGCTACCCCGGGGCGGCCTAATCCCGCTTGTTTCAACAAGGTCTCGTTCACCACGAAGCCATTCTGTATGCTGTCGGTGGGGCCATAGGTCCTTCCGGCGAGCAGGGAGAAACCGTACAACTTGAAATAATCGGCATCCGCTCCCTTTACATTGATGATCAAATCGGGTTTGTGCGTATGGGTCGTGGCAAATTGAAAATCGGTATACGAGTTGCCCCCCGCGGCAGGAGGACCCGTGGAAAAGCTGACGCTTTCGATCGAGGGTTGCGCCAGGAGTTCATTGCGCAGTACATCCCTGCGGCTGCCGTGGACACTATCCGGTGGAAAATCCACCGTGAGGATTTCGTCCTTATGGAAGCCCAGGTACGCGTTCTTCACGTAGTTCAACTGGGAAACCACCACCAGGGTCAGGATGATCAGACCCTGGGCGATCACCAATTGAAAAACCACGAGCGCCTTCCGCAGGGAAAAACCCCGTGTGGATTGGGTAACCGCGCGGCTCTTCAGGGCCTGTATGGGTTTGAATCCCGACTGGAGGAAGGCAGGGTAAAGGCCCGAACACAGGACGACCGCCAGGAGGATGCCCGCGGAATAGGGCAGCAAATCCCAACTCAGGTGCAACTTCGTTTCCATCAATCCATTCAGCAGTGGGAGCGAGAAATACGCCACCACCAGGGCCAGGACCAGCGCAAGGACGCAGGTCAGCGCCGTTTCCGTCAGGAATTGAAGGAGCAGTTGACCCCGGGTTCCACCGAGGACTTTCCGGATACCCACCTCTTTGGCCCGGTTGGTGGCCTGGGCGGTGGAGAGGTTGATGAAATTCACCGAGGCCACGACCAGGAGGAAAAGCCCGATCAGCGCCAGTGCTTTGATGAGGTCTTTGCTGAAAGTGACTCCCGAGATGGTCCCGAACCTTTCATCGTAGTGCATTTCACTCAGCGGCTGCAGGCGCAGGTTGTATCCGGAGTGATCGGGAGGCATATGGCGCGCCATGAAGGCCGGCAATTGGGCTTCCAGGCGTTTGGGGTCGTCGCCCTGATGGAGCAGAACAAAGCAATAGTAGCTATCCGAAATATTCACCCAGTTGTTCATGTTGACGAACTGCTTCAGGGTGGGATAAGATACGACGAAGCCCAGGGGCATGTCCGTGTTGGGGGGCGGGTCCTTCAGGATACCCTTCACCGTCATGTTGGACCCGTACAGGAACAGCGTCTGACCCAGGGCGGCGTGCCAGTTCCCGAAATATTTTTCGGCCATCGTTTTGGTGAGCACTATGGAAAAGGGTTGTGCCAAAGCACTTTGGGGTGTTCCCGACAGCATAGGGAAATCGAAGATGCTGAAGAAATTGGTATCCACGCAATAGACGTTCTGCTCCCTGAACTTCTTTACGGGACTGTTTCCCCTGGCGGGAATGACAATGTGGACATCCCCGTCCTGGGAAATGAGACCCACCTTATCCAGTTGGGGATAGTCCGTCCGGATGCCGTCAGGGACAGGGAAGGGCACCCCCGGACGGTAGGAAGGGTCGTCACCTTTGCCAACGCGGACCACCCGGTAGATGCGGTCTTTATTGGGATGAAAGTTGTCAAAGCTGCTTTCGAACCGGATGACCAGCAGGAGCAAAATGCAGGCGGCCAGGCCGATGACGAGTCCGGGGATATGGAGGGGATTTCTCAGGGAATTCCGCAGGAAGTTTCTCAGCATACCCTTTTAGGGCACACAACATGCCAAGTCGCAAGGGGCTGGTTTTTAATTTTTTATATGTGACCTCATGTCCGATTTCGATACAGGTGTTCGCGGACAGTGTTCTCCCATTCGGATTTTAAAATGCTATAGTAAACGATGTTCTTGCGGTATCCGTCAAACCCGATCCTGGCGTGTCTTAGCGTCCCTTCATATATCGCGCCCAATGCCTCGATGGCCGTGCGCGATCTTTGATTTCTTTCATCCGTCCTGAACTCCACGCGCGCGCATCCAAGGTGGTCGAAGGCATACTCCAGCATCAGGAATTTATTGCTTCGGTTGAGCCCCGTCCGGTGGTAGGGCTTACCCAGCCACGTCCAGCCGATTTCCAACTTTTCGTGATCGGTCTCGATATTGTTGTAACTCGTGCATCCGGCATACTTGCCGGTGGCCTTGTCGATAATGAGGAAAGGAAAGCGTAGGCCATTTCGTTTTTCTTTGAGGGAGTCGTCGATATATGCTTTCAACAGCTCCTCGCTATGGATAGGCGCCGTCGAAAATCGCATCATTTCCGGGTCGGAGCAGGCCGCCTCGAGAAGGCCCCCTGCATCGTCGGAATGCAGGGGCCTGAGCAGCGAGGTATTGTTTTCCAGGCAAATATTGTCGGTGAACGAAAAATTCATGGACTAAAGATAGGATTCCCCCGGGGCGTCTTTGTAGTCCAGGG
>CAZJDB010000217.1:0-57667 GCA_964544695.1 uncultured Chitinophagaceae bacterium
TTGATCCAGGAAGACGTGAAGTCCGGATATGCATGGCCTATGACCTTTTGATCATTGGCCGCAGTCATTACCGCGGCATAGGTGGTTTTATTGACGACCGTTCCGTTGTCTACCTCATAATTCCCCTGCTGCGCCGCCGGAATATAGGGCGTTTTTCCATCGGCCATGAGTTGGCCTACGCTAGACAAAGGCGTCTGTCCGTAAAACAGGCCCAGGGGTTGGCCCTGCTTGACCGCAAATTCCCCATCGATGACATCCTGTCCTCCGGCGATCTTGGTTACCACGGCGTGCGTAAATCCCCAGCGGACGGAAGAGGTCCAGGAAAACCTCGGCGTAACCAGCGCTTGTACATCCAGGGACAGGTCGACTCCATGGCTCTCGATGGTAGAAAGATTGCTCAGCAATCCGGAGAAACCCGATGAAGGAGCCACGCTGGCCACCTGCTCCGCGCCTGATGTTGTACGCTGCCAATACGTGCCGCTCAGGCTGAGCCTGGGTAACCATTCCCCCTTTAATGCGTTAAAGGTAATATCGGTTCCGATTTCCGTTTCGGTACTTAGAATAACCTGCAAAGCCGGGTTGCTGGCGGTGACTTGCGTGGATAGAGCTACCCCCGTGCCTAGGGTATTTACATCCAGGGTAGCCTGGCGATCGTAGTCCCCTTGCAGCTTGGGGGAGATACCGGCTTTGCCGTAGGCTCCCCGGAGCTTCCAATCACCCAACCAGGATACATGTTTGATCAGCTCGGAGGGGCGGAAATAAGCGGTGCCCCGGCCAAAGGTAAAGGGTGTACTGCCTCCTCCGAAGGTCGAAGAATAGTCAGACCGGAACCCGCCAGATACCCCAAACAGGTTGGCGTAGTCGATGGTTTGGTTGAAGAGCAGCCCGAATATGGTAAACTCTTGTGAAAAGTCACCGTCCGTTTTCTGAGTGGCGACGTTGAGGTTTACCGGGGGATAAGCGGGCAATTGTATCCCTTCTGCAAAATACTGGCGTTCGCTTTGGTTTTTCCACTCGTAAGTAAACTGGGTGGTGGTTCTTATGGGAACCCTCAGGTGGAAATCATTTTGAAAATCCGTACGCAAGTACCCCGAGAAGTTGGCGTCCTGGTACAAATTGCCCGTATACGTATCGGTCAGGCTCCCTTCGCGATCGGGGCCCCAGTGCAGGGCGGTCTGAATGTCCGCATCCTGGTTCAGGTAGTAATCGTATCCATCGTTCGATCCGTAATTGATACCATACTTGAAATTGAATTCCAGGTAACGGGGAAACTTGTAATCCGCCTCGAAACTTTGGTTGAGGGTCACCGAGTGAGAATTGGTCTTATGCCATTCCTGCTCGGAGAGGGAGTTGTTCTGGTTGGAGGCTGCGGAGGTCTTGATGGCCCTGTGCCCCGTTGAATCCAGCCAGTTCAGATCCACCCAGGGATAGGCGTTGAAGACCTGGAAGCGGTTTCCGCCCAGGAGATTTTGGTAGCCGATGATAGCCTGGGAGATGGAGCGGAAGGTGAAGCCCTTGAAGGGACTCAATCCCAGGTTCAGGGTTAAGTTAGTCCTTTCGTATTGATTACTGAAGACGTCCTGCTGCTTCAGGGTAGATGCCGACAGCGCGTAATCCGAAGAAATCCCCCCTCCCGTGATCGATAACGAATGTGTGTAGGTCAGGGCTTGGCGGAAAGCCTGTTTAAGATGATTGTAAGTCGGCATGTTGAAGGTCTCGTTGTTCAGGGTGGCGGGAAAGGCCGTCGGATCGGGGACGGCCGGGTCGGGCCAAATTCCCGTGGCGTCATGCGCGATAGGGGTTCCAGTAGCGTCCAGTATCTGTCCGCTCGTGTTCTCTACGTAGTGGTGATACGAAGCCAGGACCGGGCGTTTTCCTACCAGGATATTATCGATGCTGACCTTGGAGCTGAGTGAAATGGACATCTTTCTTGCGACGCCCATAGTTCCATGCTTGGTAAAGATTTGGATGACCCCGTTAGCCCCGTCGGCGCCGTAAAGCATTCCCCCCGCGGCTCCCTTGACCACTTCGACGTGATCGACCATATTGGGATCGAGGTTGCTTATATCCGGGACGATCACTCCGTCCACCATGAAGAGGGGAGACGGATCGTTGCCCAGGGTATTGACACCTCTGAGGATGATGGTGAAACCACTCCCGGGTTGCCCGCTGTTTTGCTGAATAATGGCCCCCGCAATCTGCCCGTCCAGCGCCTGATCGATGGAAACGTTGGCGCTCTTGGCGAAGTCCTTGGAGCTGACGGTCGCCACATCGATGGGCACCAATTTCTTACTGGTGGCCACCCCTACCCCAGTGACGACCACGTCGCTGAGGTTCCTGGCTTCTGATTTTAAATGGACAACGAGGTTGGGGGAGGCGGTCACTTCCTGGGCTATAAAGCCCACCGTGGAAATAACCAGCGTTGCACCGGGTTTGACTTTCAGGTAAAATGAGCCGTCGGCTGAAGTAATCGTAGCGCCCCCCTCTTTTCTTTGTTTGGCGAGCACAGTGGCGTTTTCCACAGGGACTCCATTTTCATCGGTGACTTTTCCTTGGACCGTCACCACCTGGCCCCATGTGTCCACGGCGAGGCACATGACAACAAGTGTCATAATAAGAATTTTTCTCATGTCGTTAATTTTGGTTTGGTTCTCGTTAAATATTGATAAAAAGCAAGGATTTTTTGACGCAACTATTAAAAACGAGTATTTTTTTGATACAATCAAGATAAGTTTAACTAACTATTAAATGAGCGCCCTTATTGGCAAATCGAGTGACTTTGTTGGCAGGTCTCCGAACAGTGTTTAAACAAGAATTTTTATATTACACCTATGATCAAGCTAACTGCCCTCTTCCTCGTTCTCTCCATTTGCGCTGAGGCCCAAACCATTATCGATAAGGATCCGGAAATTGCCTCCATGGTTAAGGAGGTAAATCCAGATTCTCTGAAATCCTACATAACCACTATGGTAAGCTTCGGCACCAGGAGCACCATCTCTTCAGTAACCGATTCGAAAAGGGGAATAGGCGCGGCCAGGAATTGGACACTTTCCAAATTCCAGGAATTCGCCGCTGCTTCAGGGGGCCGTTTGACCTGCGTGCTCGATACCACCACCTACCAGCCCGACGGCCAAAGGGTCGCAGGCCCCATCAACCTGGGCAACGTCGTTGCCACCCTCAAGGGAACCGATCCCAACGATCACCGCATCTTCCTCATCAGTGGTCACCTCGACAGCCGAAAGACCAGTATCATGGATCAGACCGGAGATGCCCCCGGCGCCAATGACGACGGCAGCGGCAGCGCGGCAGTCCTCGAATGCGCACGCATCATGAGCCGGCATACTTTTCCGGCCACCATCATCTTCGTCACCGTGAGCGGGGAGGAGCAAGGCTTGTTGGGTTCCGCCTTCATGGCCAAAAAAGCCAAGGCCCAGAACTGGGACATCGAAGCCGTTCTGAATAACGACATCATCGGCAGCAATAACAGCAGCGAAACCAATATCATCAATAACACCCAGGTCCGCGTATTCAGCGAGGCCCTCCCCATCCCGGACCTGGACAAGCAAGCCAAGATGATCCGTGCGCTGGGTTTGGAAAACGACAGCAAATCCAGGCAACTGGCCCGGTACCTCAAAGAGACCGGGGGCCGTTACGTAGACAACCTGGATGTTGTCATGATCTACCGTCCCGACCGCTTCCTCCGTGGAGGCGACCACCTTTCCTACCAGGAAAACGGCTTTACCGCCGTTCGCATCACCGAAATGAATGAAAACTTCACCCGCCAGCACCAGGATGTACGAAAGGAAAACGGTATCCAATACGGAGACCTGCCCGAATTCATAGACTTCGAATACCTGCGCAAAAATACCGCCCTCAACCTGAGCACCCTGGCCAACCTTGCCAAATCGCCCGGGGTTCCCCAGTCGCCCAAAGTCCTGACGGCCGACCTCACCAACCTCACCAACCTTACCTGGAGCGCGCCCCTGGAAGGGAAGCCCAAAGGGTACTATGTCCTCATTCGGGAAACGACGAGTCCGGTGTGGCAAAAGAAAATCTTTACATCGGAAACCACGATGACGCTGCCCATGTCCAAAGACAATTACTTCTTTGGCGTACAATCCGTTTCTGAAACGGGCAACGAAAGTTTACCGGTAATACCCTTGCCAGGCCGCCGTTAGCCGGCGGCCAAGGGTCGTCAGTGGGCCGCCGCTAGCCGGCGGCCGCGGGTCGCTAGACCCCCACATCCAGGTGGTTCGCCTTTAAGGCGCGATCGAAGAAAATTCCCGCAAGACGTTCAAAGGAACTGACGGCATCGGTAGTGTAAAAGGTCAGATTCCCGCCCCGCTTCAGTCGCCTCTCCATGGAAGGATGGCGCTCCAGGTAATCGGCCAGGCTCCTGGCGACGATGTCTCCCTGGGAAACGACGCGCATGCTTTCGGGTACGTACTGCCTGATCTTTTCCACCAGCAGGGGATAATGCGTGCAGCCCAACACCATCGTATCGATATTGGGAGATTGTTCCATCAGTTGGTCGAGGTATTTCTTTACGAAATAATCCGTTCCCGGCCCCGCAGCTTCACCCGCTTCCACCAGGGGAACCCATAGGGGGCAAGCCTGCTGATACACCTTGATATCAGGAAAGAATTTGGCGATCTCGATGGGGTAGGACTCGGAGGTGACCGTTCCCACCGTTCCCAGGATGCCCACTTCCCGGGTGATCGAAAACTCCCCTATGATTTCCGTGGTGGGTCGGATAACCCCCAATACCCTGCGGTCGGGCGCGATCTTGGGGAGATCGTTTTGTTGAATCGTCCGCAGCGCCTTGGCCGACGCCGTATTGCAGGCGAGGATCACCAGGGGGCAGCCCATGTCGAACAAGTGCTTTACGCACTCGATGGTATAATGATAGACCGCCTCGAAGGAGCGGCCTCCGTAAGGAGTCCTTGCGTTATCGCCAAGATAAAGGTAGTCATACCCCGGGAGCTGATGGACAAACTCCTTGAGGACGGTAAGTCCCCCGTAGCCCGAATCGAATACGCCTATTGGTCCTTCCATATCTCAAGTTAAAAAATAAAACCACGCCAGCGGCGCGGCACGCCCGGCGCGACGTCAGCAGCGCCGCACGCAGCCCTCAAGCCGCTTTTGTGAACTCCCGCATCGCCCCCAGGATTTGATGCATCCGGTCCATCCCCGTAATATCGGCGATGATGAGCAGGAAATTCTTCCCCACCTGTTTGAGCCTCGCCTTGTTGGTCCTGGTCTGGATGAATTCCAGGATGCGTTGGAACACGGGAGATTCGAAGTAGGGTGATTCCGGGTTTCCGATAAAGTAACACCGGAGGGTATCGTCCTTCAGCACCAGCCGCTCCATCCCCAGGTCTATGGCAAGGCGCCGGCATCGGACCGTCGTAAAAAGGTCTTCTACCTGGGGTGGAATCGGACCGAAGCGGTCCCCCAGTTCTTTGTAGAAGGCTTCCAATTCCGCTTCGTTTTCGCAATTGTCGAGGCGCGTATATAGGGAGAGTCGCTCGGTAATGCTTTCCACGTAGTCGTCGGGAATGAGGATTTCCAGGTCCGTATCGATGGTGCAATCCTGAACGAAGTCGTCCTGCTGCTGAATCTCCTGGCGGAAAAGGTCCTTGAACGCGGTCCGCTTCAGTTCCCGGATGGCTTCATCCAAAATCTTCTGGTACATTTCAAAGCCGATCTCCGCCATGAAACCGCTTTGTTCACCGCCCAGCATGTTTCCGGCCCCCCTGATATCCAGGTCCCGCATGGCGATCTGGAACCCGCTTCCGAGTTCGCTGTGCTGTTCCAGGGTCTGGAGGCGCTTGCGCGAATCCGCGGGCAGCGTGCTCATGGGCGGAGCGATCAGGTAGCAGAAGGCCTTTTTATTGCTCCTACCCACCCTTCCCCTCAGTTGGTGGAGGTCGCTCAGGCCAAACTGATGCGCGTTGTTGACGATGATGGTGTTGACATTGGGGATGTCCACCCCGCTTTCAACGATATTCGTTGAGATCAGGACGTCGTATTTCCGGTCGATAAAGTCCATGATGCGTTCCTCCAGGTCATGGCCCTCCAATTGCCCGTGCGCGACCCCGATGCTGAGATCGGGGCACAAGGCCTGGACCAGGGCAGCCATTTCCTGAAGTCCTTGGATCCGGTTATGGATGAAAAACACCTGGCCGCCCCGCTCCGTTTCAAAATAAATGGCATCCCTGATAAAATCCTGGTTGAACACCTGGACCTCGGTTTGAATGGGTTGGCGGTTGGGTGGGGGCGTGTTGATGATACTCAGGTCCCGGGCGCCCATAAGGCTGAACTGGAGTGTCCTGGGAATGGGCGTCGCCGTGAGGGTGAGGCAATCCACGTTCGTCTTCAGCGTCTTCAACTTTTCCTTGGCGCCTACCCCGAATTTCTGCTCCTCGTCGATGACCATCAGCCCCAGGTCCTTGAACTTCACGTCCTTTCCCAGTAGGGCATGCGTGCCGATCATGATGTCGATTTTCCCCTCTTCCAGGCGTTTCAGGCTGTCTTTCTTTTCCCTGGCCGATTTGAAGCGATTGATATAATCCACCGTTACAGGGAAGTCCTTCATCCGGTCGCTGAAGGTCTTATAGTGCTGGAAGGCCAGGATCGTGGTGGGCACCAGGACCACCGCCTGTTTACTGTCGCAGACCGTTTTGAAGGCGGCCCTGATGGCGACCTCGGTTTTCCCGAAACCCACATCCCCGCAAACCAGCCTGTCCATGGGAGCCGGCGCCTCCATGTCCCGCTTGACGTCCGCTGTGGCTTTACTCTGGTCGGGGGTATCCTCGTAAATGAAGGAGGCCTCAAGCTCCGTTTGCAGGTAGTTGTCGACCGTATGGGCAAAACCCGTCTGGGCCTTCCGCTGTGCATACAGCTTGATCAGGTCGAAGGCGATCTCCTTGACCCTGGTTTTCGTTTTCTCCTTAAGCCTCTGCCAGGCTTCGCTTCCGATCTTGTTTACTTTGGGGACAGTCCCTTCCTTTCCGGTGTACTTGCTGATCTTGTGCAGGGAATTGATGTTCACGTACAGGATGTCATTGTCCTTGTAAATGATGCGCACGGCCTCCTGAAGCCGACCGCCTGCCTCGATCTTTTGCAACCCGCTGTACACGCCCACCCCGTGGTCGATGTGGGTGACAAAGTCCCCCGGCTGCAATTCCCGGAGGGTCCTCAGGGTAAGGGCCTTGTTCTTATTGTAGGCCTGTTTGACCTTGTACTTGTGGTAGCGTTGGAATATCTGGTGGTCGGTATAGCACACGACCTTGTTGCCCTCGTCTATGAAACCCTCGTGTATGGCCGTAGCCAGTGGAACGAAATTGATCTCCGCCTTCAGGTCCGTGAAGATGCTGTGGAGGCGTTCCAATTGCCGGGGATTTTCGGCGAACAGGAAGAGCGTGAATCCCTTCTTTTCCCAGGTGGTCAAATCCTTGATGAGGAGGTCGAACTTGCGGTTGAAGGCGGGCTGTTCCAGGGTGGGAAAAGGGATGTCTATTCCACCCCAGTGGGGACGGTATCCGAATTCGATGATATGCCTTTTTTCAAGTTCTTCATGTAAGGATTCCGAGTGCGCGAACTCTTCGGGGCTGACCTGGTCCTTGTACGTCTCCCCCGTATCCTCCTCGCGGCGGTCGGAAAAGGAATCCTGCATCCTCAGGAAAATGCCCAGGTCTTCTTCCTGGACCAGGAGCTTTTCCCGGATGACATCATAATCCTGGAGCCATACGAGGGTATTGGCGGGCAGGAATTCCAGCAGGCTTACCTTCTCCTTTTGATCGAAGTTGGTTTCAATGTTCGGAATGATGTTTACCTGCAGGAGCTTCCTTTCACTCAACTGCGTCTCAGGATCGAACAGGCGGATCGAATCTACCTCGCTGCCGAAGAGTTCCACGCGGTAAGGCTTTTCGTTCCCGAAGGAATAGATATCCAGGATGCCTCCCCTCATGGCGATTTGTCCCGGTTCATACACGAAGTCCGTTCTTTCGAATCCATACCCGCTCAGCTTTTCCAGCAGGGACTCGACCTGCAGGGTGTCCCCGCTTTTGATCGAAATGACGTTTCCCGACAATTCCCTGGCCATGACCACCTTTTCAAAAAGGGCTTCGGGATAGGTGATGAGCACCTTTTTGTGCAGGGTTGGCGAGCTGCACTTCATGAGCGCTTCCGTCCTCAGCATAACGTGACTGCTGTTGAGGAGGCGGTAATTTTTCCGGTTTTTGAAGGAGGAGGGGAAATAAAGGATGTCCAAAGCGCCCGTCAGGCTTTCTACCGTATTGTGGAAATAGGCTGCCGATTCGGCGTCGTTGAGTACCACCAGGTGGTTCCATTCCTGAAACGAAGGGTGGCGGAAAAGACCGGAACAAAGGAACTCGGGTGCGCTTCCATGGAGGGGGCCGACGAAAAAACGCTGGGGTTGGGACATAGAAATCCTGTCCACCAGCGGTGCAAGGCGGTTGTCATTCGTGTATCGATCTAAAAGCCACTGCAAATTCATTCCGCGGACGCAAATTTACGACGAGTCCTGCGTTTTACCTAAATTGAATCCATGCGTATCCGCCTGATACCCTTTATCTGCCTATTGTTGGGCCTCATCCCCGCCGGCGCTCAGACCCGCAGGCTTGAACCCTCTTGCCCTTCGGTATTCTCCACCCACAAAAATGGGGGTACGCAATCCATCCGGTACGCCTCCACTCATCCTTTGGACAGGCTGGATACGGCGGTCACGACCTTGCTGATCTACGTCCACGGGATCAACCGGAACGGCCTTGCCTATTTTGAATACGGGGAAGAGGCGGTCCGCTCAGCCAGACAAAAAAAGCAAACGCTGCTGATCGCCCCGCAGTACGCCGACAAGTCAGACCTGGAAGCCTATTTTTTGACGAATGATTTCTTGTATTGGAAAAAAGCGGAGTGGAAGGATGGACATACCTCTCTGAACGACCATAACACGCCGATGAGTTCTTATGAAGTGATGGACTCCCTGCTGGTTTACGTGTTGGGCTCCGGGCGCTTTCCCAATATCAAAAGGGTAGTGGTTGCCGGACATTCAGCCGGGGGGCAGTTTGTCCAAAGATATTCCGCTATCAGCCCCGTTCCGGACCTATTTACCCCCCTACAGTTTCGTTTTTTGGTCATGGACCCCTCGTCCTATATGTACCCCGATGCCAAACGTCCCCTGACCGACAAAACTTTTGGCATCCCCGATACGGCGGGATGTCCTGACTATAACCACTATCCAAAGGGGTTGGAGAACCTAAACCCGTATGCCCGGGCAGCGGGCGCCGATCGGATAGTGAACAATATGCTGCACCGCGCCATTTTCATTCTATTGGGCGCAGAAGACACACGTACCGACGACCCGAACCTGGACATCAGTTGCGCGGCTAACCTCGAAGGCGCCTTCAGATTGGAAAGGGGCATGAATTTTTTCGCGTATATCCGGACTTTCCCCGGATATGAGGATAAGAAAAACTTTTTAATAGTACCCGACAGTGGGCACAGTGGAGAGATGATGATTAATTCCGATGAAGCCAGAAGGGTTATCTATGGACCCTGACTCCTTAAACCATTTAGCTGAAATTTTTACCAGAAACTTGGATTTAACAAAAAAATATCACTAGATTTGATTTTTAACAGAACGATTGCTTGCCATTTTCTTTGCGAGGAACGAAGTCGACAGACTTCGTTTTTCATTAGTACCCAGACCTCCAAACGAGACATTATGCCCGAACCTTGGCGAAAGAGTACGGTCGTCCGGATCGAACAGGAAACCCCCAACACAAGACGCTTCTGGATCCAAATTCCGGAGCTTGAAAGATTTGATTTCAAGCCGGGGCAATTCGTCACCCTGGACCTTCCCATCCATGAGCAAAAAAACAAGCGCTGGAGGAGCTACAGTATCGCCTCCTGGCCCAACGGGACCAATGTCGTCGAGCTGGTGATCGTCCTGCTGGATGGGGGACTGGGCACTACTTATCTGTTCAACGAAGTCAGGGAAGGATCGGAACTCATCCTAAGGGGCCCCCAGGGCGTATTCACCTTGCCCGATCCCCTGGAAAAAGACCTGTTCCTGATCTGCACGGGAACCGGCATAGCCCCATTCCGGAGTATGGTGAATTACCTGGAGCTCCACAAACTGCCCCACGGGAATATCCACCTCATCTTCGGATGTCGCACCCAACAGGATTTATTGTATTATCCTGAATTCGCAGAACTCCAAAAGTCAATGGAAGGATTCCGGTATCATCCCACCCTTTCCAGGGAGGACAAGGAGGGGTTCTCGCGGGGGTATGTGCACGCGATTTACGAAGCCCTGGCCGCAGAGCGGCCCGAAGCCCATTTCTATCTATGCGGATGGCGGCAAATGATAGACGAGGCCCGCACCAGGATCACGACCCTGGGCTACGATAGAAAAAGCATTCACCTCGAATTGTACGACTGAAACGACGCCCTCCGATGGGCTGGCATCATTAGGAATGCACCTGGGATTCCCGGCTCCGGCGGGCGTAAATGTTTTTCAGTTGGTTGTTTTCGCGCTTGAGGTCCGAAATAATCTTTTCCAGGGAAAGGATTTTCGCGTGATTCCTCAGCATTTCATCTTCCAACTCTAACAATTGTTTTTTACTCTTATTCCGTTGCATGTAACGGAGGAGATAACCAGTCAGGAGACCGGAAAGGAGCAGTCCCAGCAATCCAAGTAAGGAAAGGGTGAACGATGGTGTAGTCAGGCTCATAGATACAGATGTAAAAGGGTCCATACGCCGGTGTTTTAGTGTTCAAAAGGACGGACGCATGACCAAATATAACACGATTTAGCATTCGCGACAATAGTACTTTTACTAATGATATAAGGCTGGTAAGGACTTCATACTCAAGAAGTACTAACGAGTGCGTAAATTTACCCAATCCCGTACCTCCGCAAGGGGTACACGCACCTGGGACATAGCATCCCTATCCCGAATCGTAACTGCCTGATCCTCTTTAGTTTGATGATCAATTGTGGCACAAAATGGGGTGCCCAGGGCATCCATTCTGCGGTACCGTTTCCCGATGGTATCCTTTTCCTCGTAAAAGCAATAAAAGTCATCCCGGCACTTTTTCATCAGGTCCCTGGCGATCTCGGGGAGTCCATCCTTTTTGGTAAGGGGAAGCACGGCCAGCTTGATGGGGGCGATCCTGGGAGGAATCCTGAGGACCACGCGGCTATCCTTCGAGCCATCTTCTTTAGGAATATCCTCTTCAGCATAAGACTGACACAAGACATACAGGACCGTCCGGTCCAGCCCCACGGACGTCTCGACCACGTAGGGCACGTAGTTTTGGTTGATCTCGGTATCGAAATACTGTAGTTTTTTCCCGCTGAATTTCTGATGCTGGGACAGGTCGTAGTCCGTCCGCGAATGGATACCCTCGACCTCCTTGAAGCCAAAGGGGAATTCGAATTCTATGTCCACCGCCGCATTGGCGTAATGAGCCAGCTTCACGTGATCGTGGAAACGGTAGTGCTCCGCACCGAACCCGAAGCTCTGGTGCCAGTCCATCCTCTCTTTTTTCCAATAGTTGTACCATTCCATTTCAGTACCCGGCCTAACGAAGAACTGCATTTCCATTTGCTCGAACTCCCGCATACGGAAGGTGAATTGCCTGGCCACGATTTCATTCCGGAAGGCCTTACCAACTTGGGCGATACCAAAAGGGACCTTCATCCGGGCCGTCTTTTGGACGTTCAGGAAATTGACGAATATACCCTGGGCGGTTTCGGGCCTTAGGTATATCTCGGTGGCTTCTTCGGCAACGCTGCCCACCTGGGTGGAAAACATCAGGTTGAACTGGCGGACGTCCGTCCAATTGACCGTCCCACTAACAGGACACGCGATTTTATTGGAAACGATCAGTTCCCGCAAGCCTCCGAAATCTTCGGATGCCAACAAACGATCCATTTCCGCCAGCAAAGCATCGGCGGCCGTCGGATCGCCGGATTCGCGGAGCCCCTCTGCGTGATTCTCTATCAGGTGATCGACGCGGTAGCGCTTTTTGCTGTCCTTGTTATCGATCATCGGGTCGCTGAAATTGTCCACGTGTCCCGAGGCTTTCCAGGTCGTCGGATGCATGAAAATGGCCGCGTCGATACCTACGATATTGTCGTGCATACGCGTCATGCTGTTCCACCAATAGTCGCGGATATTCTTCTTCAATTCACTCCCCCAGGGACCGTAATCATAGACAGCGCTAAGTCCTTCATAGATTTCACTGCTTTGGAAAATAAATCCGTATTCTTTGGCATGGGAAATGATTGCCTGAAATTTATTGGTATCGTTCGTGGACATAGGCCGCAAAGATAGGCAAAAGCAGCGGCCGGGGGCGTCATGGCCTTTCTTCCTCCACCAATCGTATGGACACCGCGTACTCGTTGGGGATGATCCGCCGCCCCCTGCATTTGGCGTACTCCCGCGTGAACTCGGCTCCGAAATAAAGGATCAGGGCCGAATAATAAACCCAAAGCAACAGCGCCACGATGGACCCTGCCGCCCCGTAATTCGTGTCGATATGGCTCAGGTGGAGGTAATACCCGATCCCGAAACGCCCTGACATGAAAAGCAGGGCCGTCGTGAAGGCGCCCACGGTGACATCCCTCCACCGGATCCTGACATCGGGGAGGACTTTGAAGATAGTTCCGAACAACAGAAAGGTAGCCCCGAAGGTGAGCAGGATATTCACGCCATGCGCGACGACGACTGCCAGGTCTGGGAATACCTGTTTGAGTTGGGCGCTCAGGGCATCCATCAGGGCGTCCAGGACCAGGGACACCAGGAGGATAAAGCCCAGGCTAAGGACCATGGAGAAGGAAAGGAGGCGGTTCAGAATGACGCGCCACCATCCGCTGGTGCTTTTGACCTGGACCCTCCAGATATAATTCAGGGCATCCTGAATCTCCGAAAACACGCTGGTAGCACCGAACAGCAAAGCGGCGAATCCCGTTACCTTGGCCAGGGCGCTGTGGTGCAGGTAGAGGATCACCCTCCGGATGATGTCCTGGATTTGCAGGGCGGATTCCGGGCCCACAATATCCTTGATGTTCGAATAGATATGTCCCTCGATCACCTGCCGCCCGTAAAAAAAATCGGCGACCGTAGAGATGACGATCAGCATTGGCGCCATGGAAAAGATGGTATAATAAGCAAGCGCAGCACTCATCCTGAACACCCTGTCCCTTACCAGGTCCGCCCCTGCCCTGCTGATAATTCCCCAAATATCCTTAAGCGTCATAGTTTATCATTACTGCGATGCCTTTGCGAATCGCGGAGGGTTTTTTTCGCAAAATTTTTCTCCAGGGCTTTGTCCAGGTCCACGCCCGTTTGGTTGGCCAGGCACAACAGGACCCAAAGCACGTCCGCCATTTCGTCCTCAAGGTCCCTGCCCAGGTCACTCTCCTTGGAGGTTTGCTCCCCGTAGCGACGAACCATGACCCGGGACAACTCCCCTACCTCTTCCATTAATATGCCAAGGTTGGTGAGCTCCCCGAAATAACGGACCCCTATGGTCCTGATCCAGGTGTCCACCCTGGTCTGTGCCTCTTGTATGGTCATATTCATTCCTTAGTTTGGCTATCTATGAGGATGGTGACGGGGCCGTCATTCATCAGGGAAACCTGCATGTCTGCTCCGAAGCGACCCGTGGCGACGGGTTTGCCCAGGTCGGTCGAGAGCTGGTCGATCATCCGCTCATACAGGGGTACGGCGTATTCTGGCTTACTGGCGCGGATATACGAGGGCCTGTTTCCCTTTTTCGTGGATGCATGAAGGGTGAACTGGCTGACCAGGAGAATCTCCCCTCCGCTTTCCCTGACCGAAACATTCATTACCCCGGCCGCATCGGGGAAAATCCGCAGTTGGACGATTTTGGCGCTTAGCCATTGCACGTCCTCCGAAGTGTCCCTGTCCTCCACCCCCAGAAAGATCAGCAAACCGCCACTGATTGCACCCGCCAGTTCACCCGAAATGCTCACCGAAGCATGTGCTACTCTTTGGATAACGGCTCTCATCTCTTTCGTATCTTTGTTGCAAATGAAGGTAGATATTTCGAAGGAAATTGAATACCGGACCGCACGGAGCGGAGGCAAGGGTGGGCAAAACGTCAACAAGGTCGAGACCATGGTGGAAGGCTATTGGCACATCGATCGCTCACCCTTGTTGACCGAAGACCAGAAAAACCTGGTCCGGACGCACCTGGGATCCAGGATCAACCGGGAAGGCTACCTCCAGGCCAGGTCGCAGTCGGACCGGACCCAGTTGGGCAACAAAGCCCTGGTCCGGGAGAAAATGAACGAATGGGTAAACCGGGCCCTCCTCCCCAAAAAGGCGCGAATCGCCACAAAACCTTCACGGTCAGTCGCCGAAAGGAGGCTGGAATCGAAAAAAATTAATGCTAACCGCAAAACATCCAGGCAAAATATACGTTTGTCAGACATATGAAATTATCGTTCATACGGTATTTGATCCTTAGCTTACTGTTCATGGGCTGCCTGGCCTGGGTTTCCTGTTCCAAGGAGCTCAGCGCCACGGGTAATCCGACTACCTATACCATTCAGTTCACGGATGTCGTAGGAATAGCTCCTCTCAAGCTGGATACCGTATACACCAATACCCTGAACCAGGAATTCCTCGTCTCCGCCTTCAAGTATTATATTTCAGACATAGAGCTGTACAGCAAAAACGGCAAGGTGATCAGCCTCCAGGGCATCTACCACCTGGTGGACGCCTCGGACTCTACGACGATGGCTGTGTCCTTCCCCGCTCCGGTTGATTCCCTTACGGCTTTTTCTTTCCTGATAGGCCTGGACAGCGCGATCGATATCAGCGGGAACCAAAATGGCGACCTGAACCCCTCCAAAGGGATGTACCTGAGCAGGACTGATGGATACATCATGGCCAAGCTCGAGGGTATTTCTCCCTCTTCGACGGCTCAGGGTTATCAGTTCAACTATGACATCAATGGGTTTGCGGGACCCGAAAATGTGTTGCGCAGGGTTACTTTCGCCCTGCCCGGAATTCCCCTCAACCTGAATCCCATCATTCCCGATACCGTTGTCATCTCCCTGGATGCGGACGTGGATGCCTGGTTCCAGGGACCTCACCTCCTTTCCATCAACCAATATCCCACCTGCATAACTCCGGGCGCGCTGGCTTCGGATTATGCCGATAACTATGCGGATATGTTCACCCTCCGTAACGTGCAGGTCAAATGAGTTCTATCAAAGGGCTGGCTGGTCAAACGTTGTGGTACGGGGTGAGTTCTATAGCCGCCCGCATGCTCAATTACCTGATGGCACCCTACCTGATCGCCGTGCTCACGGGCGCCGGTTATGGGCAACAAAGCACCGTTTATGCGGCCATCTCCTTCCTGAATGTGATCTTCACCTACGGCCTTGAAACGACCTTTTTCAGATACGCTCAAAAACAAAAGAACCAGTTGGAATTGTACAATACCCTCCTGGTTTCCCTGATCATTACCACCTTTTTTCTCAGCGCGGCCATGATTGCCTGGGCGGGTCCCATCGCCGAATTGCTTAGGGTAGGGGGTCACCCCGAATACATCAAGTGGTCCACGTATATGATTGCGCTGGATACCCTGTGCACCCTGCCCTTTGCTAAG
Source organism: uncultured Chitinophagaceae bacterium (assembly GCA_964544695.1). Classification (GTDB taxonomy): domain Bacteria; phylum Bacteroidota; class Bacteroidia; order Chitinophagales; family Chitinophagaceae; genus Dinghuibacter. Next base: position 15,679 of record CAZJDB010000217.1, read on the forward strand.
CTCCGCCTGGAAGGGAGGCCCATAAAGTATGCATTCATAAGGGTATCGGGTATCCTGGTCAACATAGCCCTTCTGTTTTTCTTTTATTCGGTTTGTCCCTCTTTGGAGGCCAGGGGCGGCACTTCGCCCCTCCTGATTTTTTATTCCCCTACCATGGGCCTGGGGTATGTCTTTATTGCAAACCTTGTACAAAATATCCTACAATTCGGCCTCCTGATTCCCGAGTTGAGCACTTTCCGGCCCCGCTTCAACGGAGCCCTCTGGAGAGAGTTGATGATCTATTCCCTGCCCATCACCATCGTCGGACTTGGAGGGATGATCAATGAGACCTTCGACCGGATCATGCTGGGTTGGTGGGTCCACGCCCCGACCAAGGAGGCGGCGGATTTTCAGGTGGGTATCTACAGTGCCAACTATAAGCTGTCCCTCCTGATCACGCTTTTCATACAGGCTTTCCGCCTGGGAGCGGAGCCCTTTTTTTTCAAACAGTCCAGGGGAGAAAACCCTCAGCGCGTATACGCCCGGGTCATGAAGTTCTTTGTTCTGACGATCACCCTTATGTTTTTATTCGTGGCCCTGTATATGGACATATGGAAATATTTCATCACCCGGCATTCCATGTGGGTTGGCCTGAAGGTGGTGCCCATCCTCTTGTTCGCCAATATGTTCCTTGGGATTTATTATAACTTATCCATTTGGTACAAACTATCCGATAAAACCCTTTCCGGGGCCTACATTACCCTCATTGGGGCAGCCATCACCCTGGTCATAAACTATGCCTTCATTCCCGCGTACGGCTATATGGCCTGCGCCTGGGCCACCTGCATCTGTTACGGGAGCATGATGGTGCTTTCCTATGTGTGGGGTCAAAAAGCCTATCCCGTTCCTTATGCCTGGAAAAAGCTGCTGGCTTACATGGCCATCGTCCTGGCACTGTACTTCGTACATGAAGGAATCGTCTACTTCTTTCCTTCCCGCTGGATAAGTATCTTGACCGGCACAATCTTGTTTGCCGGCTATTTCGCCTTTATTTTACGTGTGGAAAGGCGGGAATTCAGCCGTCTGCCCTACCTGGACAAAATTCCCATCTTGCGGGACCTGGTCGCGCTCCCCGCCCAGCGTCCGGCGGCGTGACCCTTGCGGGGGCGGACCCCCTTAAATGAATGGATTATTTCGCTTTTCGTGCCCGATCGTCGTCTCGGGTCCATGCCCGGGATATACGATCGTCTCTTCCGGTAAGGTGAAAAGCTGCTCCTTAATACCCCTGATCAGGGTAGGATGGTCTCCTCCTGGTAAATCCGTACGACCTATGCTTTCCCGGAACAGCACATCCCCGCCTATAAGAAAGCCCTGTGCGGGACAATAAAAGCAGAGATGCCCGGGGGAATGACCTGGTACGAGCAAAATTTCCAGGATATTGTCTCCAAAAGAAACCTTGCCGCCCCGCTCCAGGTAAGCCCTGTGGCCCTGGAACCCGTCGAAGGGCAATCCCCATTCCAGTCCGAATGCAGGGGCAAGATCCATCATCTTGTCCTCGTCGCGATGGATATGCGGGATGAGGCCGTAGGTTTCGGCTACCCATTTGGTACCGAAAACGTGGTCCAAATGGGTATGGGTTTGCAACAATAATTTAGGTTGGACGCCGTTTTGAGTGAAAAACCCGGCCAATGCCTCCTGCTCGTCCCCCCCGTAGCATCCCGGATCAATGACGATCCCCTCCCCCCGCTCGCCGATCAGAACGTAGGTATTTTCCTCCAAGGGGTTAAATGTAAGTTTGTGGACGTTGAACATTTTGTATTTTTAAAACCGGATTCGGCCTTGACGCTTTACTCCCAGTGAAAAAACACGAATTTAGAACATTCAACTTTATGAAGAGATTACTCCTGATCCTCTGCATCAGCTTTTTGGGAATTCAATCATTTGCGCAGGTCAATACGGTAGTGTTCGGAAAGAACCGGGTTCAATACAAAAACTTCCATTGGAGGTATTACCAGGCGCCGAATTTCAATGTGTACTTCAGCGACGGTGGATTGAACATCGCCAAATTTGTGGTACAGGTGGCCGAGGAAGAGCTCCCCGGTCTGGAACGCTTCGTGGAATACGGCATGCAGCGTCGGGCGAACATTATCGTGTACAACAGCTACAGCGACTACAGACAAAGCAACATAGGTAAGGATTTGGACTGGCAAAGCAGCGGGGGCATGACCAAGCTCGTCAACAGTAAACTGGTCATCTACTACACCAGCGACCATAACGAGCTCAGGCGCCAGATCAGGGAAGGCGTTGCACGCGTGTTGGTTTCCCTACTCCTCTTCGGAGACGATATTGGTGAATTTGCAGGCAACCAAACCCTGTTGGATTTGCCCAAGTGGCTCACGGACGGCTTCATCAGCTATGCGGCTCAGAACTGGAGCCCTGCCCAGGACGATCAGCTCAAGAGCGCCATGTTGGGCGCAGACTACAAGAACTTTTATCAATTCGCTTTTATCCAGCCGGACCTCGCCGGGCAGTCCTTCTGGTATTATATCGAGGAACGGTATGGGAAGGACAAGGTCGGTTACCTGTTCTACCTGGCCCGCCTCTACAAAAACCTCAACCACGCCTGCCAGGAGCTTTGCAAAAAGAAATTCAAGGATGTCCTGGCGGACTTCATGCAACAAGAGCAACAGAAATATTTCAAGGATATCCGGGGCAGGAAGAACGTCCCCAAGGGACGCCTGACGATTTCCCAGGAAATAACCCCGTCGACGGATTACTACCACTTCGAGGCCAATCCTAACGCCAGGAGTTATACTTATGCCGTCGTTCAATACAAGATGGGCAAGTATAAAGTCCTGTTGTTTCAGAACTTTACGGATGAAAAGGTCCTTTGGAGGGCAGGCGCCAGGCAATTGCAGGACGATAAGGATCCCAATTTCCCTCTTATCGCCTGGGATCCCAGGGGAACCCGGCTGGCATATGCCGTCACCGAAGAGGGACAAATCGTCGTCAGGGTCTATGATAATTTCAGCCGCACGATCACCCAACATTTTACGCTGGAACAATTCCAGCAGATCCAGAGCATGAAATACATGCTGGATAATAATACGCTCCTGCTCAGCGCCACCCAGAACGGTCATTCCGATATTTTCATTTACAAGATCAAAGAAAAGACCACGGAGCGGGTGACCAATGACGTATACGACGACCTGGATCCCGAATTCGTCGCCTTCCCCAATAAGACCGGGATTATTTTCGCCTCCAACCGTCCGTCGGGCGTACAGAACCCGCCCAGTACCGACACCGTATTGCCCTCCAGAAACCGCTTCAACATATTCATGGTAGACAACAACGGACCCAAGTCCACGTATCGCCAAATCACGCAACTAACGAATCTCAAGTATGGGAATGCCCGCTACCCCATGCCCTACAATACTTCCAACTTTACTTTTATTACGGATGAAAGCGGGATCAGTAATCGCTATGCGGGTTTTTTCAGTACCAAAAGGGCGGGTCTCGACACCCTGATCACTGTCGGGGATGACATGCTGCGCAATCCTTCTCCCCAGGAACTGGATTCCGCTTTGAAGGCCTGGAACAAGACCGAACCCGATTCCGTAGCCCTGTATTCCATCACGAACGACTCGACGTACATCTTCCCCCTGAGCAATTATCAAAGCGGGATCCTGGAAACCGATGTGGCCGGGGTCAACAACCAGGTAACCGAAGTGAGCCACCAGGGCGATTATAAATTCCTTTACAAGCTCCAGGTGGACGATAAGACCCTTCACAACCGAAACCTCACGGATCGCCCCACGGATTATATGCGCAGGCTCATGAAGGCGGACCAGTTATCCAAGGGCAATGCCCTCCAGGCGGCACCCAAAGCAGACACTTCGAAAAAGGTGCAGAGCAACGATTTCTTTGAAAGCGAATTCAATAAAGAGAAAAAGGATACGGGAGCAGCAGCAGCCGCTTCTTCGCCCGTTCGTTCCGCCTCTCCCGCAAAGAAAGCGGATAACTCCCCCCTTTCAAGGGCCAAGCTCTTCCAATACAAGTTGAAATTCTCCACCGACTACGTGGTAGCCAACCTCAACAATTCGGTCGTCTTCACGCAATACCAACCCTATGCAGGTGGGGCCGGACCCATCGAGCCCGCGGGCGGGACCGACCTGAGCGGCATGATCCGCGTGAGCGTCAGCGACGTAATGGAAGACTTCAACTTCACGGGGGGCCTCCAGGTAGGTACCGACCTGAAGGATAATGACTACGTCGTTTCCTTCATGAACTACAAGCACCGGATCGACTATGGGGCTACGTATTACAGGGGCTCCAATTCCTTCGAGGGTGATTTCATTTTTCCATCGGTGGAACTGGAATCCGAAGCCCGCACCGTCACCAATATTTATGAACTGAACGCCGACTATCCCTTCGACAGGGTCCACCGCGTAGGCATCACCGTTGGGCTGCGCTATGACAATACGATCGTAAGGGGAGACTATTCCGCCATACCCGATCCGGTCCTTTCCCTGGCGGCTCCCGACCTCCCCACCAAATATTTTTTCTTCCACACGGAATACGTGTCCGACAATACCATCAACCCCGCCATGAATATATGGAAAGGGCTGAGGTGGAAAGTCTATAATGACTTCTACAAGCAGGTACAAAGCAACGCCGGTCCCAATGGCCTCATCGATGACGTGGGCTTCGACGCACGCAACTACCTGACCATTTACAGGAACTTTATCTGGGCTGTACGCGCCGCAGGAGACTTCAACCCCTTCGGCGATCAGCACATCATTTACTACCTGGGAGGCATGGACGGGTGGATAGGTCCCAAGTTCAACAACTCCAACCAGCCCGATCAAACCGTGGATTATGTCTACCAGGGCCTGGCCCTCAACCTCAGGGGGTATGATCAAAATGCAGCAAACGGGTATAACGCAATGACCATAAACAGTGAATTGCGCTTGCCCATCTTTACCACCTTCTTCAATAAACCCATCAATAACGCCTTCCTCCGGAACTTCCAGTTCACCCAGTTCTTTGACCTGGGAACCGCCTGGACAACGGTCTTCGGAAGGCCCACGATCACTTACACGGATCGCGGCTCCCAGGATCAGAACGGTAACGTAAACGTTTCTCCCATATCCATCAGCAGCAAGGCGCCGGGCGTGGGGCCCTTCATGGGCGGCTATGGCTTCGGCATCCGTAGCACCGTTCTCGGGTACTTCCTTAAGCTGGATACCGGCTGGCCCCTGGGCGGCTTCTTCCAGGGCAGCCCACACTTTTATTTCTCCCTGGGTCTGGACTTCTAAGTTTTTTTGACCCTTTTCGGCTAGGCCCAGGGCGAGAAGTGCCACTCACTCCGCGTCAGGGCCCCCCCTCGGCATCCCGTATTTCATGGTGTGTTTAGGGGGGCCTGAAAGCTGCGTTCGTAGCACCTCTCGCCCTGGGCCTGGTCCGAATGGTCAGATCAATCGCGAAAAAGGTGCTACCGCGGTTAAGGTGCCAGTGGGGCGGTAGGGGTGCTACGAACAGAGCTTTCAGGCCCCCAGCGAAATGCCGAGCACCTAAATACGCCGACAAGGGGGCCTGACGCGGAGTGAGTAGCACCCCTACCGCCCCGCGGGTGACCAAAAGAATCCGCTCCGAAGCACCTTGTACCCCGCGGCAAGCAGCGAACCGAAGAGGAGCGAAACGACCCAGGTTTGTTTATAGAGCAAGAGCCAACGCTCTACATTCATCACCGAAGCATATGCCAGCAGCACACCATTCCAGGCAGAAGCATACACGATCACCTCGTCCAGATAAACCGGCACCGGAGGCCGCGCCTGGAAGTGGATCATATCGGTAATGATATAGGGCGCGTTGGGTAAAAACAAGAACCAAACCCCCAGGCACACAATATTGCGCAAGGAAAAAAGAGAATCCTCGGCACGAAGACGCGAACTGGCCCATAAAGGGATCAACGCCAAAAATAAATTCCAAAAGTAGAACGCGTAGGTCCACGAGTGGGTGACCACTACCCGAACGGCAATCAAACCGAGGGGAATCCCCAGGGATAAGGCCCACAACAATCGACGCTTCATACGAAGAGCTTAATGATTTTAGGAAGAAAAATGATCGCGCCCACCGCGGCCGCGCCCAGCGAGGTCCATAATACCGCGCCCGCGGCCACATCTTTGATGTAGCGCACATAATCATCGCGTTCCCGGGTGATGCGGTCACACGTTTTTTCGATGGCGCTGTTGATCATTTCCATTCCAATGACCAGGGCAATGCACAATACGACCGCTATCCATTCCATGCGGTCCAGGCCAAGCCAGGCCCCGGCCGCAAGGGCCAGGCCTCCCAAAACCAGTTGAATGCGGCAATTGTTTTCACGCGACAAGGATGAGATAATCCCCCGGAAGGCGAACTCGAAAGATCTGAAAAATCGATTCATATAGCAATGGTTTGGACTTTACGTTTCGCCGAGCCTTTGTACCAATCCACGCGCCTGGAATAAAACATCACCAGTGCCAGGATGAAGAACAATCCGATGCTACCGAACAACAAAGCGTGGTCTTCCAGCTCGACCAATACGTACATGAACGAGTACAGCACCGTGAGCGCCGTTCCGAATGTCCACCCGGCACTCCGCTGCCCGAATACGCTGGCCGTATATAATGCGATCAGCAAAATGGTCGCTCCCGCCGCGATCGCGTAAGCGGCTTTGAAACCCAGGTATTCAGAAATGGAAAGCAGGAGGGTATAAAAAATGCACAATGCCAGACCCACCAGGACGTACTGTACCGCATGCACCCGCTTTTCCTGAAATACCTCCATAAAGAAATACAGACTAAAGGTAAGGCCGATGATGAGGATAGCGTATTTCACGCACCGGTTAGTCGCTGTATAGAGATCCGTAAGCGCATACAGGCTCACCCCGAAGGCGGCGTCCTTCAGGTTGTAGCGCTTTTCAGTCCAGGCTTGGGGAATATTCCGGTTGAGGTATGAAACCTTCCAGGTGGCGCCAAAACCCTTATTGGTTACGGTTTTCGAAACGGGTGGAAAATCCCCTCCAAAATTGGGCGTTTGCCAATCCGACTGCAGGGATACCTGGGTCGATTTCCCCAGGGGCACGAAATAAAGTTGGTCTGAACCCCTCAGGTGCATATGTATGGAAAACGGATGGCTTTTGCCGGCATCCCCGGGATTCATGGGCAAAGCCACGCTCATTCCGGTATCCAGGACGTCGTTTAAGGGCAGCCCTGCTCCCGCCGCAAGGTTTTGACCATCCCAGGTCAGTTCTATCGGATCTTCCAGTCCTCTAATATCCCCGAGACCCATGCACAGGGTGGCTTTTGATACGTCCAAATTGGCCTCGGGAATATTTACAGCTCCCAATGGGAGCGGGTTAAAGTTTCCTGAAATCTGGAAATCCCCTTCATACACGGCAATCCGGTAAATGCTTTCATAGGGCACCAGCGTTTGTGCATTCCCTTTTATTACCAGTGATTCGGGCAGAAAATAGGCCAGTTTCCGGGCCCCCCCGTCGGTGTATGGAATAATCAGCATGGGTCCGGTAATGGTTTGTCCGGAAGCCCATTTGGAAGAGACGGCTTTGAAAGTCTCCGTTTTGCGGTCAGCCCTGTCATTAATCAGCATCCCGATCAGGAAAACAGGGATCAGCAGTCCGATGATGAGGAACCCGACCAGGAATCCTTTGTTGGTCATGTTTTGAGGCATATGATGTGGTTTATGCAATGGCGGGAAATGGTGAACGATCCGGACGGACCCGGGAGAGGATAGCCTCAAGTAAAGGCAACATTCCATTCAGCCCGCCGGTCTTGATGAGGAAATTCCAAAGGGGCTCGAACTTCTTCCAACCTCCGGCGTACAAAAAATGTTTCAGAGAGTGCTTGTAAGCCAAATGTTGAAAACTGGCGCGGGCGATATTACTCCAGGAATAAAAAGAACGGTAAGCCCAGTCGTACCCTTCTTTCAATTGCGCCTCCGTCAAATTGTTGGTTTTATAGACGACCTGTCGTGTATCATACAGGTCCCATTGGCGGTGCAGAATCCTGCCTTCCCGTTCCATTTGGGCGAACAGGCGAGTGCCCGGGTAGGGCGTCAGGATATGGAAGGTTGATGTTGTCAGACCCATGGATACGGCCCAATCCACGGTGCGTCGAAAGACGTCCTGGTCGTCCTCGTCAAGACCGAACACAAAGCTCCCGTTGATCATGATCCCCAAGGAATACAATCTCCGCACGGCCGCCTCGTAATCCTTACCCAGGTTTTGACGCTTGTTGCTCTGCACCAGGTTTCCGGCACTCAGTGTTTCAAAGCCTACGAATACGCTGCGCAAACCCGCTTCGGCTGCCCGTTCTATCAGGTCTCCCCGGAGGATGGCGTCAATGGTGGAAGCGCCCTGGAAGACCCGGTTCATCCCTTTCATGCCTTCGAAAAGGGCTGAAGCAAAGTGCTGATTCCCCAGCAGGTGGTCATCCAGAAAATACAGGTGCCGGCCCGGGAGGCGGTCGATTTCAGACAGGGCCTCGTCCACAAGCTGGGTATAGAACGATTTTCCCCCTTCAAAGAAGGCGTCCTTATAGCAGAAGTCGCAGTGGTGTGGGCAACCCCTCGAAACGACGATGGAATTGGGAACCAGGTATAATTGTCGCTTGATAAGGTCCCTGCGGACGGGCGGGATGCCAGACAGGGAACGATGCGAAGAAACATAGCATCGCAAGGCCCTGCCGGCTGCAAAGTCCGAAAGGAACCTAGGCCAACTTTCTTCTCCCGGACCTAAAAAAATCGTATCTGCGTGCGGTGCCGCCTCTTCGGGTAATGAGGTCACATGCAAACCTCCCAGGCAAACGTAGGCGCCCCGGGTCCTGTAATGGTCCGCCATGGCGTAGGCGCGGAAAGCATTGGTGATGTATACCTGAATGACAACCAGGTCGGGCTCGTCATCCAGGTCGAGCTCCTCGACGTGTTCATCCTGCAGCGTAACCTCATCGTTAGGGCTGCAATATGCCGCCAGCGTTGCCAGTCCCAGGGGCGGAAACAGGGAGTACTTGATGGGCCGCCAGTAGGGACTTTTGGCTTCCGTCAGGGCGGGGAGTATCATTTTTATGTTCATAAAAAGTACTTTGCATTTCAAAGTAAAAGGCCGAAAAAAAAGCTACTCCATCGACCGGATCATTTGTTCCAGTGCCTCAAGGTGCTGGCGGAAGGCCTTTTCTCCCGCTTTGGTAACGGAATAGGAAGTCTGCGTTTTACGACCGATGAATCCCTTTTGGACCTTTAGGTACCCGCTTTCCTCAAGGGTGCGCAGGTGAGAGGCCAAATTCCCGTCCGTCACGGCAATGAGCTCCTTGAGCTCGTTGAAGTGCACGGTTTCGTTCACCATGAGCGCGCTCATGATGCCCAGCCGAACCCTGCTGTCGAAAACCTTATTTAAGTTGGCGATGGGGTTTTTCATACTTATTCCACATCCAAATACCGTATACAATATGCATGACTCCGAAACCAAATGCCCAAAAATATAAACCGTAACCGGGCAGGGCGCAATTTATGGCGCCCAGGATAATTTCTGTATACCCCAGGTAGCGGACTTCACCCAGGGTATACTTGCTGCCATTTACCAGGGCGACCCCATAGAATAACAAGCAGGTGGGGGCCACCAGTCCGCCCAGGTCCAGGTATAGGAGCCTGAGTACCAACGCTCCGCCCGCGAGCATGGGGATGGCCGTATTCAACAGCAGGCGGCGCGCGGCATTTCCCCAAATGGGCACTCCTTCCCTCCGGCTGCGCAGGTAGGTAAATACAAAGGCGGAAACCAGGGCAGCCAGGAATGTACACGCGCCCAGGAAGAGTAACCGTTCGCTGAACTCGCCCGGCCAGAGGATTTGACCGGCGGAGAGGAATTTGAATTCCTGGTGAGCAACGGCCGCCCCGACCAGGGCGCAGCAACCCGCCGAGATCCCGCTCAAGCCGCTAAGGCTGATGAAGCGCCCGCTGCGCTCCATGATCTGTCGGATGTCCTTGAGGGTTTCCAGTTGAGTATCCATAAAGTGCTTTGTGTTGCAAAGTAAAGGGCAGAGCCTCAGATTTCCAAGCAGGTTAGCTTTTTTTTAACTTTCTGGCTAACCCAATGTCTAAGCACCCGGTTACGTTAGTAATTTTAGCTGTGATATTCATCAAACGACAGGTGAGGAATTGGTTTTGCTGTACGGCCCTATGCTTTGCGGTAGTATATGGCCATGCCCAGTGCACCACCCTTGGGCAAACTCCGGCCACCGCTTTCCCCGTTTGTGGAAGTAGCACCTTTCACCAGAGTACCGTCCCCCTTTGCGTGAACGGGAACATGCCCAACCATTGCGCAAACTCGGACAGTTACCAGGATGTCAATCCATTTTACTACAAATTCACGTGTTTCCAGTCGGGGACTCTGGGCCTCACCATAACACCCAACGTTATTACAGATGATTACGACTGGGTCATTATCGACATAACGGGGCAACCCCTGAGTTCCGTGTACACTAATGTCAATCTCCAGATTTGTTACAATTGGTCCGGTGTCACCGGCATTACGGGGACGTCGGCCTCCGCGAGTTCTTTATACGAATGTGGGTCGGTTGAAACGAACGGGCAGCCGGCGACGACCCCACCCCCCTTCAGCCAAATGCCCCAGCTCATTCAGGGTCACCAGTACCTCTTGATGATCAGCCACTTTACCCAAAGCCAGAGCGGCTATTCCCTGTCCTTCGGTGGGGGAACGGCCGTGATTACAGATACTACCCCACCCAGGGTGGGGCAAGCCATGCCGGCTACCTGCGCCTCCACCGCGGTCAAGATCGCATTGAACAAGCAGATGCTTTGCTCAAGTCTGGCCCCGGATGGCAGTGACTTCACCCTTATCCCACAGGGACCCGTCACGGGCGTTGTGCCCTCTCCCATCGGTGCCACCGGAGATGATTGCAATTCGGGATTCGACATGGACTCCGTAACCATCACTTTCAGTGGAACCATACCTCCGGGCAACTACCTGGTGGCGGCGAAGATCGGGAGCGACGGCAACACCCTCCTGGATGTTTGCTCCAATGCCATACCCGTGGGGGACTCCGCGCTCCTGAGTATTCCCACACCCCCTCCACCTGCCCCCTTCGACAGCTTAGACTCCGTGGGCTGTAGTCCCACGGTATTGACCGTGGTATTTGAAAAAGCCATCCAATGCTCGAGTGTGGCGCCCGACGGCAGTGATTTCAAGCTCACGGGCCCCTCAGGAGTGAGCATCACAAGCGCCACATGCGGTGGAAACACAGTCAGTATTCAGCTTTCAGGACCCATTTACGTCGGTGGAATGAATCAACTGGAGTTGGTGACGGGCGACGATGGAAATACACTGATCGACGTCTGCAACCAGCAACTGCCTCCCGGCCAAACCATCACCTTTGCCACGGGGGACACGGTGCACGCCCAAATCCAGGACCAGGTGAAGTTGGGATGCAATATCGACACGATTGAATATATGGGGCCCGTGGGAGAGGGGATCAACGTTTGGGACTGGACTTTCGACAGCACACAGTTACAAAGCGGGCAAAATCAGCGGGTCATTTATACTTCCGCCAAATTCGGGACGGAGACCGCCGTGTTGACGGTTTCCAATGGATTTTGCTCGGAATCCACCGAGGTTTCGATTGTCCTGAACAACTCCCTTAAGGCCGTCTTTGAAGCGACCAATCTCCTTTGTCCCAAGGACAAGGCTTATTTCTCTGACAGTAGCGTAGGCCCCATTGCTTCTTATAATTGGATTTTCGGTGACGGAACGGGCAGTAACCTGGCCGTGCCTCCGCCCAAACAATATCCCGACCTGCCAGAAGACAAAAACTATAACGTCCAGCTCATCATTGGTGATGGGGCAGGTTGTTTCGACACGGCTTCACAGGTCATTCAATCCATCGCCAATTGCTTTATTGCCGTTCCTTCCGCATTTACGCCGAACGGAGACGGGATCAATGACTACCTCTATCCCCTGAACGCCTACAAGGCCGTCAATCTCGAATTCAGGGTGTACAACCGTTACGGACAACTGGTGTTTCAAACCACCAACTGGACCATCCGCTGGGATGGGAACATGAACGGCGTTCCCCAACCCGTGGGCACCTACGTGTGGACCCTGCGGTACACCAATTCCGATACGGGGCAAAAGGTTTTTCAGAAAGGGACGAGTGTGCTCATCCGTTAATCTGTCTAACGTAGATGCTGTACAGGGAAAGAGGAATCAGCGCCTGGAGTTGCATCTTTCGCTTCCGTTCCCTCGTCAGCAGGGTAGAAAAAGAATACACAAAAACGTTTTCAATGACGTCTCTGACGTACCGGTTTCCCCTACTGTACATCCTTTCCGCAAACAGCATACATTTTCTGACCTCGCCAAGGTCCATCAGGGAAGCTTTGCGGCGAACATAATCGGTCAGGCTGTTAATGTTGGCCACGACATCCAGGCCCAAAAGGGGAACTTGGGGTAGCTCGTCCTGCAGGCAGGCGGCTACTTCATATTGATTGATCATACCCCTTACGGTCAAATGGCATACCATCCCATCCGGTGGGCATTCGCGCACTTTCCGACCTTTCCATTTTGACAACTTTTTTCAAAAAAGCATACCTTTCCCTTATGACTGCCCGAATCCCCTGTCTGATGCTGCTGACCCTGGTCGCTGCGCGTGCGATTGCGCAGGTCGACCTTTCCAAGGGGTGGAAATTCCACCCCGGTGACAACCCTGCCTGGGCTGCCCCCAACACCGCAGATTCGGACTGGAAGCACCTGGAAGTTGGAAAACCCTGGGAGGAACAAGGGTACCCCGACCTGGATGGATATGCCTGGTATCGCGTCCACGTAGTCATTCCAACCGCGCTGAAAAATGCGGCGTACCTAAAAGAGGCCCTGCGCCTGCAATTGGGCAGGATAGACGACGGTGACCAGGTATTCCTCAATGGGAAACTCGTTGGACAAAACGCGGGTAAAACCAAAGACATCACCCAGGGGCAATACGACCTGGAGCGGTCCTACAGCGTTCCATTGGAAGATCCCTGCATTCACTGGGACCAGGATAATGTGATTGCCGTCAGGGTGTTCGACCATGGAGGTTTGGGGGGCATGTACTCGGGTCCGTACGCCATAAGTATTATGGACGTCAATGATTTCCTCAGCATAGACGATCAATCGACACCCTTCCGGTTCAGGACGCCAAAAATCCTGAGGAAGACCATTACCCTCCGATCCACCGCTCCTCATTATGTTTATTCGGGTTCATTGCTGATTGTCGTACAAGACCCTGGTACGGGGAATGCGGTTTGGCAAAAGCGCATTCCTGTTGCATCCTGCACCCAAAGCAGCCCCTTCCGCTACGTTTATACCGTGACCTTGCCGGCGCAGCAATCCTATACGGTTTATTATGCCTTCACCGACACCAAATCACGGAAGGGGATATCTACCTCGGAAGGTGTGCCTTACATCCTGACTCCGAAACCCGGTCCCCGCCCCAGCATCAATGGCGCTTCGGTCTTTGGCGTCAGACCGGGTCATCCCCTCCTTTTCAAGGTGGCGGCCACGGGAAGCAAACCCATGCGATTTGCCGCGGCCAATCTGCCCGACGGGGTAACATTGGACACGACTACGGGTATCCTGAAAGGAAAATTGGAAAAATCCGGCACCTACCTTGTTCACCTGAAAGTCACCAATCCCCAGGGTGTCGCCACCCGGGACCTGAGGATCGTCGCCGGCGACCAGATCGCGCTGACTCCTGCCATGGGGTGGAATAGCTGGAATTGCTGGGGCCTGAGTGTAAGTGATACAAAAGTCAGGGCGGCCGCCGATGCCATGAAGCAAAGCGGCCTCATCGATCACGGCTGGACCTACATCAACATGGACGACGGATGGGAAAGACCCTCCAGGGATTCCAGGGGCCACGTCGTACCCAATGAAAAATTCCCCGACATGCCCGCCATGACGGCTTATATACATTCTATCGGTCTGAAAGCAGGCATTTATTCTTCCCCGGGGCCTAAGACCTGCGGAGGTTACCTGGGGAGCTATCAGCACGAGGACCTGGATGCCGCCACCTACGCCACCTGGGGTATTGATTACCTGAAATATGACTGGTGCTCGTATGGGGACCTCTATCCCAAACCCTCCCCGGATGAGCTCAAGAAACCTTACCAGGTGATGAGGTCCTCCCTGGACAAGGTCGATAGGGACATCCTGTTCAGCCTTTGCCAATACGGAATGGGTGATGTATGGACCTGGGGAGGAAGCGTGGGCGGAAATTCCTGGAGGACGACGGGGGACATCAATGATAGTTGGGAGTCCTTGTCCACCATCGGCTTTCACCAGGATGTCTGCGCACCCTTTACGCGCCCGGGCAATTGGAACGATCCCGACATGCTCGTCGTGGGGAAGGTAGGCTGGGGCCCCAGCCTCCATGTCACCCACCTGACGCCCGATGAGCAATATACCCATATCAGCCTGTGGTGCCTCCTGTCAGCGCCGTTGTTGATCGGCTGTGACATGAAGCAATTGGACGACTTTACGCTGAACCTCCTGAGCAACGACGAGGTCCTGGCCATAGACCAGGACGCCCTGGGCAGCCCCGCGCGAAAAATCGGGGTAGGCACGGACGTGCAGATTTGGACAAAGCCCCTGGAAGACGGATCTCTGGCGGTTGGGGTCTTCAACCTAGGTCCGAAGACGCAGGGAGCTAATCTGAGTTTTGCGGACCTGGGGCTGACCGGCCAAAGGGAAGTCCGAGATTGTTGGAGACAGGTAAACCTCGGGGTGCACGCCAACAGCTATGCGATACAAAGTATCCCCTCCCACGGCGTCGTGCTGCTTATGCTAAAGGCTCCCTCCGGAAATTCCGGTATGCCCACCCAAAAATGAGGGGGAAAACCCAGAGCGAAAATATCATGGCGCTGAGGATACCTCCGATCACTACGCGGGCCAGTGGCCTGGAGCTTTCGGATCCGATCCCGTGGGAAATGGCCGCAGGTAGCAGGCCGATGGCGGCCATCAAAGCGGTCATCATGACCGGGCGGATCCTGGCCCTGACCCCCAGCCTTATGGAATCGTACAACGATTCCACCTTGTCCTCCCCTTCTTCATGCGATTCCATTTTTTCGAGCTTGTAATAAAACGAGGAGTCATCCCCTCTCCGATGCGTCAGGTTTTCCTTGAACATGGTGATCAGGATAATGCCATCCTGGATACAGATGCCGAAAAGAGCGATAAAGCCGATACCCGCCGATATACTGAAATTGGTCCCTGTCAGGTGCAGGGCGATGATGCCTCCCGCTATGGCAAAGGGCACATTGAGGAATACCAGCAAAGAATCCCGGAAATTGCCGAACATGCTGAAGAGCAGCACAAATATAAGTAAGAGGCTGATCGGTACGACTTCGGCCAACCGCTTCTGGGCCCTTTGCTGGTTTTCGAAATCCCCCTGGAAGGCCATGCTATAACCACGCTTCAGGTGCACCTTTTCCGCGACTTTTTGTTGAGCTTCCGCGATCGTGCTGCCCATATCCCTGCCCCTGATCGAAAACTTCAGCGCCGCATAGCGCCGGTTGTCATCGCGGTAGATCAGGCATGCTCCCGTTCTTTCGGTGACGCTGGCTATTTCCTTGATGGGAACGCGGGTCCCGCTCATCGTCGGCACCAAAAGGTTCTCGATATCCTGGCGGTTACGCCGGTACTCCTCCGGCAGACGGACGCGTATGTCGAAGGTCTTGATCCCCTCGTACAAAGTGCTGGCAGGCACTCCGCCAGGGCCCAAGCCCCCGATGGCCATGCTGATCACGGCATTGGCCTGGGCGGTGGTCACACCGTACAAGGCCATTTTTTGCTGGTCCAACTTGATGTCCAGTTCGGGTTGGCCGATATTATGCATGATCCCCAGGTCCTGGATGCCCTTGACGCCGAGGAGTACGTTATAGTATTCCGCCAGCTTTTGTTCCATGTAATTCAGGGAGTCCCCGTAGATCTTCAGGCAGATGCTGCCCTTTACGCCGGAGACGGCCTCTTCCACGTTGTCCATGATGGGCTGTGAAAAGTTGAGGTCCACCCCCGGTATAACGGACAGGGCCTTATTCATGGTGTCGATGAGCTCTTCCTTCGTCATCTTGGGCTTCCAATCGCCTTCGGGGAACATGAGTACATCGAACTCGTTATTGTAAAAACCCGTCACGTCCGTACCATCGTCCGGCCTCCCGGTTTGGGATACGCAATATTGCACTTGTGGGAATTTCATAAGTATATCCCTGGCCTGCCTGGCAATCCCCACGGATTTATCGAGGCCCATGCTATAATCCGTCTGGATGCGCAACCAGATGCTGCCCTCGTCCAGTTGAGGCAGGAACTCGCTGCCCAGGTATTTGAAAGAGTAAATGCCGGCCAGCATCAGGATGACGGCCGAGGTCACCACGATTTCCTTGTATCTGAATGCCAGCTCGAAACCCTTGAGCATGAAGTTCATGATGGGGGCGATGATGGGGTTTCGCTTCTCCCTGACGTTCTTTTGCATGAGCATGCTGATAAGAACAGGCACCAGGGTGAGTGTGGTGATCAGGGAGCCCAGCAAGGCAAAGCTCAAGGTATAGGCAAGAGGGGAAAACATTTTGCCTTCCACCTTTTGAAAGGAAAATATGGGTAGTAGTGCAGTTATGATGATGACGTTCAGGTAGAACGGCCTTTTACCGATCTCGGCGGCACTCCTTTTAATGAGCCCCAGCTTACTCATCTCGTTGAAGCGCTCCATGCCCACTTCCTTTGCCTTGAAGTCAAGGATGACGAATATTCCTTCCACCATGACGATGGTCCCGTCAAGAATGATCCCGAAGTCCACCGCACCCAGGGACAACAGGTTGGCGCTCATCCCCATCAGCCGCAGGCAGATAAACGCAAACAAAAGGGAAATAGGGATAATCAGCGCCACGATCGCCGTAGCCCTCCAATCGAACAGGAAAAGGGAGATGAGGACTATGACGAGCAAAACCCCCTCGAACATATTGTGTAGTACGGTATGCGTAGCATAGGAGATCAGGTCCGTCCGGTCGTAGTAAGGCACGATCTTCGTATCCGCGGGCAGCACGCTTTCATTGAGGTACTTGACTTTTGCTTCGATTGCCTTGACGACCTCCGACGGGTTTTCGCCCTTTCGCATGACGATGATCGCCTCCACCACATCGTCCTGGTTGGCGACCTGCCGGTCCTTGCTAACATCGCTGGACCCATCGGCCCTGGTAATCCATCCCAGGCGGGGAACATTGGAAATTTCGACCGTGGCTACGTCCTTTACCAGTAGCGGGACGCCGTTCGTATTTTGGATAATGACATTCTGAATATCCTCCGTATTATCCAAAAGGCCGATTCCCCTGACCACGAAAGCCTGGTTGTTTTGGGTGATCATGTCCCCACCCACATTGATATTGGTATTTTGAACTGCGTTGAAAACGTCGAGGGGCGTCAGACCAAGGTTGGTTAGTTTCCCCGGATCTACCCTGATCTCATATACCTTCGTTTTCCCCCCGAAACTATTGATATCCCCCACACCCTGAACCGACCTCAACTGGCGATCTATGACCCAATCCTGAATGGTTTTAAGCTCCCGGACGTCCCTGAAAGTGCTTTTCAGGGTGTACCGGTAAATCTCCCCCGTGGGGCCGGTGGGGGGTTGAACGGAAGGTTGCAGGTTGGGGGGCAGGTTTGCGTTGGGCAGGAGGTTCATCACCTGCTGGCGGGCATCCTTATCCACTACGTGGTCTTCGAATATCAGCTTTACATAGGACAGGCCGAAAATGCTCGTCGACCTCAGACTGGTCTTCTCCTGTACAGGGTTCAAAGCGATCTCTATGGGGATCGTCACGAATTTCTCCACCTCTTCCGCGCTGCGGCCCGGCCACTGCGTGATGATGTCGATTTCAGTATTCGTCACATCGGGGAAGGCCTCGATGGGCATATCCATGAAAGTGATGACTCCACAGACAATCAGCACCGCCGTGAGAAAAATAATAAAATACTTATACTTAAGGGAGAACCCAATGGCTTTCCTGAGGAATTTGGTCATGAGGATTAATTATTCAACTGATCGTAAATCTGGAGTGCATCCTTGGTAATCACCACCTCACCCGGCTTTAGTCCTCCGGATAAATACACTTTGTCCCCGAGGGTGCTGCGTTTTTGGACGGGTCTGATATCAGCCTTTCCGGCCCCTGAATAAGTGAGTACATAGTATTGGCTATGGTCGAAGACCAGGGCGTTTATGGGTACATAGACCGCCAGTTGATGTGTCGGGTTGGTGGTGGTGACGGTAGCGAACATCTGGGGTCTCAGTGCATAGTCCGGATTGTCCATAACGACCCTCACCCTCATGACCTTACTAGTCGGATCCAGAACGTGCATGATTTTGTCCACTTTCCCTTTGAACACCCTGTCCGGATAGGAAAGCGTCGAAATATCAACGGGATCACCCACGTGGATCTTATCCAGGTTCGTTTCATACACATTGGCCCAGACCCAAACCTGTTTCAGGTCTGATATGGTGAAAAGGATATTCCCGTTATCGGGACGGATGGCCATATCGTTGGTCACGAATTTCTGGACAAGGAATCCATTGATGGGGGATTTCACCATAAAGGCACCCGAAGTATCGTTGCCATTAATTTTCAACACTTTTTTCACCATTTCCAATTGGGCTACTGCCTGGTCGTAATTGGTCTGCGCATTTGTTACATCCAGGTTAGAGGCCAGGCCGCTCTCGAAGAGATCCTTTGTCGCATCCAACTGTTTTAGCATGGACCTTAGGTTCGTTTCGGCGACAACCAGGTTATTGCTGTAGCCGGCCATTTCACTGCTGTGTATCGATGCCAATTCCTCACCGGCATTTACAAAATCTCCCAGCTCGGCCTTAATCCCCGATATGTTACCGCTGATCAGCGGATAAATATTCACCTCCCGGTCCTGATTGAAGTCCACCTGACCCGTAAGCGTCATGGAATTGACATATTCGTCAACCCTTACCGTATCGAAAGTGAGCGTAGTAATCAGTGAATCGGGTATGATATAAGGTTCCCTGGAGCCCGTGTCCCGGTCAGCCCCGTTTTGACAACCGATAACCAGGCCAATAGCGGTCACGCATAGCACCATCCGCCACTGCCAGGTAATAATAGTTAACATAATTAATCATTTTAGTTCGGCAAAAAAGCTCCCTCAGGGGGCTTTCCCGCCCCCGGAATACCTTTTCACTTAAATATCAGGTAATGGTCAATAAAGATTGGATCCCGTGTAAAAATTCAGGTCCTCGAATGAGCTGACGCGGTTGAACAAAATGGTATTTACTTGTACGACATTGGTTTTATAGGCGTCATAGAAAGCCTGGAATTCGAGCAATCCTATATTCCTCTTTTCATAGTTCTCCAGCTCGGCCCTGGACAGTTTTTCAAATTCACCCGCAAAAGCGGGATCTATGTTTTTCAGCATTTTCTGGTTGGCATACGCTTTTTGCAAGGCCCGGTATACATTTTCCTGGACCTGGGCCTCCGTGCTTTGTTGGGTTGCCTGCGCATTAGCGATCATCGCCTTGGCAGATTTAATATTTCCCTGGTTGCGGTTCAGGAAGGGCAGGTCGATGGAAGCGCCAAGCGATGTTAGATTGTGCACGAAACTTCCTTGCTGATCGTAACCCAGGTCCAGGGTCAGGTCGGGTACTGCCTGAGCCTTCTGGTAGCGGTACTGCAGCTTATTGATTTCCGTATTTTCCCTCGAGATCAACAGGTCCGTCCGGTTATTGTCAGCGGAGTCGATCAGTGAGGCCAGGGAGTACCTTGATGGGTCCAGCGCATTGATCGCATTGGTATCCACGCCGGGTTCCACAAATACTGTGTTCTTTACCTGCAGGACCAGCTTCAACTCGCTTTCCGTATCGTTGATCTGGTTGATCAGGTCGTTGTATTCGCTTTGCAAGCTATACAACTGGGCCTTGATTTGGACCACTTCCGATTCGGCTATATATCCTTTTCCTTCCTGTTTGTTGTAGGCTGTGACGACCTGCTGCAGCGCCCTGATTTCCTCGTCATACACTGAAGCCGTTTGCCTCAGATAATAAATATTATAGAAGTCCGTTCGGAGCGTATATTTCAAGGATCTTAAAAGATCGTACAGTTGGAATTTTGCCAACCTTGTATTTGCCTTCGCCAAATCAATATTGATACCACGCTTGCCGGCCAACAGGATCAATTGAGAAATATTCCCCGAGATTTCCCCGTTCGGAAAACCAAAGGGAAACCACTGCTCCGCTTCCCCATTATAAACGATGGTCGAAAGTGAGAGGTTTGGATTTGGCCACAACTTGGCCTGCAGGATCAGCGCATCCTGTGCGTCCACGTTGTAACGCGCAGCCAGGAGCTGCAGGTTTTGCCTTACGAATATGGATTCCGCACTGTCCAATCCTATTCGAAGCGTGTCCGCAAGGAGTTGCTGCTCACCCGTCCCATTTTGACCAAACACCCCGGAGGAAACCAACAAACAAGACAAAACCAGTGCTAAAGCCAATTTTCCACCCATTTTCATATAATAAATTTATTTTATTTCGTCGCCACCCGCCAAATATGGGGTGGTTTGGCAAAATAAAGACAATCCCCCCGGAACGTCGATGCAAAAGTAGCCGGGCAGATATTAAATCCGGTCAAGTCTCAATTAAAATGCATTAATAACGGCATTAAATTCTTCCAACCTCCTCAAACCGGAAAGGATATCTGAAACGTGGTCCCTTTCGGCCAGTTCGGCCTGACCTGTATCGATGCCCCGTGTAACCGGAAAATCTTTTCGCTCAGGGACAATCCGACTCCGGTGCCTTCGTGTAAGGTAGCATTGGACCCCCGGTAAAAGGGCTCGAAAATATGAGGTATGTCCTCGTCCGGAATCCCGATACCTTTATCCGTAATTGAAATCACCGCCCTGTCGTCTTGTACATTCAGGGTGCAGGTGACCAGATCGCCTCCGGAAAATTTGATGGCGTTTTTCAGGACATTGCCCAGGGCGATAAAGAGCAGGTGGCTATTGCCGGGGATGGTATAACGCCTGGGGTCCTCGGGGAGGTGATAGGCCAGGGCGATCTTGCTGTCGGAAAAGCGGTGGCTCCATTCATCCTTGACCTGCCACAACAACTCGTCGAGGCGCACGTCATGGAAGTCGTTCACATCGATATTCGAGTTGGCCAGTTCGAAAAGATTATTGACCAGCTCCGTGAGGGTTTCCGCTTCTTCGAGGACCTCCAGGAGCACCTGTTCATACTCCCCTTTTTCCCTTTCCCCCGTGAGGGTGACTTCGATATTGCCCATTATTGAAGTCAAAGGCGTCCTAAGCTCATGCGATGCATTGGCCACAAAGGACCTTTGGGCATCGAAGGACTGTTCGAGGTGTTCCAGGAGATTATTGAAGGTAATGGACAACTCGTTGATCTCGTCCTTCCCTTCCTTGACGGGCAGGCGCTTGTTGAGGCTTGAAGACCGGATGATCTTCACTTCATTGATCACCTTCGTAATGGGAGACAAGGCGATCCTGGCAAACAGGCTTCCCAGGAAATACATCACGAACACGGCAATGATCCATACCGAAAACATGGACCAGAAGAGTTGGCGCATGTTCGCATCCCCGTATTCATCCACCGCGCTGGCCAGGGAAACGAAATTCCCCGAGTTATCCTTGTAATAATAACCGGCAGTCCGGAAGCGCCCATTACTGTAGAATAAGGTGCCCTGGGCCCTGACCTGGTCGATAATGCTTTGGGGATAAAAATGGTTGGAATCATTCAGGTAAACTGCCTTGTCAAAGTCGTTGTAAAGTCTCAGGACCTCCTGGGGCAGTGATTGGGGGTACTTTTGCTGGACCGCCCTGAATTTCTCCTCGCTCAGGTTGTCCTCGGCCAGGAAGAGCTGTGCAGCGGTAAAGGCCCGGTCCTGGAGACGGTCATAGAAGTCATTGCGCCGGTCCGTGTAGGTCAGGAAATAAATGGCCGCCAGTACCAGAAACAACAGCACTGCGAAAATCAACGTGAATTGGAGCGACAACCGGTTCCGAATCTTCATGCGCATTGGCGCCGAAGCGCCCTTGGGTTAATTTGCTTTTACTTTTCCTTCAGCACATATCCCATCCCGATCACCGTATGGATCAGGGGTTTCCCGAAACCCTTGTCGATTTTTTCGCGGAGGTAGTTGATATAGACGTCGATGAGGTTTGTCCTGCGGTTGAAATCGATGCCCCAGACGGCTTCGGCTATGGAGGACCTGGACAACACGCTGTTCTTGTTTTGAACCAACAAATCCAGCAGGGCGAATTCCTTGGCGGTCAGAATAATCTCCTTCCCTGCCCTCCAGGCCTTTTTCTGATAAATGTCTATTTCCAGGTCCGCTATCTTCCGGATCGTTCCCGGCGCGGGCACCGCCCTCCTGCGACTGAGCGCATTGATCCTGGCCAGCAGCTCCTCGAAATGGAAGGGCTTGACCAGGTAATCATCGGCGCCCGATTCGAATCCGATCACCTTGTCCTGGGTGGTGCCCAGGGCCGTAAGCATCAGGATGGGTACGTCGGGTTTTTCTTTACGGACGGCCCTGCAAACGTCCAGTCCGCTTTTCCCGGGCAATATGACATCCAGGATCACCACGTCAAAGGCTTCCTCCAGGGCTTTCGCCTCCCCTTCCGGACCATTCCCCGCCACTTCCACGGAATGCGCCTTTTCCTTCAATCCTTTTCGAATGAAGTCCGCTACTTTAGGCTCATCTTCCACCAACAGGATATGCATAATTCAAATACTTTCCATCAATATACCGCAAGCCATCCGGATGTCCTCGTCCGAAATGTTAAGGGGTGGCACTATCCGCATACTTTGTGCATGGAACAGGAACCAATCCGTAAAGATTCCATTCTTAATGGACGTATCGATGACCCGTTTATTCTCTTCAAAACTATCGAATTCCAGGGCAATCATCAATCCTTTTGAGCGGACCTGGCGAATTCCGGGGTGTTTCAGGTATTTCAGGAAAAGGGTCTCCTTCGACGCTACCCTTTCCACCAGCCCTTCCTCCAGAAGGACGTGGAAAGCGGCCATGCCTGCCGCACAACTGACGGGATGGCCCCCAAATGTGGTAATATGCCCCAGGACAGGGTTTCTTGCAAGCAGGTTCATCATGGGCCTGTCCGCTATAAAGGCGCCCAGGGGCATGCCCCCACCCAAGGCTTTTCCCAATAACAGGATATCCGGGGTAATGCCATAGCTCTCGAAGGCCCACAGGCTGCCGTTCCGGCCGAACCCGCATTGGATCTCGTCGAGCACCAGTAAAGCGCCCACTTGGGTGCAGCGCTCCCTCAATGCCCGTATCCAGGTAACATCGGGTATCCTCACGCCCGCCTCGGCTTGAATGGTTTCTACGACGACGCAGGCAGTCTCCCGGGTGATATGGATCAGGTCCCCGGGAGCGTTGTATTCCAAATGGGTAATTCCAGGCAAAAGAGGTCGAAAAGCATTTCTCCAGTATTCTCCTCCTATCAGGCTTAATGCACCCTGGGTCGAACCGTGGTATCCCTCCTTAAAGGCCACGATACCCGTTCTCCCCGTTGCCCGCTTGGCGAGCTTCATGGCGCCTTCGGTGGCTTCGGCGCCCGAATTGGTGAAATATACGCAATTCAATCCTGTGGGCAGGTGCTCCGCAAGCAGGCGCGCATAATTTACCTGGGGAGCTTGCACGGTTTCCCCATACACCATCGTGTGCAGGTACTTGTCCGCCTGATCCTTGATGGCGGCAACCACCCGAGGATGCCGGTGACCGACGTTGCAAACGCTGATCCCCCCTATTAAGTCTATATAGGATTTCCCCCCCGCATCCCAGAGGTAAGATCCTTCAGCCCGGGTGAATTCCAGCGCCAGGGGTGCATCGGAGGTCTGTGCAACGTGCTCCAGGAATAAACGGCGTAAATCCATAAGGGGTCAAAATTCCCGGTTTTTCCTTTCTTTTGGAAAAAAATATGCCCGTAATCCTGCCGGTTAAAGGAGTATTGCCCAGTTGGGGAGAGGGTTGCTTTATCGCACCCAATGCCACCGTCGTGGGGGACGTCGTCATGGGGTCCGAGTGCAGCATTTGGTTCAATGCCGTCGTCCGGGGGGATGTGAACAGCATTCGCCTGGGGAACAGGGTGAATGTCCAGGATGGAGCCGTCATCCATTGCACGTATCAGAAGACCAAAACCGTGGTCGGCAATAATGTTTCCATTGGTCATAACGCCATCGTCCACGGTTGCGAAGTCGAGGACAACGTGCTGATCGGCATGGGGGCCATCGTCATGGACGGGGCGAAAATCGGGAGCAACTCCATCATAGCAGCTGGGGCCGTAGTACTGGAAGGGACCGTCGTTGAAAAAGGGACGATCTACGGCGGCGTGCCCGCCAAAAAAATCAAGGACATCCCGCAAGACCTGATCAGCGGGCAGATCGAGCGTATCGCCGTCAATTACCTGATGTACGCGGGTTGGTTCAACGCTCCAGCATCACCGTCCCCTTGAGTGTAAAGGCGTCACCCGTATCGCAGATGACGTCCAGGAAATAAATGTAAGCTCCGGGAGGCTGGTCCATTCCGTCGATCCGCCCGTCCCATCCATTGGATATATCTCCCAGAGGGATATTATGCCTTTCAAACACCAGGTTCCCCCAACGTCCATAGATCCTGAAATCCCTGATGATACGGGCGCCCTTCCCCTCGGGATAAAAAATATCGTTGATCCCGTCCCCGTTCGGTGTAAAGGAATTGGGCACGACTATGCTGTTTTCGTGACAGACCAGCCGGATCGTCAGGGTATCGGAGGCCTTGCATCCATAAATCGTGCTCGCCGTTACCGTATAGAAAGTGGAAGAATCGGGGGTTGCGAGGGGATTGGGGCAATCGTTGCAGCTCAGACTGGCAGCAGGGGTCCATGACCAGGTAATGACGTCCGGGCTGTAAACGGTTGTCAGGGGGACGCTATTCCCCGCAGGCAGCGGACCGACAGGGTTGACCCTCAACTCGGGCCCTGGCTCTACGGTTACGGTGACGCTGGCAGTGTCCGAAAAACAGTCATGCAAATCGAACCCTGCAACGGTGTATGTCGTGCTGGTCGTTGGGTTAACCCAGATCGCTCCCGACGCTGCCGCCGGCGTCAACCATTGATAAGAATAGGCGCCCTGAGGGTCCAAAAGAATGCTGTCTCCGTTGCACAAAAACGTATCCGCGGGAATTTTCATGATAAAGGGGCTGCTTACAGACACGAGTACCGAATCCTCCGCCCCGCACCCGGCGGCATTGGTAACCTGAACGGTGTAGGTCGTGGAAACCACTGGGCTGGCATAAGGAGCGGCCGCGGTTGGGTTACTCAATCCGGTGGCTGGAGTCCATTGGTAGCTCACCCCGTTGTAGGCCGAAAGCGATACTGAATCCCCCAGGCAAACCCAGGAAGACGACGCAACGAGATCTACGGCGGGCAGAGGGTTTACCGTAAGTGGGGCTTTACTGGTATCGAAGCAGCCTCCGATGGCACTGACCAGTGAAACGACATAGCTACCTGCGGAGGGCGCAATAATCAAGGCTTGGGCATTCGTATCGATGCCCCCTCCCGGTAGCAACCAGTTCCACCCAACCGTGGCAGGGTAGTCGGGACTGCCCGTAAAATGAAGCGTATCCCCCGGGCATGCATTGGCTGGTCCGGAAATCGAACCCGGATCCGAACGCGTCACGACCACTGTATCCAGACTCTGCGAGAGGCATCCAGGCGTTGAGGTCACACTAACCTTAACGGGAAAGTTCCCGGGCGCGGTGTAGGCAAACACAGGGTTGGCACTCGCTGACGTATCCGCCGGGTTCCCCGTTCCGAAGTCCCAATGATATATAAGTCCTTCGCCCAGGTTTGTGGCCGATATACTGTATACCCCCGGAGAAAATTGTACCTGTCCCGAATCGCACAGGTGCATTGGAGTCGCCCCCAGTAAGGTGTGCAGGGAATCGGCAATCACTTTTCCCGGCGGACTAAAAGAGGCTTTACAGCCCAAAGAATCTTCCAGGATCAAAGTCGGTGTGTAAACACCTGGAATGGAATAAGTATGGGACAGAACCGTGTCCGACGCGTTAATCACCGTGCCGTCTCCAAAATCCCAGATATAGGAAACAGCGTTCAGGGCATGGGCGGTCATGGTAACGGTCGTAGGTGCGCAGCCCTGGGAACCCATCGCCTGTATGGAAGCGTAAGGACCCTTGACGATTACCGAATCAATGGATGTAATCGAAACTCCCGATCCCGTTGCTGTTAGTATAATATAGTATATGCCCGGTGTATTATAGGTGTGACTGGGATTGGGGTTGCCCTGCGCGGTAGCGCCGTCACCAAAATTCCAGGCCCAACCCGTTACGTTGAACCCGGTGCCGGAGAAACTAAGGACTACAGGAGGGCAATTATTCCCGTTGACGTAGGAGGCTACATAGGTGAAGGAAGCGCTCACGCTACGCACCGGTACGATTTGGACAGAAGTGTCTGTCGGGCAATAACCAGGCGTATTATCGTATACTACCAGGGTAACGGTATCCGTGGTAATGTTCGGGTAGGTGTGGTTGACCGAATTCAGGTTTGTGGACGTGGAACCATTGCTGGCAAAGGTCCAAAGTGCCGCGTTAAAGGGGCCAGTGGAAGTATTGATGAATGTGGCCGTGGTGCCGGGCGTGATGTTCGCGGGCGTCCAATAGAAGGAGGCCTGGGGTCCGTTGACCTGCACGGTTGTATAGTTGTCCTCTACCGCGATGTAGGCAATATCGGTAGTGGAAGTGGTGCAACCCGAAGAATCCGTAACCTTTAGATGGGGATAATAGGTTCCGGGCCCCGGATAGATATGGGATACCGCGCCCCCCATTCCGGAGGTCAAAGAAGTCCCGTCCCCGAAGGTCCATTGGTATTGCACGATGGGCCCTCCAAAGGAGGGTCTCGAGGTATCCGTGAACAGGACCGGATCCCGGTAACAATTGTTTCCGGCTGCTTCAAAGCCTACGATGGGTCCGGAAATTTTCACGGGGATCCAATTGGTGGTATCGTTACAATAAAACAGGGCGGATGTCAGTATAGCCCTTATGCTGTCCTCTCCGGGTTGGAGATAGAGAAGGGATCCCGTGAGGGTGGTATAATAGCATGGAATACCTCCGGACCAGGGTTCGCTGGCATAGGGGCTACCATTGCCGTATTGGAATGCCGCCGAATAGTAATTGGAACCTATCACGAATTGGCCCCCCGGCGAGGTTGCCTGGTAATTGGTATCCAATTGGTTTATCGTCAGTTGCAGGGCGCTGTCGGCGCACACGATGGACTGGGGGCTGCTGAGCAGTGGATGCTGCTTGACCAGCACATAGACAGTCGTGGAATCCTTATTGGTGCAGTTGGCATTCGTCGTCGTCAACATAACCTGGTAAACACCCGATTTGGTATATACATGCGTGAAGGTATCCTCCGGGGAGCTGAGGTTAAGCGTTGTACCGTCCCCGAAATTCCAGGTGATCCCCGTAGCTCCTCTTATGGAATCCGTGAAGACTACCTGGCCCCTGCTCCCCGAGCAGGTATTGCTGGCCGAAAGTATGTTTGGGAAGCTGGGCAAAACGATCACTGAATCCACTTTGGTCACGGTATCCCTGCAGTAATTGTTGTACCCTGTGGCAATCAGGGTAATTGTGTAGGCGCCCTCCTTGGAATATTGGTGGGTGGTCGAGGTGTAATATTCACTTCCTGTTCCGCTGCCGTCCCCAAAATCCCAATATAAACTACCGAAGTTGGTACCTGTCGCCTGTACGGTAATAGGCAAATTACCGCAAACCGGGTTGGCAGGAGAGATGGAAAAATTCATCACGGGGGGCTGGTCTATTTGCACGGCAAAACCATTGGACGTGGAAGTTCCTTTACACCCATTGCTGGTGACCCATTGAAGTGTAATCGAATAATTTCCGGGGGTCGAATAGGTATGGGTGGGCATGGAATCCGTGGAAGTAGTGCCATCCCCGAAATTCCAAAGGTATTGTACGATGTGCAGGTTGCCGACGGCGTTACAGGTAACCGTTATGGGCGTACAGGATACCGTGCCCGTGGGATTCGTCGTAACCACATTCAGGTAAAACCCCGGCGGCTGGATGTTGACAATTTGATACGTGGTGGCCGTACAGCCGTGCGCATCGACGATTGCAAGGGTCACATAGAGTCCTCCGTACTGGGTGAAGGTATAGGAGGCGGACCTGGTGGTGGCGAAGGGGCTGCCCAAATTACCGAAATCGCTACTCGTATACCAGTCCCAGGCTACCGCGGTGGTGGAGGTATCACTAAACTGCCAGGTGGTCGGCGCCCCACACGCAGAGTCTGATTTATCCAGGAATCCTCCAAGGGCCGGCGTGGGATAAACGGTGACGGTCTGTGAGGCGCTGGCAGGACAAGACCCGTAAACCGCGGCCATTGTAATGGTATAAGTGCCCGGTTTGTAAAAGGTATAATAGGCATATTGACCATATTGCTGATAGCCCGAAGTGCTGATGTTCCAAACCTCACTCCCGGGATTGGGAGCAGGATTGCTCGAGTCGGCAAAAATTTCCTCGGCGTCCGTGCAAATCGGCAGGGGCAATTTTAGGGCGGGTTTGTAGTTCGCCACACTGATATAGGCCGTCTTTTGCAGGGAATCGGAACACCCGGCCGTGGAGGTCACCAAAAGGGAAACGGAATAAATCCCGGGAGCGGTATAGTTATGGGATGGAGCCATAGCGGTAGCCGTAGCGCCATCCCCGAATTTCCATAAATAGCTGAGGGCGCCGGGACCCGTCGTAGTATTGATAAAAGGAACCGCATCTCCGAGCACGCAAACACTTGTGGAGTCCGTGGAAAAGGCCGGCTGTACGGGTGCGGCCACATTGACCAGCCCCGCCAGGGCTTCGGTTGCCGTGCAACCGTAGCTGTTGGTCACGGTCAACTCCACGGTAGGCGAGCCGGGGAAAGTATAGGTATGCGATACCGAAGGGTTCGTGACGCTTTCTGTGGTGCCGTCACCGAAGTCCCAGTAATACTGCGAAATGGTCCCGCTCCCCGCGGCGGAAGTACTGAGAAAGCTGGCCGCCAAAGGGGCGCAGCCACCCGAGCCGGCTGTAATGCCAAAACTTGCCGTTGGATTGCTGTAAACCGTGACCGTCAATGACTTGGTAGAAGCGCTCGCTCCATCCTGAACGGTCAGGGAAACCGTATAAGTGCCTGGGTTTACGTAGGTAGCCCCACTGGAATAGGTGGAATCCGGGGTCGTGACCTGGTTCCCGTTTCCGAAATCCCAGGTGTAGGTTGCAGTTTTGGAAGCCCCAACGGTAGTATTGGTAAAGGATACAGTAATAGGTGAGCACCCTCCCGAAGTGGAAGCCGTAAATCCGACTGAAAGGGCAGCGAGGGTGAGGATAAGCATGAAATGCTCGGATGAGGGTCGAAGCTACTCAAATTGCCCGGAAAGTCGTATATTGTTAAGCATCTCTAATATCCCATTTATGAAAACCTTTAGATTCTCGCTGATTACCATTGCCTTCATGGCCATTCTGTATGGATGCGCGCCAAAATATGGTTGCCCCGCCAATGCTGTCGGGGCCGAAAATGCTGAAAATGGTAAGCACTCGAAGTACAATTCCAATCTGAATAAATTCTAGTACATGGGTTCCGGCAAGGACTCGAGGATATTTACGTAACTGACGTACCTGTCCTCGGAAATTGAACCGGACAAGACCCCCGCTTTTACCGCGCACCCCGGCTCCTCCAGGTGCAGGCAGTCGTTGAACTGGCAATTCCCAAGGACCCTCCGCATTTCCGGGAAATAATGGGAAAGCTCTTGCCTGGATACATCCACGAGTCCAAATTCCCTGACCCCGGGGGTATCGATGATCTGCCCCGATGTCGGGAGGTCGAACATTTCAGCGAAGGTGGTCGTGTGCATGCCCTTTCCGCTCCAATCACTGACTTCCGCCGTCCTGCGGTTCATATCGGGAAAGAGGTGGTTGAGGAAGGACGATTTCCCCACGCCCGAATGTCCCGATAATAACGTGACCTTTCCCGAAAGCACTTCCATGACCTCGGGAAGTCCCTGCCCCGTTTGTACGCTCGTAAGCAGGACGGGATATCCTATAGCTCCATACATTTCGGAGAGTTGCCCGAATTTTTCCATTTCCCTCGCCCGGTACAGATCGGCCTTGTTGAACAAGAGGAGTGCCGGAACTCCATACATCTCGGAGGCCGCAAGGAAACGGTCGATAAATCCCTGGGAAGTTTTCGGATCGCGCAGGGTTGCCACGAGCAGGAGTTGATCCAGGTTGGAGGCTACGATGTGGTGATACCTCCTGTTGTGCGGCGACTGCCGGGTAATGTAGTTGCGTCTGTCGTGGATGGCTGTGATGATGGCGGAATCTTCCGTTTCATTCTCCACTTCCAGGTCCACCTTGTCCCCCACCGCGATGGGGTTGGTCGAAGATATGTCGTCGAGCTTGAATTTACCTTTTGCGCGGGCATTCCACATGCGCCCATCCACGGTCTTGGCGAGATACCAACTTCCCGTCGATTTATAGATGGTGCCCTCCATTACGGATATTTTCTTAGGATCGTGTACCTCAGGAGGGCTTCCAGTACCAGCAGCCCCAGGGCCACCAGGGCGAAGGGAAGGAATTCCTCGCTGACGCGCTCATAGGTAGTAATTTCCACTTTGGACTTCTCCAGTTGGTCGATACTCTTGTAGATGCTGTCCAGGCCTGCATTATCGGTTGCGCGGTAATATTGTCCCCCTGTCGAACCCGCAATATCCTTGAGGAGCTTCTCGTCAATGCCCTCCTTTTCGATGCTGCGTTTCCCACCTTCTTCGATGGGCGCATACCCCTCCGTCCCGATACCGATGGTGTACACCTTGACGCCCATGGCCCGCGCAATTTCCTTTGCAGTCAATGGATCGATCAAGCCCGCATTATTGACCCCATCGGTCATAAGGATAACGATCTTGCTTTTCGACTGGCTGCTTTTCAAGCGCTCCACGCTGGTTGCCAGCCCAGAACCGATCGCCGTACCGTCCTGGAGGATACCGGGTCTTATCCCGCTGATCTGGGAAATGACCGCTGCGTGGTCGGTGGTCAGGGGGCAAAGGGTAAAGCTTTCCCCGGAAAAAATCACCACGCCGATCCTGTCCGTGGGCCGGTGGTTGACGAATTCGATGGCTTCCTGTTTAGCCGCTTCCATCCGGTTCGGGTTGAAGTCTTCGGACATCATGCTTCCGCTGATGTCGATACACAGGATGATGTCCAGTCCTTCTCCTGAAACCTGCTCCTGCCGATTCCTGATCTGAGGGCGTGCCAGGGCCAGGATGAGTGCTGCCAGGGCCAGGGGACGGAGTACGAAAACGGAACCTGCCAGGGCCGTCCGGAATGTGGATACTGCCCTGAAATGCTGTATAGAGGAAACCTTAAGGGTAGCCTGGCGCTTGACACCCCGGCCGGGAAACCAAAACAAGGTAACCGGTACCAGGATGAGCCCCAGTAAAACCCAGGGCCATGCGAAGGTGATATGTTCCAACCAGTAGAAGATCACGGCGTTTTTTCGGTTTTATGCAAAATGTCGATGGCCTTCCTCACCTGTTCCAGGGAACGCTGGTGCGCCTCGTTACCCGGGAAGAAACGTGCGAATTTAACGGCATCTTCCATCCTCAGGGCCTCGGCCAGGGCCGAGCGTTCTCCCGGATCGTCGAGCACATCCTGGATCTTGAGAAGCAGATCGGTAGTGGTGAACTGAAGGGCCTTCCACCCATATGCCCGCGCCAGGTAGCGCTTCAGTATCTCGTCCAGGCGCGAATAATACGGCTTGATATCCGCGGAAGCTACGGGCATCCGGAGCGTCCCCAGGGCCTGCATGGCTTCCTCATAGGGCGGTTCAGCCAGCGCAGCGGCCTCCTCTTTACGCTTTTTGTGCGTCAGGGTCCGGATCAGCAGGAAAATCAGCACGATCAGGAGGGCCCCCGAGACAAAAAAGGCCCACCAAGGTATGTACGAACTGACGGGTATGATGCCCTTGATATCGCGAATCTGGTCTCCCGGCTTCATGGGTATAAACTGCACGTCCACCTCCAGGCTGTCGGTGACGATATTGGTGCCCGGCAGGTCGAAAGCGGGGATGACCCAATGTCCGCTGTCGAAACTGGTCAGGACAAGGACCTGTTGCAATTGCAGTAGATCCTTATTGATTACGGTATCGATTTTGCTTTTCGAAAGGATTTCGAAATGGGGAAGCGAATCGGGGATTTCAGGGAAAAGGGCGTGACCGGTCGAAGTTCTTACGGTCAAGGTAAGACGCAGGGGTTCCCCGATCAATATTGCAGGCCTGTCCGCGGTGATGTCCGCGGAAATCCCGGATGGGATCGACTGGGCCCCCGCTCTCGGGGCCTGCAACCACAGGGCGACCAACAAAAGGGTTCTTCTCAACTTCATGGATCATCGATTCCTGTGGATGAAGAACTTCTGCAGCACCTTTACATAGTCTTCCCCGGTGCTCATGTGGAGCAGGTCGGCGCCGGCTCTTACGAATACCTGTTTACAAAAGTCGTTATAGCGGTGGAATTGGGCCTCGTACTCCTTTCGGACGAAGGAATTGGAAGTGTTCACGTAAGCCCGGTTCCCCGTTTCCGCGTCCTCCACCTCGAGCAATCCGACATCCGGAAGCACCATGTCCATTTTATCATACACCTTGACCCCTATCAGGTCATGCTTCCGTGCGGCTACCCTCAGGGCGTCCTCGTAGGAGTCGTCCAGGAAGTCACTTAGGAGAAAGGCAATACTTTTTTGCTTGCAGCTATTATTGAGGTAGCGGATGGCTTCTGAAATCCGGGTGCCCTTATCCTTGGGCGAAGAGGTCAGCAATTCCCGCACGATATACAGGGCATGCTGGCGACCTTTACGCGCAGGGATGAACTTTTCAACCTTGTCGGAGAAAAAGATGACCCCCACCTTATCGTTGTTGTGGATGGCAGCCAGCGTAATGACCGCGCATACTTCAGTGATCAGGTCCTTTTTCCGCTGGTAGGTGGTCCCGAACAGGGCGCTCGAGCTGACGTCTACCAGCAGCAGTACCGTTAGTTCCCTTTCTTCCTCGAAAACTTTACTATAAGGATGGGAAAGGCGGGCGGATACATTCCAGTCGATAAACCTTATGTCATCGCCGGCTTCGTACTCCCTGACTTCCTTGAAGCTCATCCCCCTGCCCTTGAAGGCCGAGTGATATTCTCCCTTGAAGAGGTGATTGGAAAGCTTCCGGCTTTTGATTTCCAGTTCCCGGACCTTCTTGAGTATGTCGGTTACACTCATCATGGCACGTTCACAACCTTCAACACTTCCTCGATGATATTCCCTACGTCCACCCCCTCGGCCTCGGCTTCGTAGGTAAGCCCGATGCGGTGCCTGAGCACATCGTGCGCGATGGTCCTTATGTCTTCCGGGATCACGTAGGCGCGCTTGGCCAGGAATGCCACTGCCTTGGAAGCCAGGGCCAGGTTGATCGACGCTCTTGGCGACCCTCCATAGGCAATGAGAGACTTTAACTTTTCCAGCTTGTATTGGGCAGGATACCTCGTAGCGAAAACAATATCGAGGATGTAGTTTTCTATTTTTTCATCCATATACACCTGGCGCACCAGGTCCCTGGCGCCCAAGACTTCCGGTATCGACACCACCGGTTGTACCTGCCCGGCGCTCAAATCACCACGGACATTCTGGTGGATAATTTTTTGTTCCTCATCCTTCTTGGGATAGTCCACTACGACTTTCAGCATGAACCGGTCCACCTGGGCTTCAGGAAGGGGATACGTACCCTCTTGCTCGATAGGATTCTGGGTCGCCATGACCAGGAAGGGCTCCGGCAGGGCATAGCTCGATTCGCTTATCGTAACCTGCCTTTCCTGCATGGCTTCCAGCAACGCGCTTTGCACTTTCGCGGGGGCACGGTTGATTTCATCCGCGAGAATGAAATTGGCGAAAATGGGCCCTTTCCTGACCACGAATTCGCCTTTTTGCTGGTTATAGATCATGGTGCCAAGCACGTCGGCGGGCAATAGGTCGGGGGTAAACTGGATACGGCTGAAAGCAGCATTGACCGCCTGGGAAAGGGATTTGATCGAAAGGGTCTTCGCCAATCCGGGGACTCCTTCCAGGAGGATATGCCCATTGCTGAGGAGGCCGATCAGCAAGCGGTCTATCATATGAGACTGGCCCACGATCACCTTATTGATCTCGCCTCTCAGGCGGTCGACAAAGGCCCCTGCGATTTGGATCTTTTCATTCACAAGCCGAATATCTTCAGCGGTTTGTATCATGTGCGCTTTCGTTTTAAGACCCCAATATTAATGAATAATTGTAATTTGCGGCCCATGACGGACGATCTGCGGAAGAGATGGGCCAACCTTGAAGAGATGCTGACCGTGCGCTTCGGAAAGAAGCCGGACCTGAATGCCATCCTTTTTATGATCGGGATTCAGGAACTGGGATCCCAGAAAAACACATTCAGCAAGGAGGAAAAGCAGGACCTGATGCACGTGGCCGTTTGCCATATCCTCAGCAGCAGCGGATACTACAGCCTGAACAACGTGGACGAGGATGGGTGGCCCCACTATACACAATTGAAAGCGCTGCCCACGCTACCCCTGAATGAGCAGGAAGACTTTATAAAAGACCACGTCCTCTTATATTTCGACCAAAATGACCCGGATCACGCCCCTTAAATTGCTGTTCTGCCTGTTGCTGCCCCTAAGCCTCTCCGCCCGGCCACGGCGCGTAAGACTTATCACCAACTTCGGAGTCATCATCGTGGAACTTTACGACCAGACGCCCAAGCACAGGGATAACTTCATCCGTCTCGTCCGGAAACACTTCTACGACAGCCTGCTATTTCACCGGGTCATTCCCAATTTCATGATCCAGGGCGGGGATCCCTCCAGTAAACGCGCCGCGGCTGGCGTTCAACTGGGTGATGGAGACGTGGGTTATACCATTCCCGCTGAATTCGACACCGCCTTGTTTCACGCCCGTGGTGTCCTGGCTGCAGCCAGGGATAACAACCCTGCCAAGGCCAGCAGTGGTTGCCAGTTTTACATCGTCCAGGGAAAAAAATACACAGAATCCGGACTAGACTCCCTGGAGGGGGGCCGGATGGCCGGGCGGAAAATTCCCTTTTCGCATAGGGTCGTCTATGAAACACAGGGTGGCACCCCCTGGCTCGACATGAACTATACGGTGTTCGGCAAGGTCATCCGGGGCATCGGGGTCGTGGACGCCATTGCTGCCGTAAAAACGGACGCGAATAACCGCCCCGTAAGCGATGTACGCATTTTGCACGCGCGCCTGGTACACAAATTTTTATTTTTCTGAATGAGCGGAAAAAGCCAATTTAGCGGTTCGTAAAACCTACCATCGACACATGCAATTCCCTGAAAATCTCCGGTACACCAAAGAACATGAATGGATCCGCCTGGAAGGCAACACCGCCTTCGTCGGTATTACAGAATTCGCCCAGGGCGAGCTCGGAGATATCGTGTACGTGGAAATCGAGACCAAGGATAAGCCCCTGGCGGCGGAAGCCGTTTTCGGTACGGTAGAGGCCGTCAAAACCGTCAGCGACCTTTTCCTGCCCCTGGCAGGCACCATTACGGAAGTCAATCCCGCTTTGGAGGGTCAGCCCGAATTGGTGAACAGCGATCCCTACGGGGCAGGCTGGATGATTAAAATGACCTTGGACAATCCAAAAGACTTCGAACAATTGTTGACCGCCGAGGCCTA
This sequence comes from uncultured Chitinophagaceae bacterium, assembly GCA_964544695.1. Taxonomy (GTDB): domain Bacteria; phylum Bacteroidota; class Bacteroidia; order Chitinophagales; family Chitinophagaceae; genus Dinghuibacter. The sequence continues at coordinate 51,562 of CAZJDB010000217.1, forward strand.
CAAGAACCTGGTTGGATAAGCATGATCCCCTGGATATACAAGATATTGAGGGCCGGATATTGGCTGGCGTTCCTTTGGGTGTTGCTGATCATCATCCTGCTGGTCATGCCCGCCAGGGATATACCCTCCGTTGGCTTCCTGGAAAGGATCCACTTCGATAAATTCGTTCACTTTTCCCTGTTCGGAATCCTGGTGGCGCTTTGGACAATCCCCTACGCGGACAAGCACTCCCCTTCCCAGAATACCAGGTTCTTCCTCCTGGTTTGCCTGATCGCCTGCGCCTTCGGGGCGGCCATGGAATGGGTGCAACTGGAATTCACCAAAGACCGCGACTACGAAAACGGGGACATCGTAGCGGATGCCATTGGCGCAATTGTGGGGATGATAATCAGTATGTTGTGGGTTAAACACGAAAAGCGGCGCCTTCAATGACGCGCCTCCACACGCATGCGCAATTAAGGGCAAAAGAAAAGCCCCTGTGGAAACAGGGGCCGCTTCACCAAAACTAACTGCTTATGAGAAAATTGACTGCTTGCGTATTTAATAATGTAGATTCAAAACTAAAGCCAAAGTTTAAAAAACTAATGTTAAGAAAAAACTAATCTCAAACTCACAAATTCCTTAGCGCTTAACCCGCCCTTCAACTCTCCTCTAAAACACGCTTTAGCTAAACCCTTTCAGCAAAGATACTGCGTTTACAGGCCGTCTGTTGTCAAAGTTTTGTTATAGTCGGCCTCCCTATCAAGTTACAAACTATTGCCAGGAAAAAGAAGGCCCCCGTAAAGATTTAATGGGAATATTCAGTGGATTTAACTCCACAACCGAGGGACAACCAGCAGATGCTTATTCTTATTATTTGATTGATAAGCCGTTACGAGTTGGCCATTTTCTCTGCATTTTCGGCGAACTGGAGGGCGTCTATGAATTCCTGGATATCCCCGTTCATGACATTGTCGAGGTTATAGACGGTGAGGTTGATGCGGTGGTCCGTAACCCTCCCCTGGGGAAAGTTATAGGTGCGGATTTTGGCGCTGCGGTCACCCGTGCTCACGAGGCTTTTCCGGTGCCGGGAAATTTCTTCCTCCTGCTTCCGGACTTGCTCCTCGTATAGTTTCGTCCTCATCATCTGCATGGCCTTTTCGCGATTGCCCAACTGGGTGCGTTCCGTCTGGCACATGACGACGGTGCCCGTGGGCACGTGGGTCAGGATCACCTTGGTTTCGACCTTATTGACATTCTGGCCTCCGGCGCCTCCGCTTCGGGCCGTCTCCATTTTGACGTCGCTGTCCTTCAATTCAAAGTCCACCTCTTCGGCCTCGGGCATTACGGCTACCGTCGCAGCCGAGGTATGGACCCTCCCGCTGGCTTCGGTCGCCGGCACCCTCTGAACCCGGTGCACCCCGCTTTCGAATTTCAAGGTCCCGTAAACGTCATCTCCGGTAACTTCCACGTTCACTTCCTTATACCCCCCCACGGTCCCTTCGGTTTCGCTCAATATGGCTGTACGATACCCTCGTCTCTCAAGGTATTTCAGGTACATCCGCAGGAGATCCCCCGCGAACAGGGATGCTTCATCCCCTCCGGTGCCTGCCCTGATTTCCAGGATGGCATTCTTTTCGTCCTGGGGGTCTTTTGGAATCAGCATCTGGCGAATCCTGGCTTCGAGGTCCGTTTTTTTATCTTCCAGGATTTCGGTTTCGGCCTTGGCCAGGTCCCTCAACTCTTCGTCGTCCCCATACAGGGCTTCCCGGTTGAATGCAATATCCCCAAGCAATCGCTTGTATTCCTCGTAGGCCTGAACGATCTTTTCGAGGCTCCGGTACTCTTTACTTAACTTACTGAACCTGGGATTGTTGCTTACCACCTCGGGATTGGTCAGGGCGATGCCTATTTCGTCGAATTTGGCCTTAATGGCTTCCAATTTATCTACCATACCTTTATTGTTCAGCACCCAAGGGTGCTTTCCAGGGCGCAAAAATAATCAATTGGCATGGCATACAGGAAATTCAAGGCGGACAGGCTTTTCGACGGTGAAAAAATGAGGAAAGGCGTCTTGGTGTGTGATGCAACAGGCCGGATAGAGACGATTCTGCCGGATGCCCCCGACGCGGAATATCACGAGGGCCTATTGTGCCCGGGCTTTGTCAACACGCACTGCCACCTGGAACTTTCCCATATGGCCGGCCTGATCCCTCCGGGGACCGGGATGGTCGATTTCCTGCTCCAGGTCATGAACCGGAGGGATGAAGCCCCCCTGAATCCACAAGACGCCGCCAGGGAGGCGGACCAGGTGATGTATGAAGAGGGGATCGTTGCCGTGGGGGACATATCCAATAACATAAGTACCCTCCCCGTAAAGGCAGCCAGCCTCCTTCACTACCACACCTTCGTGGAAGTGGCGGGTTTCGTTCCCGCGGCCGCGTCTGCGAGACTCCACCAGGCCAGACAAGTCTATGATGCCATGAACCGCGTGCTCGGAGGCGTCAGCCTGGTCCCTCACGCACCTTACTCTGTATCGAAACCCTTATTTGAAGCGCTGAATCTGCCTGGCCTGACCAGTATTCATAACCAGGAAAGTTCCGCTGAAAACGAATTTTACCGGACGGGCAGGGGCGATTTCCGGCGCCTCTACGACGCCCTGGGCCTGAACCTGGATTTTTTCAGTCCCTACGGGACCAGCAGCCTGGCCGCCTACCTACCCTGGTTGTCCGCTCCCGCTTCGCTGCTTCTCGTACACAATGTGGCAACCTCAGCCGAAGACGTGGCCCTGGCGCGGGCGCTGTCCACCGAACGGAACCAGCGCCTCTATTGGTGCCTGTGCCCCGGTGCGAATCAGTATATTCAGGACGCCTTACCACCCCTGTCCATCCTGAGGGAACAAGGTTGCGTGATGACCCTCGGCACGGACAGCCTTGCTTCCAACCACCGACTGAGCATCCTTCACGAGATCGGCCTGATCCAGGAATTCTTCCCGCAGGTACCCCTGGGTGAAGTGCTGGGATGGGCTACCATCAATGGGGCCAGGGCGCTCCGCCTGGACGGAGACCTGGGCGCCTTCCTCCCCGGGACGCTCCCCGGCATCAATCTGATCACCGGGATGGCGGGGGATAAAATCACGGGCAGTTCCCGTGTCAGGCGCCTTCTTTAACCCATTAAAGCCTGTAATACGCCCAGGGAACGAAGTGTTCCGAAGTCAGGCACATGCAAAGTATAAAATAGCTGGTACGCCTCAAGGAGATTCCTCCGCAATTCCTGGTTGAGGCGGATCCCGCGGAGCGCTTCGGTCGTCTCCGCTTCCAGCAGCCGATAGGTTACTTCCGCCAGGTATCCCTCCAGGTAATACTTATGTCCGGGAGCCTCCTCCACATAGTTCCCTTCCTGCAAGTCCAGGAAAGGCGTAGCCGGAGTGTACTGTCCGCCGATACGGAAGCCCAGGTGCGAGGCCAGTGCGAGGGTGAAGTGTAACGCAGTGTTGGCGGCGGCCAGGTCGTCCGCGGTATCCAGACTGATCAATGAAGATTCCAGGAATTCGTACAATGCCTCGTTGGCCTCGGGTTGTTTGAGACATTTTTGCATCAGCTCCATCATATATAAAACAAGGGTCGTTTTGATGATATTCGCATACATCTCACGGTATAGGTACGCCCATCTGAATTCCTTGATCCGCTGGATGTTGCGCTGGTCATGGTGATAGACGACCAGCTCCAGGATAGACCCGGGCTGGAAAAGGCCCGCACGGGTTCCGCCCCGTTTTTCCGTCCTTACGCCATTTATGATATAAGATTGGATTCCGAATGATTCGGTAAATATCGATACGATGAGGCTGGTATCCCCATATTTCACCGGTCTCAGCACTATGCCCTTCGTCGTCTGAATCATATCAATGAATAAATACGATTTTGGCCGCTAGTTTCGGAGATCCTCCCGAACCCGCGATGAGCACCAGGTAAACCCCCGACGCCACCCTCCTGGCAGTATAATCCTCCCCATTCCAAACAGCCTGTCCCCCCAGGGCAATCGTCTGGTAAACCAGGCGTCCATCCAGCCCTGTAATCTTGACCACGGACCCTTCAGGCAGATTTTTTATCCCGATGGTTCCGGAATATCCGGGGGGCACGGGATTGGGAAATACCAGGACTCCGCCCGTGGCCTGGGAGGCTTCCGTAGCGGTGCCCTTGAAGGAGCACATCCCGGAAGGCGTACTAAAAAAAACTTCCCCGCTGGCTCCGTCGATGGCGATTTGATTTACGGTGTCATTGAACAACGGGCTGTTTCCCGTATTATATTGGGCGATCACCTGTTCTCCGTCCTCGCTGATCAACCAGGCTCCCGAGGCCGTTCCGACCCATTTCCGGTCGGCGCCGTCCACGGCCATGCTGAGCACTTGTTGACCCTGAAACAGGTAACCCGCAAAGGCGTCGTTCTGAACTACGGGTAGTGTGGCGTCGCAGGCAGATGTAAATTGGGTCCCCCCGCATTCTACGACGGCGATGCCGCTATTGGTCCCGATCCAAACCAGGCCTTGTTTATCCATGACCATGCAGTTCACGTTCGGGTCGGGTAAATTCCCCAGACCCGTGCCCGGCATAAAGGACTTCCACATTCCCGAGGCGGGGTTGAAACACACGGCTCCGTACCCGGGGGCCGCTTGGATCCACAGGTACCCGAAATCGTCCGAAAGGATACGTCCCAACTGATTGCCGGGGATGGATACCCCGAGCGGGAAAGATTGAATGCCTCCTCCCCGCGATTTTTCGACCAGGGGTTGTGTCGTTCCCGAATAAACCATCCATAGGTTCCCGGAGGAATCATAGGTAAGTCCCGTCACGGGACCGCCTGGAAGAACGGATGGCGCGGCGGTGGCCGGCAAGACCATTAATCCTCCGACTCCCGAGCCGGCGTATACGGTGTCCCTGCCGACAGCTACACTCACCAAATCCTGCAAACCCGACAGCGCAGGTTGGGTCAGGGAATTATAAGAAGTCCACAAGCCCCCTGCGTATCGCGAGCACCCGCTGGTATCGCCGGGACCCCCTCCTCCGGTTACCCAAAGTGCACCGGGAACCGCTTCCATTTGCCCCGCCAGGGGACCGTCGGGTGAATTGGGGACCAGGGGCACGATGGTATTTCCATTCCATTCCTCTAGACCTCTTTGCATATCGGCCATCCAAAGCAACCCATTGGACAACAAAATACCCCGCGGATCTACCAGACCGGTCAGGGTGTTGACCAGCGAACCACCCGTGTTGAGCCAGACAACCCTACCCGTCTCCGAAAGGACCACGTTGCCCTGGTAGACCTGGAGGTCGCTGATATGGAAACCATCCACGTAAAAGGGTCTCCAACTTCCACCCTGGGAAACCCAGACTGAATCATTCCTAAGTACAAACAGGAAACCTAGCCCCGATACGACCTGACTGCAGGGCAGGATATCCATTGCGGGATCGCCCGTGGGAATTTGCCAACTGTTGAAGTCCTCGAGATTGGAGCCGGATAAGAGCGCCTTTCTCAAACCCGCTCCCGTGGCCGCATACCAATACATGGAATCCGAGGTCATAGAATACACGGGCGTCTGGATGCCACCCGCACCCACGATATACGTTCCCGATACCTGCTCCGAGTCCAGGCTCAGGGCTACGATCCCCAATCCTGTTGAAACGTAGGCGTACGCACCCGTAATGTAAATATCGTGTATGGTCTTGTCCCCGGTGAGGGAGGAAATCTCCAGATCCGGAACCTCGGTGATCGAAGTGCCGTTTACAATATCCAGATCGCTGTTGTTATACCCTATGACCAGGATGCCGGAGGCGGAGTCGGTTCCAATGGTACTCACGCCGATGCTGTGCAATCCGTTGATGGTCGTGTAACGCGTAAGTTCATTATCCGGACCCGTGACGCTGAAGACAGCCGAAGGGGTGGCGACAAAAAAACCATTCCCCGTCGCCCGCAGAAATGCCACATGGTGGTAAGAAAGGTGTTCCGTCCATTGCCCGATAGGCGTCCCCTGGCCACCCGCAGTCACCCACATCGTCAGGAAAAAGAAAAATACCGACCAGCGCCGCATGGAGGCCAAAAATAGGCCAAATATTCCTAGGTTTGCGGCCAT
>CAZJDB010000218.1:0-20182 GCA_964544695.1 uncultured Chitinophagaceae bacterium
TGCATATCCTGCTGAGCCTTTTGCAGGTCTTCCTTATATTTTTCCAGGGCAGTGTCCGCCCTTTTCGCTTCAGGCATGCTGGTCACCAGCTCTTCCATGCTGATATACCCGATTTTGGATTGTGCGTGCACACCCGTGAAAGCGGTCAGGCCCAGGGCGCAACTAATGAGAAAGAATACTTTTTTCATGAATCTTTATTTGATGCCCAGTTTCTTCTTTACGAGGGGCAGTATATCATCCGTGGGGGGAGAAACAATGAGGTTTTCTTTGGCCATGATGTAGGTATACCCGGCTTCCTTGGCGACCTGCTGGATGGCGTCCATGGCCTTGCTCTGGATGGGGCCGTAGACCTCCTGCTGCTTCAGGTTGAACTTTTGCTGCGCATCCTGGCCGTAGCTTTGAAGCGTGTTGTACAAGTCCTGGATACCTTTGTTTTCCAGGTCCTTCTTGGCCTGGCTCATCGAGGAGGAGTCCTTTACGAAAGCCGCATACCGGGTTTGGAGTTCCGAACGGATTTGCTCCTGGGCCTGTTGCAACTGATCCTTGTATTGTGCGAGTACCGTGTCTGCTTTCTTAGCCTCGGGCATAGCCTGGACCAGCTCATCCATGCTGATGTAACCGATTTTCATCTGCGCCTTCACCTTAACCCCTGCGAAGGCCGAAAGGCCCATTGCAAAAAGTGTGGCCAATAAAACTTTTTTCATTGTTATCTTTTTATTTGAAAGGTTGGTTTTACAGCTTGACGCCCAAAGCCCTAAGAACATCATCACTTTTGTCCAACTTGGGGTCGGCAAATATAACGGTTATTCCCTCACTTTTATCCAAAATAAAGTCATATAATCTGGACGCCGCCAGTTTCTGAATGGCGTCGTAAACCTTGTCCTGGATGGGTTTGATCAGTTCCTGCCGTTTCTTGAACAGGTCCCCCTCGAAGCCGTACCGCTTGCGTTGAAGGTCCCTGAGTTCCTTCTCTTCGTTGAAAATCTGGTCCTCCCTTTTCTTCTTCAGGTCATCGCTCAACATGACCTGCTCCGCCTCATAGTCGCTTTTCAACTTGTCCAGGGCTGCCGATTTCTGGTCGATCTCAGCCGTCCAAAGGGCGCTGATATCGTCCAGGTTTTTTTGTGCCTTCAGGTATTCCGGCAGCTTGCTGAGAATGTATTTGGTGTCGATCACGGCGTAGCGCTGTGCGCTGAGGGTGCTTGCTCCCAGGAGCAAACCCAAAAGTACGAACAGGGACTTTTTCATTGCGTTAATTTACGCTATTCCGGCTCATAACCGAGCATAAAGGTGAAGCGTCCGGCGTTCTTCAGGCCATTGCCGGGCTGGAGGCGATCCAGGCCGATACCGTAGTCGAAACCGAGCAGCCCGAACATAGGCAGGAAGAACCGCATACCCAAGCCCACGGAACGTCTCAACACGAAAGGATTATAGTGTTGGAAGTCGTACCAGCCGTTCGCCGCCTCGAAGAATCCCAGACCGTAAATGGTGCTGGTCGGGCTGAGGCTTAAGGGGTAGCGCAACTCCATAACGTATTTGTTGAATATCGTGAATAACTGGTTGGGGTTGGTCGTTGTAGTGCTCGAGGTCCCGTTATCCGGATTGACCTTGGGATCCGAATTGTAATACACGGGATAGCCCCTCTGCGAAATGATGTCGTACCCCAGGATACCGAAGTTATTGGTCAGGCCCGCATCTCCCAACTGGAAGCGCTCGAAGGGAGAGATGGGGAGCTTGTCGGAGTAGCGACCCATGTACCCGAACTTACCGGCCACATGGAGCACGAGCTGTTTGTTCTTATCCTCTCCCGTGGCATTTCCAAGGGGGATATAGTATTCAACGTTCATCCTCCATTTATGGTATTCCACCCAACGATACTTGTCCTGTATGGAAGTATAGTTGTCCGGGTTGTTCCCAATTTGGGAGTATGGGGGCGTGGCCTGTACGCTGATCCACATGCTGGAACCGTTGCGGGGAAACTGGGGGTTGTCCAGTTGGTACCTCGCCAGGGTCAGTTTGACATTGAGGTTGTTCGAATTCCCCGTGGTCATGTCCGGGAAATACCCGTAGTATTTCCTGAGCTCATACACGTTGTAATTGACAGCGTAAGTGAGCGTAAAGAAATCGTCGGGCCAGCGGAGCGCTTTACCCAGGGCTACGCCGACGCCAATAATATTGAGGTGCGAGGTATCGGAGTGGTTGGTTACATAGGACCCTGTAGCGAAGTTGTAAGAATAAGCATTCGAATACCGGGTATTATATACGCTTACGGTCAAAGAGTTCCGTTTCTTGCCCCCAAACCAGGGTTCCGTAAAAGATATGTTCTCAGCGCGGTAAGATTTACCGTTGGCTTGCACGCGGGCGGACAACTTCTGTCCGTCTCCCGAAGGCAGGGGATCCCAGGCTTTCTTGTGGAAGATATTGCTGAGCGAGAAGTTGTTAAAGGTCACCCCCAGGGTACCCGTCAGTCCGATGTTTCCGCCCCATCCCGCGGACAATTCCAGCTGGTCGGAGGACTTTTCCTCCAGGGTGTAGTCTATATCCACGGTACCGTCTTCGATATGGGGAACGGGATTGATGCCGATCTTTTCCTGGTTGAAAAAGCCCAGGTTGGCTATTTCACGGTTCGTCCGGATCACCGCCGAACGGCTGAACTTATCACCGGGGACCGTACTGAGTTCCCGGCGGATCACATATTCCTTGGTCTTGTCGTTACCTGAAATGTTGATATTCTTGATCGTGGCCTGGGGACCTTCCACGATACGCACTTCGTAATCGATCGTGTCGACGTTCACCCTGGTTTCCACGGGATCTATGCGGAAGAACAGGTAACCGTCGTCCATGTACAGGCTTTTAATATCTCCGCCTTCCGCCGTAGCTTCCACACCCAGGCGCTTTTCGAGCAAGCCCAGGTTGTACAGGTCCCCCTTGTGGATGTTCAGGATGAGGGTCAGGACAGAATCGGAATACTTGGTATTCCCCTTCCAGGTAATGTTCCCGAAATAATATTTATGCCCCTCGGCAACCTTGATGTCTATGTTCAACGTTCCCTTGGAGGTATAATAAGTCGTATCCGCGGTAACAGCCGCATCGCGGTACCCTATGGAGTTGTAGTAGGTGATGAGTTTTTCCTTGTCCCCATCGTATTTCTCGGCGTTGAATTTGGCGGACGTGAAGAGTTTAAGACGCACATAGGGGTCCATGAATTCCTTGATCTTGGTGGGGATCAGGAAATCGTAGTTGTCCACGAATTCCTTGAAGGGGAGGCCCGTTTTGGTCCCGTATACCGCCCTGACGGGCACGGGGAACAGGGTCAGGCGGCTCATTTCGTGCGTATCCTTCAACTTGGATTTGAGTTTAGTATCCGTGACATTCTTGTTCCCGAAGAAATTGATGTCGTCGATGCGCACCTTGGGTCCCTTGGTGATGTAAAAGGTCAGAATTTCAAAATTCTTGGCCCCCCCGGGATCCGGTTTCTCTTCCACGCGCACATCCGCGCTCTGGAAGCCTTTCTCGGTAAAGAATTTTTGGATGCTTTGAACCGCCGTCAGCTTCATGTTTTCGGTGACTACCCTGGAACGCACCAGGCCCGTTTTGGGCTCGAGGTCGTCGGCTTCACCCTTGCGTATACCCTTGAAAAAGAAATTCGACAGGCGGGGTCGTTCCTGCACGTCGATTTCGAGGTACAGGTTCTTCCCGTCCAGGCGGGTGACAAAGATTTGGACGTTGTTGAAAAGTTTTTGGTTCCAAAGGTTGGTAACGGCCTTACTGAAGTCATCGGACCCCGTACCCCCGGGCAGGACCAACTGGTCGCCCACGCTCAGACCCGATACGGTAAGGAGAAGGGTCGAATCCAGGTATTTGGCGCCGACTACCTTGATACCGGCGATGATGTATTCTTTCTGATTCTTGGAGTCAAAAATATGTAACAAGTCAGGGCTAACCGAAACAGGAGGTACAGTATCTGGGGTTTGAGCCCGAAGGGTGGTGAAGAATGAGGCGGATAATATCGTTCCTGCTATCAATAAAACCCTAAAAAAAAGTCGCATCCAGTTTTTCGTTATTGTTATTAAAAAAACTCACCATGTTTCCATACCTACAAGCCAGGTGCGCCGTCTCTACCTCAATTCTCTCCAAAAACAGCATGGCCGGCAATTTAAGCGGAATAATTAAAACGCTTTGTTAAATAAAGTTCGAAGGCTCTTCCGCGATCTGTTCGCTCGTTTTTCCAAAGCGCCTTTCCCTGTTTTGGAAGTCCAGGATCGCCATATAGAGGTTTTCCTTCCTGAAATCCGGCCATAGGGTACCCGTAAAGTAGAGTTCCGTATAGGCCAGTTGGTACAATAGGAAATTGCTGATCCTGTATTCCCCACTGGTCCTGATCATCAGTTCCGGGTCGGGAAATGCGTGGGTGCACAGATAGCTTTCAAGCAACACCTGGTTGACATCCCCGGGTTCCACCTTCCCCGCTTTTACATCGGCGGCAATCGCACGCGCGGCGCGCACCAACTCCCAACGACTGCTATAGCTGAGCGCCATGATCAGGTTCATGCCCGTATTGGCGCCCGTTAGTTGCATGGCCTCCCGAAGTGCCCCCTGGGCCGTCCCGGGGAGCATATCCATGTCTCCGATCATGTGCAACCGGATATTGTTGCGATTCAGGGTATCCACCTCTTTTCGAATCGTATCGATGAGCAGCTCCATGAGGCCATTGACCTCATAGGCGGGCCTGTCCCAGTTCTCCGTGCTGAAGGCATACAGGGTCAGGTATCCGATGCCCAGTTCGGCGCATCCCTCCACGATATTACGGACGCTTTCCACCCCATGGAAATGCCCGAAAAGACGATCCCTCCCCTGCTCCTTGGCCCAACGCCCGTTCCCATCCATAATAATGGCAATATGCCTGGGAAGGCGTTGTTTATCAATATTTTCCAGGAGGCTCATGGGGCGGTTATCGCATTTAGAGGGGGCGAAGTTACAAAAATCCATGATAAGGGCGCCGGAGGCGCCGCGAAAAACAAAAGCCCCGCACTGGGCGGGGCTTCAGATACGGAACCTTAACCGACTGCTTACTGTATGGTATAATTGTAATATCCTGCTGTATTCACATAAAAATTGACGGTATGGGTACCCGCGGTAAAGGGAATGTTGCCCCCACTGGTGGAAGTCAGGCTACCACCTGGTCCGCCGGTGCCGTAGCTCAGGGTCCAGGCGCCGTTGGCCCTGACCTTGAAGCCTCCGGCTGCTGCCCCGGTGAATGTCCCTGTCCAATATCCGCCGCCGCTGTTGTACGTCATCACTACGTCGGTGGACCATCCGTTGAAGTCACCGATCAGGCCCCATTGGGTGATGGGTGTGGCCGACCACGTAAGGGCGGTGGTGTTCACCAGGAAATAATACCAACCAGCCGTGCCAGGGGCGGCAATATTCATATTGTTACCACCACCCGTTGCCGTCAGGGTGCCGGAAGTGCCGGATGCGTTGGCGTCACCGTAGGTGGTGCCGTTCCAGTCGGCTTCTACCGTTAATTTGAACCCTTGCGTATTTGACAAATTCACGAACCCGTCAAAGGTTCCGTTCTTGGCGGGAGAAGCCAGCAGGGGTGCCGTAGCCGGGGCCCAGGACTGGTAAGCGCCAGGTACCCATAGGTTGGCATATCCCTGGACCCTGGTCACCGTAAAGGTGCCTGCCTGGAAATCCATCAGGATGTTATATATACCACTCGAATCCGAAGGTGCCGGAATATCTTCCCCGCCTCCGGTTACGTATTCGAAGCTGGTGGGAACGCCCAGAGGTATGGAAGCGATCCCGCTGATCACATTGTATTTGTTGTTCCAACTGCCATTGGAGGGCAACATATCGTATGCTCCGCCTGCCTGCAGATAAAAATTCCCGGAATAATGGACGGAGTCCACCTCGGTGAATTGTTGAATCGGCACGGGTACGGGGTTGTTCCAAACGCCTAAGGTGGCGCTGCCTACCAGGAACAACTGCCCGGTAGTGGGTGGCGGAACCTTAGGAGGGGTCTTATAGGGAGTAACCGTGATGGTAAGGGTGTTGGAGGTCAAGGGGGCGTTGTTGTTGGCATAGGAAGAGATCACCCGCAATTCCAACGCGAAAGGCACACCGAAAGCGCCTCCCAGACCAAGGGCGACGTCATTGATGGTCTTGGCGTTGATGGTGTCCAGTAGTGCCCCGGATACGGTCAGCACGGCGGGGGCAAGAAAACTATGCCCCACCGAATCGATCTGGATGGTAAACAGTTCCGGCCCGGGGTAGGTCCCCGGATACTTCGGGTCCGTCCAGCTCAAGACCAGGACGTCCATCAGGGAGTCCGCCGGCGTTACGGCAACGGATGTCACCGAGGAACTAAAGACGGGCTTGGTCCCCGTTCCATAATAGGTATTGTTTGTGACCGCTTTTGTACACGCCGCCAGGACCAGGGGGACCAGGGCGACGGTGAAAAGGGTCTTGATTTGTTGCAAATTCATACAATGCAGTTTAAGTTTTGAGAAGCATTACCCTGCCGTAACAGTGAATATCCCGGTTTGGAAATTGACATCGATGGTGTATACGCCACTGGTAGGCGGGGCGATACAGTTGTTCCCATTGAAAACAAACGGACCGCCGTTGGGTTCCGAATCCGTTACCGCTACGCTCCATTGGTCGGTCCAGGAACCATTCACCGAGATCAGCTTGTATTCCGCGCCGCCCACGAGGGTCAGCGTAATGGTAAAGTGGGTGGGGCTCAATTCGGTGAAGGTTTCCGATGCTATACTCCCCGCAGGCATTGGGTTCGCCCAATTATCGGCAGCAACCGCCGCACCTACGATATACAAAGTACCGGTAGCCGGAGGCGCAACGGTAGGAGGCGGAGACCAGGGGGTTACGGCGAAGTTCAGGGTATTGGAGGTCAGGGCCGATCCAAGGGGAACGCCCGAATTCAGGGGGGGTAGAAAGGAAACCACCCGAATTTGTTCCTGGTGGGTCATTCCCGTTTGAAGTTGCTGGCCGTTGGCGATCAGGTTATTCAAAAACGATACGGTCATGGTCGAGGTCAGGTTGGCGCTGAACGCTACGGTTTGCATGTTGGGGCTGGTGAAATTAGCCCCTACGGTATCGAATTCCAGGTAGTAGTTTACGCTCAAGGTATTGGTGCCCGTGGAATAGCTATATTCCGGGTTGGTCCAATAGAATGTCACGGCATTGGCGGTGCTGTCCGTGATGGGGAGGGCGATGGAATCCGTGGCGCTGGCCGTCAGGACAGGCGCCGTTCCTCCGCTCAATACCACGTTCTGGTTCTTGGTGCATCCGCTCAATATCGAGGTGGCGATGCAGGAGAGGCCCAGTATTTTATGAAAGCTTCGTTTCATATGCATGTCTTTTTAGAGGATCAGAATCCAGTGTTTTGAATCAGGTTGGGGTTCGATTCCAAATCCCCCGCAGGGATCGGGAAGAGGTTATACTTGTCGTCCACCCCGGTGCCGGAAGAAACACCTCCCTTCCATGGCCACAGGTAGGATTCGGAAGTATACAGGCCGAAACGGATCAAATCCGTCCTGCGCTGGCATTCCCAATAGAACTCCCGGCCCCTTTCGTCGAGGATGTCCTGCAGGGCAATGGAAGCCAAGGGGGCGGCCCCGGCCCTGGCCCTGAGTTCATTGACGTAGGTCAAGGCCTGTGCCATCGTGCCTCCTTGTCCACCCCTCAGCACCGCTTCGGCATAGATCAGGTAATCTTCGGCCGCACGGAAAAGAGGGAAGTTCGTATTGGCAAAAGTAGTAGCTCCGGGAGGCGTCTGCCCCGTGGAGGTCAGGTTCGACCATTTCGTTACGGCGAGACCGTCATTGAAATCGCCTATGTCGCTAATCGCTTCCGATTGACCGGGCGTATAGAACATAGAGCGTTTATCAGCCGTACCCGTCAGATCCGGGAAGAGGTTGGGAATGTTCGAGGTGACGCGGTTGCCGGCCCAGCCCCCAGCGGGAACGCCAAAGTTCGAGGCCACCATGCTGCCCCCGATGGCGGCGTTGATAATGAACGTGGTGCCTCCATACGTTTGGGTGTTGGTGGCATCGTACTGGATCGAAAGTATCTGCTCCGGGTTGTTGGTATTGTTGTCTGCGCGGAACAGGTTCTGATACTGGGGCATCAGCGTATAACCCGCAGCCAGGACCTTGCTGGCATAGGTGATCGCCTGGGTATAGTGGTCGTTGCCGGAACCCAGGTAAGTGTCGGCATTCAGGTACATCCGGGCAAGCAAAGCCCATACGCAAGCCTGGTCGGCTCGTCCGTACTCGTTTTGACGCGCGGGAACCAGGGACTGCGCACTGTCGAGGCTCAGCAGTTCGCTTTCCACCCAACTAAACAGGGCCGCTCTCTTGATTTGGGGTGGGACGTAGGCGCCGATGGGATTCTTATCCGTCACGAACGGAGGGTTCCCGAACAAATCCATCATCTCCCAGTATTGGAAAGCCCTTAGGTATCGGGCCTCGGCAACGTAGAAGTGGAGGGTGTCTATGTCCGCGGAGGACCATCCACTGGTACTCGCGGCAGCCGCGCCCTGAATGAAGGAATTGGCCACCGTGATCTGGTACATGCAGCGGTAGTAAAGCCCGAGCAGGATGACGTTGGAGGAGGACCATGCCATGTTGTGGAAATCGGGGACGCCCGGGTCATTCCAGGCGCACACGGCTTCATCGGTGCTCAGCTCGCTGGCATCCCACAGGAGGCGGACGAAATCCGAGGTACCTGCATCGATACCGCCCAGGTCGGAGCTGGAGTTTCCCCCGCTGCCGGTCAGGGCATAAGAGCCATATACTTTGGCCATGGCTTCGGTGGCGCCCTGGTAGGTACTGAAGACCTCGGCCTGGGTCTGGGAGTTCGGGGGAACTACGTCCAGTTTTTTCGAGCAGGAGCCCAACACGAAGATCCCCAGTGCTCCGAACGCGGTTATGGAAAAGAGTTTATTTTTCATATTGCATCACTTTATATGATTAGAAATTCAAGCTGCCGCCAACGGTAAAGTTTCGCGGCCTGGGATAGATGTTGTTGTCTATGCCTCCATACACTTCGGGATCCAAACCGGTATACTTGGTGATCACGAGAACATTCTGGCAATTGGCGCTCAGGCGCAGGCTGGTCCTTTTGCCGAACTTACCAACGTTGTACCCTATGCCGATATTATCGATTTTCACGAAAGAGGCGTTCTGAACATAGTAGCTGGACTGGTATTCGGCGTTGTAAAACCCTGACTTGGTGTAATCGCTGGCCACATTGCTGAGGAAGTTCAGGGGGTTGTAGACGTATTTGGTCACGCCGTTGTCCGCATCTACGTTGTTGTATACCCAGTTCCCGAAATTCCCACGGGCTACCAGGGTGAAGGTCCATCGCTTATAGGTGACCGCGGTGCTGAAACCCGCGATCCAGGGGGCGAAGGGAGAGTGGTAGTGGATTTGGTCCTGGCCTGCGGTTATCTGTCCGTCACGGTTCTGGTCGACGTAAACGCCTTCGATGGGTAATCCGTTCTTTCCGTATACCTGCTGGTATACCCAGTAGGAGTAAGGGACCTGGCCTACGGTCTGGATTTGGATGGTTTGACCGGTGCCGCCCGAGATGCCGCCCGTCAGGTCCCCGTAGAAGGTGGAATCCTTGGAATTATTAACCAGTTTGGTGATCACGTTTTTGTTATAAGCGCCATTAATATTTACGTCCCATTCGACCTTACTGTTGCGTATGGGCACTAAATTCAGGTTCGCCTCCAACCCACGGTCGGTCATGTCCCCGATGTTGATGGTGAACAAATTGGTGAAATTGGTGCCTGCCGGAACGGGAACGGTGTTAAACAGGTTGGAGATCGACTTGTAGTAATAATCGATGCTACCGCTGATCCGGTTGTTCAATACGGCGAAGTCGAAGCCCACGTTCTCCGAGGCCGTCGTTTCCCATTTCAGGTTAGCCTGGTAGGGATTGGGCGTTTGCAGGTAGTAATAGTTTCCTCCGAAGGGGTACTGGGAGCTTGCCACGCCCAGGTAATAGTTGGGGATATAGCCATAATCTCCGATCCCATCCTGGTTCCCGGTTACCCCATAGCTGACGCGGAATTTCAATTCATCCAGCCACCGGGTATTCTTCAGGAAATTCTCCTGTCCCATCCGCCAGCTGGCCGCAACCGTCGGGAAGGTCCCCCAACGGTCATTAAGACCCAACTTGGAGGACCCGTCGTCGCGAACGGAAGCGGACAGCGTGTACTTCGTGTCGAAGGTATAAATGAGACGGCCGATCCAGGAAATCAGGATGTTTTCACCCGGGCTGGTCGGATAAGTGGGTGTAGAGGAAGCCTGGAGGCTGTCGTTGGCCCCATAGCTGGCATAGTTGTATTTGGTAATCTTGTTATCGTAATACCCGTAAGTTCCCATCACATCGAGGTTGCTCTTGATTTTGCTGAATTCACGCTTATAATTCAGGGTCAGTTCGTTCATCCAGTAGGCGGTGGTGGTCTTGTATTTCTGTTTCAAACCTGAGGCGGAGGTGTCTGACCCAGTTTGCGTGGCGATGTAGAATGACTGTGCGGCATATCCCGGAACATTGACGGTCCCGTACCCGTCGGACACGTCGTAGCCGAAGTTATATATGGCGTGCAAGCCGCGAACCCACGGCAGTTCATAATCAATCTTGATGTTCCCCACGCTGTTTTGTGCGTACCCTGTGGAGTTGTATTGCTCCAGGAGGGCAACGGGATTCCTGGTGGCCAGTGAATTGGGCTGCCCGTTCGCATCTGTCCACTCGAAGTATCCGCCGAAACGGTTTTTGTTGGTCGAAAACACGGATTGCGTGGGGTCGAAGGAGATAGCCGAGCCGATAGCGCCCTGGTTGGCAAAACGGCTCTGCGTCGTGCCCCCGAGCAAGTTCAGCTCGATTTGCAGATGGTTGTCCAGGAAATGCGGGGTCAGGTGAATGGAACCCGTGAGCCTGTCCAGCCTGTCGGTTTTCAACAGGCCCGTTTGGTCCAGCCCGCTTACCGAAATGCGGTAAGGCAACGACTTCAAGGATCCTGCCACACTAAAACCCACGTTGACGTTATGGGAGGCTTCGTAAATCTGTTTTTGCCAGTTCGTATTTGCATTTCCCAGAAGCTTCACCCCAGGTGAATCAGCGGGAGTGGAGTTGACAAGGTTGCGGAACTGACCCGCATTCAGTACCGATTCCATTTTAGCAATGGTCCCGATCGTAGCGCCTGCGGTCACGTTGAATGTGGCCTTGCCGGGCCTTCCCTTCTTGGTGGTGATGATGATGACGCCCGCCGAAGCCCGCGAACCGTAAATGGCCGTCGAGGCGGCATCCTTCAATACCGTAATGTTGGCAATGTCGTCCGGGTTGATCATGTCCAGGGGACTCGACACCCCGGCGATGCCTTGGCTGACGGGCGGCATGATGACCCCGTCGACGATATAGAGCGGGTCCTGGTTACTGTTCAGGGACGCCAGGCCGCGGATGCGGATCACCGAAGAGCTGCCCGGCTGGCCACCGTTGGGGGTAACCGAGACGCCGGCGATTTTGCCCGCGATCAACTGATCGGGGCTGGTAATGGCACCCGTCTGGAAGTCCTTGGAGTTTACCGACGATATGGCGCCGGTAAGGTCTTTTTTCTGCTGGGACCCGTAACCGATGACGATCACGTCATTCAGCTCCGTGGGTACGCCTGCCTGCATACGTATCTGCAAAGCCGCGCCCTCCCCTATGGGTACTTCCTGCGGTTTGAAATTCAGGGCCGAAACGACCAGGGTCTTCGCCTCGGCAGACACCGCGATGGCGAAATTCCCGTTATTGTCGGTCACTGCCCCGTGTTTGCCTCCTTTGACGACCACGGAGGCGCCGGCGACGGGGGCGCCACTGGCGTCCGTCACCATACCGGTAATCCTCCTGGACTGCGCTTCCGCCAAAACGGACAACAACATGAGGAGGCACGGCCAGACGAAATACTTAATCATTTTTCTCCATTTCATAATAAACAGTTTTCTTTAGTGAACTAAATGATGCCCGGTCGCGGTACTCCTTCTCCTGTTTTATGAGGCGTCCTGTGGCCGGAGGCGTTGTCAAGGGTTGGGTCGGATGCAGCTTGGTTTTTTTACGCAGGTTTAGCTAATATTTTATAAAAGGGCAGATATTATAACGATCTCCCAGGCTCAGCCTGACCCAGTATACACCCGGTGTCAGGGTATTCGTCCCCGTAATCTGCTGAAGGGGAACCTGGGTTTCATGGGGCGGGAGGTATCCCATAGGTAGGGATCCCAGTTGTTGTCCGGTCATGGTGAAGACCGAAAGGGTCACGTTTCCCGCATCCGGAACCGAAAACCGCACCTGGGCATCCTGAACCGCCGGATTGGGAAGCACCTCGATCACGAGGCTGTCGTCCCTGTTGGGTACGCTGGTCACCGGAGTCGTCAGAGACAAGTTTTGATTCAGGAATACCTGGTATTGACCCGGCTGAAGGGTGATGGATTGCGCCGACCCCGTAGCGGCTATGGTAGCCCCCGTGAAATACTCATACCAGGTTCCCGCACTGGGGAAAGTCACACTTGCCGTCGAGGCGTTCACGTCAAAATCTCCGACCGCCACCACAATCAGGTCGGGAGCGGCCAGTTGTATGGTCTTGAAAGCTCCGCTCAGGGAATAAGTACAAGTGGCGTAAGCCAGGTCGGGATACTTGTTCTTTAACGCCAGCAGGGCGGCGGTTACGTCGTGCAGCTTTTTCCGGCTCGTATCCTGTAAGTAATCCCAACGAATGGGCTTGGGTACGAGACGGCAGGAGCCACTGG
Organism: uncultured Chitinophagaceae bacterium; assembly: GCA_964544695.1. Taxonomy (GTDB): domain Bacteria; phylum Bacteroidota; class Bacteroidia; order Chitinophagales; family Chitinophagaceae; genus Dinghuibacter. The sequence continues at coordinate 12,819 of CAZJDB010000218.1, forward strand.
GGTCCACGGTGCCATTGGTGCACCAGTTGATCGAATAGTCGAATCCCAGTTCGCCGAATTCGGTGATCATCTTCGGTCCTGGTGCGAAAGCCCAGAATACCGTGGACGCCGCATCCCGCGCAAGACCGGTGGCTGTATCTTTCACGTTATACGAACCGCTGTTGTTCCCATATTGCTCGTTGTTATACTGGATGCGCTCGTCGTCGTGGCTATCCTGGTAAACGATCAGGGCGGGGTTGTTCCATCCCAACGAAGTATAGATGCTGGGCGTGAGGTCCCAGCTCGGATTGGTGGCATAACCCATGGTCGCCTGGTTATACGTGGAGCTCAAGTCTTCCCCCCACAGCATCATCCCGTAATTGGCCTCCACGGTTTGCTCATCGTTATCGGCGAACATTTCCAGGATGCAATAACTGCCCGGGGAAATGGCCTGCATCTGGTTGTAGATGGTATCCCAGATGGTAACCCGGCTGCTGTCGTAGTTGCCCCAGGCGGCTACGTTGCAATTGTTCCCCATGGCATCGCAGGTGTTCACCTGTGTAAACCCTTTGGCAAGGTCCCAGCGATACCCGTCGATGTGGTAATTGGTCAGCCAGTAATCGATGACGCGTTTGGTGAAGGTTTTGGTCGCCGGGCTTTCGTGGTTGAACTGGTATCCCACGTTATCTGCATGGGTCGCATATTGATTAAACCAGGGACTGTTGGCCGCGGGGATTTGCAGGGAATTGTTCCAGTACATCTGCACCATGGGAGAGCTTCCGAAGGAATGGTTCATCACCAGGTCCATGACCACCGCCATGCCTTGGGCATGACAGGCATCCACGAATTGTTTCACGTCGTTAGCCGTTCCATAGACCTTGTCAGGGGCAAAATAGAAGTTGGGATTGTACCCCCAGCTATTCGACCCTTCGAAATTGCTGAAGGGCTCGATCTCCACGGTATTGATGCCGAGGTTCTTCAGGTAGGACAACGTATCGATCAGTCCCTGCCAGCCTCCCTGCGTCGTGAAATCGGCCAGCCATAATTCGTAGACCTGCAGGGTCCGCTTGTCTGGCCTTTGGAAGTTCGTCACCTGCCAGGTATAGGGCGTCTGGCCCGTTTCAATGATACTGGCCAAAGTGCCCGCCGCCCCTGCCGGGAAAGGTTTGAGGTTGGGGTAGATGGATGCGGGAATGCCCGGGTCCACGCTTTTATCCAAAACTTTCTCCGTATTGTAGTCGGCAAGTTGCAGGGTATCGTCGATGACGTATTGATAAGCATATTCCGTACCCGCGGTCAGGTGGTCTATTTCCAGCCAGTAGTAATTGCTGTCCGGTGTTTCGTTCATTTGGTAAGCCGTCTCCTGGGTCCAATTGTTGAAGTCTCCCACGACGACGACCTTGTGTTTCAATGGCGCGTACAGCACCAGGATGGCGGAGGTATCCCCTGCCGGGTAATTGATGCCTTCCTGCACGCCTGCGGGCAGGGGAGCGAAGTTGGTGGCACCTGAGACGAAGAAGTTCAGGGAATCGTATGCCGCTCCGTTACCCGCATAGCCAGTGAGTGAATAGCTGCCCGTTTTGGTGATGGGAATGCGTACCGTGGCCGAATCCCCGGAAGTCGTGGAGGCCACGAGGGAGTCGTTCCAGTAGACCTGGATCGAGGTGGCCTGGTTGGTTTCGAAATTGACCGGCAACGTATCCCCAATGGCCAGGTTGGAGACCTGCGGAATGGGGACAAACGTCGGTTGTTCCAGGGGTGCGACGAACCTTCCCGCGACTCCAGGTGAATAGACGGTAACAAACATGTCGCTGGCGTCCGCGTTTCGCTGGGCAATGGCTCCGTCCTGGCTCCAGAACAGGATCGAGATTTTAGAAATGGTTTGCCCCGCCGGAACATTGTACCAGGACCGGATATTGGGAATGGTAAAGGAATATTTATTATTTCCCAGGTACGTCGCTTTGACCAGGGCATTGGGCGTTCCCCACACGCAGGCTGCGGGAATGTCTTGCCAATTTCCCGCGCCGGTGGTCACTCCCGTATACACGTACACGCCACCGGTATCGGTATTGTTGAACAGTCCCTGGTTGCCCAGGCTGGCATCTACGATGATGGTTACGGTGCTGGTATCGAGGGGGAAGGCAGGTACGGGGGTCAGGAGCTGCCCGGAGACTCCGGAGCACAATAATAAACACAGGAGGAGGCAAGCGTGGCTCCTTCTCATAAGCATGATACTACGTCTCTTCATACAGCTTTCTGCAATCGAATACAAAAATGTGTATTTTTTACACAATATTAAAAAATATTTTTTGCCCCCGGGGGCGTTTAAAAATCGATCCCGAACCATTTGCGCTGGTTCCGTTGGTACTTCTGAAAGTTGAACTTATAGAGTTTTCCGGGCCGGTGCGGAACGTCCACTTCATACTCCTCGGTGTCGATGAGAAAATCCATGGAAAAAAACTTTTTCCTGAAATTCCGGCGGTCCAGCTTGATGTCGAGGATGGCTTCGTACAGGTTTTGTAATTCCCTAAGCGAAAATTTATCCGGCAACAGGTTGAATCCCAGGGGGTGCTCCTGGACCCTACGCTGGAGTCGCTGGTGGCAAACGTCCAGGATGACCTTGTGGTCGAACCCCATTTCCTGGATGGATTGGAGGTTGTGCCAGTGTACCTCGTTATCGAGTTTCCGCAGGCGGTGATGCTTGATGTTCAGGAGGGAATAGAAAGCGACGGTGGCGACCCGGCCGCCCGGATGTCGTCCGGGCGCACTGAATGTCTGTACCTGTTCCAGGAAAATGTCGTGCAGGCCCGTCCTTTCCTTCAGGACCCGGTAGGCCGCATCGTTAAGGCCCTCGGCTTCGTGAACCACATCCCCCAGCAGGGTCCAGAGACCCCGGTACTCCTGCAGGTCGCTTCGGATGAGTAATACCTTCAGCTCGTTTTCCTCGAAGCCGAATATAACGCAGTCCACGGTAAGGGCAGTCTTGGGATAGGAAGCAACCAGTTGTCCGGCATCCTGGATCAACGCTCCCTGCTCAGCTAATAATGGTAAGCTCCTACTCATATAGCAATCGTTGAGACAAATAGCACTCGTTACAACAAATCTATGGGAAAAAAATTATAGTGTGTACAAATTACACATTAAAAATTTCAGGGGCTCGGGGGCTCTACCTTTGGTTTTGCTACTATTCAGACATGGATAACACAAAGTATTATACCGACTTAACCGCTGAACTGCTGGGGCTTGCGCGCTCTTCCGGGGTGCCGTTCGATAGGATTGACGACCTCCGGGCCGTCCTACGCTTCCACGAGAACCGGTATTACATCCTCAACGACCCCCTGTTGGCCGATACGGAATACGATCAACTGTACAAGGCACTCGAGCACCTCGAGGCAGCGCATCCCGACAGCATCACGCCCGATTCCCCCACCCAGCGCGTGGCCAGGGAACTATCCAAGGATTTCCCCACGGTGGCACACCTGGTTCCCATGTTGTCGCTGGAAAATTCCTACAATGCCGACGACCTGATCGACTGGGACCGGAAGGCCCGGGAAGGGAGCGGGCTCGCCGCCCTGGAGTATTGTGTGGAACCTAAGTTCGACGGCGCCAGCATATCGCTGATCTATGACCAGGACTTGCTGGTCCGCGGGGCCACCCGGGGAGACGGGGTCAGCGGCGACGACATCACGGTCAATATCCGGCAGATCCGTTCCGTTCCCCTTTCGGCGGCCTTTTCACGGTTTGGAATCCAACAAATCGAAATCCGCGGAGAAGTGTTGATCAATAAAACCAATTTTAAAAAATTTAACGACCAGCTCGCCGAACAAAACCTGCCGCCACTGGCGAATCCGCGGAACGCGGCGGCGGGCTCGCTGCGTATGAAGGATCCGGCCGAGGTCGGACGCCGCAACCTGGAGGCATTCTTATACCATGTCAGCTATCTGACCGTTGTTCGCGATGCACATCCGCCTGCTACGCATTCTGGAATGTTGGACATGCTATGGGATTTGGGCTTCCGCAGTCCGCGCAACGAAAAACGAACTTTCACCGGCATTGCCGATGTTATTGCCTATTGCCACGAGTTCGAAAGCAAGCGCGACGACCTGCCATATGAAATAGATGGTATGGTGGTCAAGGTAAATGACCTGGCCATCCAGGAAAAGTTGGGCATGACTACGCACCATCCGCGTTGGGCCATCGCCTATAAATTCAAAGCGCGGCAAGGGACCAGCAAGTTGAGGCGCGTGGAATTTCAGGTTGGACGCACGGGGTCCATCACTCCCGTAGGCAAGATCGATCCCGTTTCCATAGGAGGCGTCACCGTTACTTCGGTGTCCCTGTTCAATGAAGAGGTGGTCCGCGAAAAAGATTTGAAGATCGGGGACAGTGTTTTGGTAGAAAGGGCCGGGGACGTCATCCCTTATATCGTCAAATCGTTACCCGAGGCCAGGGATGGATCCGAAAAGGACATCGACTTCCCCACCCATTGTCCCATTTGCGGAGATGCCTTGTATAAACCCGAAGGGGAGGCCGTCTGGAGGTGTATCAACATCAACTGTCCGGCCCAGGTCGTAGAACGCATCATCCATTTCGTTTCCAAGGACGCCATGGATATCCGCAGCCTGGGGGAAGCCAACGTAAGACGCTTCTATGAACTCGGCTGGCTGCCCGATGTTCCTGGCATTTATACCCTGCCCATGGATAAAATTTCCGCGCTCGAAGGTTTTGGTAAAAAATCGGTCACCAACCTGCAAAATGCCATCGAGGCCAGCCATTCCCAGCCACTGCATCGTCTGATTTTCGCCCTGGGGATACGCTACGTAGGTGAAACGACGGCCAAGACCCTGGCCCAGACCGTTCACTACCTGATGGATTTCAAGGACCTGACCCTCGATCAATTGCTGGAGTTGGAGGACGTGGGACCCAAAGTAGCAGGCAGCATACACGAATTCTTTCACAACGCGGACAACCTCCACATGCTGCAGCGCCTGGAAGCGCTGGGCCTGAACCTGAAAAGCACCAATGCCACTCCCGCCTCCGGAAGCCTGCTCGACCGGACCTTTCTTTTTACGGGCACCCTCACCCGTATGACCCGTGGCGAAGCCGAGGCCCTGGTGGAACAAAACGGGGGAAAAATCCTGGGGTCGGTCAGCAGCAAGCTGAACTACCTGGTGGTGGGGGACGAGGCCGGATCCAAGCTGGAAAAAGCTAAAAAGATCAGCTCCATACGCATTCTGAACGAAGATGCATTTTTAGCGTTGATACATGGATGAAACCTTGCAGGAAAGGAAACGGATTCGTATCTTTAAATAGAAAAAGGAACATCATGGTCAAAAAGATACCAGGCGAAATCTGGAAGCCTTTACAATTTGCCGGTTGGAAGGATATGCGCAAACAATACGCCATATCCAACTTGGGCAGGGCCTGTAGCTTTGCGGAATCCCTTACGGAGGACGGACAGTTGCTGAACGGCTCTATCACCACCGGCTACCGCACCCTGAACCTGCATCGTCCGGGAAACAAGGGCACTATTTACATACACCGGGAAGTAGCCAGGTTGTTCCATACCAAAACCTCGCCCAAGCACCGGTTTGTCATTCATCTCAACCATAATAAGCTGGATAACAGTGCCAAAAACCTCCGCTGGGCTACCCTGGAGGAAATGAGCGCCCACCAGCAACTGAGTCCCGATAAGATTGCCTACAAGCAAAGGCAGAAGGAAAAGGCCGCCCATTCCAAGGGACTCAAACTCACCGTTTCTCAGGTCAAAAGGATCAAGCAGACCCTTTCCGACCCGCATCGGAAGTTTACCTACCGGCAGTTGGCGGATAAGTACGGGGTGAGCGAAATGACCTTGTATCGCATCCGCAGCGGGGAAAACTGGAGTGGGGTTCAATGATTCAACCGGCCACGCTTCAATTTCTGAAGCAACTCAAGAAAAATAACAATAAGCCTTGGTTCGACGGTCATCGCTCCGCCTATGAATCCGCGCGCGATGACTTCAACGGCTTTATTCAGCGCGTTCTGGATGCGTATTCGGTCAAGGACCCTGACCTGCGTTCGCTCAAGGCCAAGGATTGCGTTTTCCGCATCAACCGGGACATCCGGTTTTCCAAGGATAAGACCCCCTATAAATCCAACTTCGGCGCCTCAATGATCCGGGGTGGAAAAAAGTCCATTTTCAGCGGGTATTATTTTCATTGTTCCCCCGGAGACAGTTTTGTAGGAGGGGGCCTTTGGATGCCCACCCCCCAGGACCTGAAGAAGGTCCGCCAGGAAATCGATTATTGCTGGGACGACTTCCGGAAAATCGTCCGCGCCAAGGCCTTCGTCACCCAATATGAGGACCTGGCCAGGGAAGAATATGCCCTCAGCAGCATGCCCAAAGGATACGAGCGGGACAACCCCGCGGCCGAGTACCTGAAGCTGAAATGCTTTGTGGCTATGCGGCCCGTATCCGATGCGGAACTGACGTCCAAGGGTCTGCTTCCATCCGTTTTGAAGGCCTTCTCGGCCCTGCATCCCCTTTTGGCCTTCATGAACCGGGCCATCGAGCACGAGGCCTAGAGCCACCCTTTCCCCGCGAGATATTCCGCTATCTGGATCGCATTGGTCGCCGCGCCCTTCCTCAGGTTGTCCGACACCACCCACATATTGAGGGTATTTGGTTGCGATTCGTCGCGGCGCAGGCGGCCGACGAAGACGTCGTCTTTTTCGTGTGCGTTCAGGGGCATGGGGTATTGGGCGTTTCCTGGATCGTCCACGACTTTTACACCTGGCGCCTTTGCCAGCAGGTTGCGTACTTCTTCGAGTTCATATTCATTTTCAAACTCCACATTGACCGCCTCGCTGTGTCCGCCGACCACCGGAACGCGTACCGTCGTAGAGGTCACGCGAATCTCTGGGGCCCTTAATATCTTCCGCGTTTCGTTGACCAATTTCATTTCTTCCTTGGTGTAGCCGTTATCCAGGAAGACGTCGCAATGGGGAATGACGTTCATGTCTATGGTATACCTGTATGCCATATCCCCCTCTTTTCCCGCGCGCTCGTTGTAGAGCTGGTTCACCGCCTTCACACCTGTGCCCGTTACGCTTTGGTACGTAGATACGACGATGCGGCGTATGCCGTATTTTTTGTAGAGGGGATTCAGGGCGACGACCAATTGGATGGTCGAACAATTGGGATTGGCGATGATCTTGTCATCCTTAGTCAGGGCATCGGCATTGATCTCGGGCACCACGAGCTTCTTGCCCGGATCCATGCGCCAGGCGGAGGAATTGTCGATGACCGTTGTGCCGGCTTGGGCAAACTTGGGGGCCCATTTCAGGGAAGTGCTTCCCCCGGCGGAAAAGATCGCGACATTGGGCTTTGCGGCGATGGCCGT
>CAZJDB010000219.1:0-27142 GCA_964544695.1 uncultured Chitinophagaceae bacterium
CGGTGGACTCGTCTCCTTCGGCTTCCGGTTCCTCGGTTCTGACAGGGGCGACCTTGGGCGTGGATTTTTCTTCCAGCGCCCTCCTTATGGTAATGAGGATTTCATCCGGGAACAGGGGCTTGGTGATATAATCGAACGCCCCGTGCTTCATTACATCCACCGCGGCCTTCACGTCGCTGTAACCGGTGATGATGATGACGGGAACCGTTGGATGCAGCTCTTTCGACCTTTTCAGCAATTCGTCCCCATTCATGTCCTCAAGCCTGAAATCACAAAGCATCAGATTGGGTTTATTGGAGGAAAGCCATTCGATTGCTTTTTTCCCCGTATGCGTAAGGTACACATCGAATCCATTCCTGCTCAGGAAACGCTGCAACAACAGGCACATGTCACGGTCATCGTCAGCAACCATTATTTTATGCATAGGTCTAACTTTTAAGGTTCAGAATTGATAGGTGTTGGCGCTCGGGATCGCCACATGTGAAGATAGCGCATCCAAAAAGGAAAAGGTGTTTTTCATAGTAGTTAGCAACGACAACGACTGGTAATGCAATCCCGGAGCCAAAATCATAAATAATTGATAATCAGTTAATATTTAAAAAGGAGCCTCCCGCGCAAAGAATTTTGTAGAATAAATTCCACATATGTGGAAATGCTCCTTTTTTAGCCCATTTTTTACGGCTTTTGCCTTTTGCAAGACGCTAAATATTGTGCCGGAAGGAAAAATCCGATTAATTTTATGATTTATCTTTAGCCCTATATGCTTAGGACCTCTATACTGATCGCGGAAGACGATGCAGATGACAGGTTTCTGCTTCAGTCCGCATTTTCGGAGAATGGATACACAGAGAATATCGAGTTTGTTGAAAATGGGGTGGAGGTTATGAATTACCTGAAAGACCGTATCAAAGGCAACTACCCTAGTTTCATACTGCTGGACCTCAATATGCCCAAGAAAAACGGGAGGGAGGTGCTTAAGGAGATCAAGGAGCACCCGGAACTCAAAAAGATACCCGTTATCATCTTCACGACCACGAAAAATGAAACCGAAATCAACCGGTGCTATGAACTGGGTGCGAATTCGTACATCGTAAAACCGAGCAGTTTTGCCATTCTCCTGAACATTATCCGGCAAATCAGGGATTATTGGCTGGTCACATCCGCTACGCCTGTTTGACGCGTTAGAGCGTTTTAATGCCAATTCGGTTTTTTGGCACGGCGTTTTGATAATAATCAACGTATGAAGAAGGTGCTGATTATCGATGATGAGGTGGACTTCTGCCTGCTGATGAAGCAGTTCCTCCAGAAAAAGGATTTTAAAGTGGAAATAGCCCACACGTTGGCGGAAGGCGAGGAAAAGATGAGAAGGGATAATCCCGATCTTATTTTTTTGGACAATAACCTGCCCGATGGAACGGGTTGGGAAAGTGTGCGTCATATGATCAGCCTCAACCCCAATGTCCGGATCAACCTAATGAGCGCATTCAAGAATAACTGGACATCGAATCTTTCCCAAGTGCGGATTTTAGAGAAGCCAGTGAGCTTTTCCAGCCTGGAGAGCTGTCTGCAATAGTCCCTGCGGGCGCTCAATGACGGAAATGCCTCAGCCCGGTCATGACCATGGCCATATTGTTTTCCACTGCGTATTGAACGGAGTCTTTGTCCCTCACGGAGCCACCCGGCTGTATCACGGCCTTGATCCCCGCGGCATGTGCCAATTTAATGCAGTCGTCGAAAGGGAAAAAAGCGTCTGAAGCCAGAACCGCTCCGGTCAGGTCGAACCCGAACTGGCGGGCCTTTTCCAGGGCTTGACGCAGGGCATCCACGCGGCTCGTTTGGCCGCAGCCCTTTCCAATCAACTGCCGATCCCGGATTAGCGCAATGGCGTTGGACTTTAGATGCTTACAGACAAGATTGGCGAATACCAGGTTGGCTTTTTCGGCTTCCGTGGTTTCGCGTCCACCCGCTTCTTTCCATTCGCCATAATTCCCCTTATCGGTATCCTGGGAAAGGACCCCGTCCAGAAGGGATTTGAATTGGCTTTGTACATCGATGGGGGCCTTTTGAATGAGAAGGATCCGGTTCTTCTTGGATTGGAGGACTTTCGCGGCCTCCTCTTCATATCCCGGGGCAATCAGCACTTCAAAGAAGATTTCGTTGATGGCTTCGGCTGTAGCCTTATCTATGGCACGGTTGGCGATCAAGACACCCCCGAAGGCCGATTCGGGGTCACCCTCCAGGGCCGCTTTCCAGGCGGATTCCAGGGTGGGGCGGGTGGCAATGCCACATGGATTGGTATGCTTGATGATCGCGAAGGTGGGCTCTTTATCTCCGAACTCGGCTATCAATTGAACGGCAGCGTCTACGTCTACCAGGTTGTTGTAGGAAAGTTCCTTTCCATGGAGTTTCGTGAAGAACTTATCGAGGTCCCCGTAAAACACACCCTGCTGTTGTGGATTCTCTCCATACCGTAGGACCATTCCCGGGTTGAAGTACCTGGAAATGGCAATATCGTAATTCATGACCACCTCAAAAGCCAGGGCCGCGAAGTGTTTGCGTTGAGCCAGGGTAAATACCCCTTTTTCTTCCTTGAGCAGGTTTTCGAGGGCGGGGTAATCTTTTTTTGCCGCCAGGACGACGACGTCCTTATGGTTTTTGGCCGCCGCGCGGATCATGGACGGGCCGCCGATATCGATCTTTTCGATAATGGCCTGTTCCTCGGTCGTGTTCCTCAGGGTTTCCTCGAAGGGATACAGGTCCACGATGACCAGGTCTATGGGCGGGATTTTGTATTGGGCCATTTCCAGGACGTCGGTTTCGTTTGCCCTTCTGCCCAGGATACCGCCGAAGACAGCCGGGTGAAGCGTTTTCACACGACCTCCCAGGATAGAAGGATAGGTTGTCAGGGTCTCCACGCCGACGCAGGGGATGCCCAGGCCTTCGATGAATTGCTGGGTGCCGCCGGTGGAGTAGATGGTTACACCCAGCTCGTGCAGTTGTCTTGCGATGGTGTCGAGGCCGTCTTTATAATAGACGGAAATGAGTGCCGACTGAATCTTCTTATCCATAGGCATTATTTGCTCAGGCGCATACTGCGCTCTTTGTAAAGGTTGCGGAAATACGGGTCCCTCAGGTCTTTGATAAAGCGGATGGCTTCGCCGGTGCTCTTCATCTCGGGTCCAAGTTCCATATTCACCCCGGGGAATTTGTTGAAGCTAAACACCGGCTCCTTAATGGCGAACCCCTCGAGGTTCTTGGTGAACGTATAGTCGGTGAGCTTCTTTTTGCCCAGCATGACCTGGGTAGCTATGTTCAGATAGGGGATGCCGTAAGCCTTTGCTATGAAAGGCGTGGTCCTGGAAGCCCTGGGATTGGCCTCGATGACGTATACCTTATCGTCTTTGATGGCGAACTGCACGTTGATGAGTCCCCGTATGTCCAGGGCCTTGGCGATCTTTTCGGCGTAGTACTCCATGGTGGCCACGGTCAGGGGAGGCAGGTTGAAGAAGGGCAGCATGGCATGGCTGTCCCCGCTGTGGATGCCGGCCGGCTCGATGTGTTCCATGACCCCCATGACGTGGAAGGTTTCGCCGTCGTAAATGGCGTCGATCTCCGCCTCCTGGCAACGGTCCAGGAAGTGGTCGATGAGTATCTTGTTTCCGGGGATGTGCTTCAGGAGACTGACCACGGCTTTTTCCACCTCTTCGTCATTGAGGACGATCCGCATGCGTTGACCGCCCAGGACGTAGCTGGGGCGGACGAGGACAGGATAGCCTACCTTCCCGGCCACTTCTATGGCTTCTTCTACAGTATAGGCCGTGCCGTATTCCGGGTAAGGGATCTTGAGTTCCTTCAGGAGGTCGCTGAAACGTCCCCTGTCCTCGGCAATATCCATGCTGTCGAAGGAGGAACCAATAATGCGGATGCCCCTGTTGTGGAGGCGCTCCGCCATTTTCAGGGCGGTCTGTCCGCCCAACTGGACGATGACGCCCTCGGGCTTTTCGAGTTCTATGATCTCCCAGAGGTGTTCCCAAAAGACGGGCTCAAAGTAAAGCTTGTCGGCGATGTCGAAGTCCGTGGATACGGTTTCGGGGTTGCAGTTGATCATGATGGCCTCGTATCCGGCCTCCTTGATGGCCAGCAGGCCATGCACGCAGCAATAGTCGAACTCGATGCCCTGACCTATGCGGTTGGGTCCTGAGCCCAATACGATGACCTTTTTACGGTCGGACGCTTTGCTTTCATTCTCACCGTCTTCGAAGGTGGAGTAGAAATAGGGGGTCTTGGCCTGGAACTCAGCGCTGCAGGTGTCCACCATCTTGTACACGCGGGTAATGCCGGCTGCCTTCCGCTTGGCATATATTTCCTCTTCGGAGGCATTGGGGAGGATCCTGGCGATCTGTTCGTCACTGAACCCGTTCCGCTTGGCGGTCTTCAAGAGCTCGACGGGAAGGGTGTCCAGGCGGTATTTAGCCAATTGTTTTTCGATCTCGACGAGCTTTTGAATCTCGTAAATGAACCAGCGGTCTATCAGGGTAGCCTGGACGATGGTCTTGACGCTGACCCCCATCATCAGGGCGTCCTTAATTCGGAATATCCGGTCCCACTTGGGTTTCTTGATATATTCAACGACATCCTCGGCGTGCATGAGGCTTTTGCCGTAATAACCCAGGCCGACAGCATTGTTTTCCAGGCTTTGGCAAGCCTTCTGGATGGCCTCGGTGAAGCTCCTGCCTATGCCCATGACCTCGCCGACCGATTTCATCTGCAGGCCCAGGGTGTCGTTGGCGCCCTTGAATTTATCGAAGTTCCAACGGGGGATCTTGACGATAACGTAGTCCAGGGCAGGCTCGAAATAGGCCGAGGTAGACTGGGTAATCTGATTTTTCAATTCGTCCAGGGTAAAGCCGATGGCCAGCTTGGCCGCGATCTTGGCGATAGGATAGCCCGTGGCCTTGGAGGCCAGGGCGCTGGACCGGCTCACCCTGGGGTTGATTTCAATGGCGATGATTTCCTCGGTTTCGGGGTTTAGGGCAAACTGGACGTTGCAACCGCCGGCGAAGTTGCCCAGGTCACGCATCATCCGTATAGCGGTGTTGCGCATCAGCTGGAAGGCCGTATCGCTGAGGGTCATGGCCGGAGCAACCGTAATGGAATCCCCCGTATGTACCCCCATTGGATCGAAGTTTTCCACGGTGCAGATGATAACCACGTTATTGTTTGCATCGCGGAGCAGCTCCAGTTCGAATTCTTTCCAGCCCAGAACCGCCTTTTCCACCAATACTTCGTGGATAGGTGATGCAGTCAGGCCGCGGTTCAGGGCTTCGTCAAGCTCTTCCTTACTGTGTACGATGCCACCTCCCGTACCCCCCAGGGTAAAAGAGGGCCTGATCACCAGGGGAAATCCGATTTCCTGTGCGTACTCTTTACCTTCAAGCCATGAGTTGGCGGTTCGGGCGGGAGCTACGGGAACACCCAGCTCGATCATCCATTGACGGAACTTTTCCCTGTCTTCCGCTTTGTCGATGGCCTTGATGTCTACCCCGATCAGGCGTACCTTGTACTTTTCCCAAATCCCAAGCTCTTCGGCCTCCTTGGCCAGGTTCAGCGCCGTCTGGCCTCCCATGGTGGGGAGGACGGCGTCGATCTTGTTTTCCTGGAGGATTTGCTCGATGCTGTCCACATCGAGCGGAAGGAGGTACACCTTATCGGCCATCATTGGGTCGGTCATGATCGTAGCGGGATTGCTGTTGATCAGGACCACGTGGATTCCTTCCTCCCTCAGGCTGCGCGCTGCCTGGGTGCCGGAATAGTCGAATTCACACGCCTGGCCGATAATGATCGGACCCGAACCGATGATCAGGACTGAACGGATGGACTTGTCTTGGGGCATTTTGGAATGGGGGGCTTTTTGGGGCGCAAAGATACGAAAAAATGCGGCGATGCCCGCACGGACTTACGGGCCGCGCTCGACCTCATTCGGCGCCCCGGACGCCAAAAGAAAAAGGGTCATGCTTTCGCATAACCCTGTGTATATCATTCAATAAGGAAAAAGGTCTTACTTGGCGGGAGTCCCGTCGTGGAAAGCGGAGATTTCGAATTCATCCAGCTTCACTTCAGCAGCGCGTTTCTTTTTCTTTTTGCTCTGGTAGAAGGGATCATAGGGATGAACGTAATTGAAACCGTCATTCCAAACAGGATCGTTTTCGCCTTTACGATGAAAAACTCTCCCGGGCCAATCGGCAACCAAGGCTACCATTTTTTTAAGTGTGTACGCGATCCTTTTCATAACCCACAAGATTTAATAGGTGTTTATTAGTCTTCTCAGGTCGGGGAAATAATTCCTTCACTAAATAGACAAAAAATTTTAGTCAAACGCTGTACCAAAATCTACGATTTTCATTTAGTTAACAGATTTACTCCTATATTCAAAGCCCACCTCTATTTTTGCAAAGCATCTGTTAACGATCCAGTCTATGTTCTTTAGGCGCCTCATACAGCTGACCTGTTTTCTTTGTGCAATTTACGACACATCCTGCGCCCAGGAAATACCCCAAAGCGGGTATCCCCTGGATTATTTCAGGGTCCCCGTGGATTTACCCGTTCACCTCGCGGGAAATTTCGGGGAGCTAAGGCCCGATCACTTCCACATGGGGCTCGACATCAAAACCAACGGCAGGATCGGTTATCCCGTATATGCGGCGGCCGATGGTTATATCGCCCACGTCAAAGTGGAACCCTTCGGATTCGGGAATGCCATCTACATCAACCATCCCAATGGGTATACCACGGTATACGTCCACCTGGACCACTTCATGCCCGCCCTCCAGCGGTACGTCAAGGAGCGGCAATATTCTTTAGAACGCTGGGAAGTGTATTTAGACATCCCTCCGGACCTGTTTCCTGTAAAAAAGGGCGAAATAATTGCAGCCAGCGGGAATACCGGTGGTTCCCTGGCACCCCATCTGCACTTTGAAATCCGGGACACCCGGAGTGACGAAAACCGGAATCCGCTCCTTTTCGGCCTGCCTATTACGGACAATATGCCTCCTGTGCTCTACAGCGTTGGGGTATATGACGGGAATGAAAGCGTTTATCTCCAGGTACCACGCGTCTTGCCGCTCGTGCATCGGGGGGATACATACAGCATTCCCGGGGGCCTCCTGACGACCCGTTCGGGTAAGCTACGTCTGGCCATCGGGGCGGTGGACTACCAAACGGGCTCGTCCAGCAAGCTTGGCATTTATTCTGCTTACCTGTATATGGACGGAAGCCCGATCGGAGGCTTCGTGCTAGACAAGTTCGGCTACGATCTGACACGATACGTGAATGCGCACATGGATTACAGCCTTAAGATGGGGAAAGGGCTGGGCCTGGAATTCCTTTCTCCCCTACCCGGGGACCTATTGCCCGTTTATGCGCACACGGGCGAGGACGGGATGCTTGACCTGAAGGATGATCAACCACATGAGATTCGCATTGACGTCAAGGATGCGTTCGACAATTCCTCCCGGCTTGTCTTCACGATCCGTAAGTCCGGACCCCCTCCCTTTTACGACCAGGGAGGATTGTTCCTGCCCGGGCAGGTGAACGTGTTCGAAAATGATAAACTCCTGCTGTACCTGCCCGAACACTGCTTGTACGATGAAGTGAGACCCGTGTTTGAAAAGAAGGAAGCCCCCGATGCCCCGGGGACCCTCCCGGGTTCACCCTTTTATTCCGTGCTTTCGGGGTTCATCCCGGCCCAGGATTCATTTACCGTGAGCATCAGACCCGATTCGGGCGTTGCTATCGACACGGGGAACTTTGTCATTCAGGTCAGCGGTCCGGGGGAAAGCCACGTAGGGAAAGTCGTTTGGAGCAGAGGCTGGGCAACTGCCCGTTTGAGGAATTTTGGAACATTCCGCTTGCTCAGGGACCTTCGCCCGCCGGACCTCACGCCTTTAGGTTGGAGGGACGGCGCCTCTCTGAGGGACCGAAGGGAGATCGCCATGCGCGTGACGGATAATCTCGGTTCCACGAAGGATTTCCGGGCGGAACTGGATGGCAAGTGGCTGATGTTTCGTCAAGTGGGTCAGGTGTACACCTATGATTTCGACGATCATTTCCCATCCGGAGAGCATGTGCTGACGTTGTCGGTTGCCGATGAGGCCGGCAATGTGACGCGAAAGACTTACCATTTAACCAGATAAGTTATGACAAATCTGAAAGAAGGAGACAAGGCGCCTGACTTCACCGCCAAGGACCAAAACGGGAAAGAAGTCTCCCTGAGCGATTTCAAGGGGAAAAAGGTCGTCCTCTATTTTTATCCCAAAGACGACACCCCGGGCTGCACCGAACAGGCCTGCAACCTCCGGGATAACTACAGCCTCCTGATCGATAAGGGCTTTGTTGTCCTTGGAGTAAGCACCGACGGAGAAAAGAGCCACAAGAAGTTCGAAAAGAAATTTGAGCTCCCTTTTACCCTGGTGGCGGACGAGGACAAAAAGATCGTGGATGCCTACGGGGTTTGGGGGGAGAAGAAATTCATGGGGAAAACCTATATGGGGACGCACAGGGAAACTTTCCTGATCTCGGAGGACGGTACGATCAAGGCCATTATCCGGAAACCGGATACGAAGAACCATACCGAGGAGGTGCTGAAAACCTGGGGCGAGTAGACCGAGGCGCCCCAGCGTGGTGAGCCCTACTGTCCCTGTGCGAGTGAATAGCCTTTGGTTTCGCCGAATTGGTTCAGGAGTTCGTAAGAGCAGACTTTGAAATCTTCCGACACGCGGCTGCAGAGGTCCAGTACATCCTGGACCGAGACTTTTCCTTCTTTCCGCTCGAATCGGGCGCAATAGACATTTGCGCAATTGGTGAAGACGGAGCCGGTGGGCCAGACTTGTGTACCGCGGTTGCTCAAGGAAGTCAGGGTGAAGTTGGGGCCGGGGTGACGGAGGCACTTGGCAGCCACTTCGGTGGGATGCTCTTCGCTTTCGATGAAGAGGTCGGCCCCCTGTATGATTGGGCGTGGCGAATAGGAAGTCAGGAGCATTTGGTTTTCCGTGGGTTTGACGACGTGCAGCTCCACGGGCTGATTGGGTTGGGTCGGGACGGCGCCCTTGGCGGGTTGTTTCCCGAAATTGGCTATGATGGCGCCTGAAAATTCGGGTGTGTTGAGGGCCTTGGTGGATTTGTCTCCGAAGTCCCCGGTATGCATACCTTGTTCCAGGATATATAGCAGGGCGTTTTCGATGCAGGAGGCGTGTTCCCAAAGCCCCAAATGACGGAGCATCATGAGACCACTGAGGAGGAGGGAAGTGGGATTGGCGATGTGTTTGCCGGCAATGTCGGGGGCGGTCCCGTGGACGGCTTCGAAGATCGAGATGGACTCCCCGATATTGGCAGAGGGTGCGAATCCAAGTCCTCCCACCAGGCCCGCGCACAGGTCCGACAAGATATCGCCCTGGAGGTTTGTGAGGCAAATGACGTCAAAATCCTGGGGCCGGATGACGAGTTTCATGGCCAGGTCGTCCACGATGATGTCATCCGGATTCAGGTCGGGATATTCCTTGGCCAACTCATAAAAGGAATCCAGGAAAAGGCCGTCGGTCAGCTTCATGATATTGGCCTTATGGGCGCAGGTAATGCGGCGGGCGCCCTGTTTACGGGCCATATCGAATGCATACCTGAGGAATTGCAGGCAGCCCGGGCGGGTAATCATGCGCCGGCTGACGGCGACATCCTGGGTCAACATGTGCTCTATGCCCCCGTAGGTGTCTTCGATATTTTCACGGAGAATGGTGATGCGAATGGGAATACCGGCCCTCGAAAACACCGTATCCACCCCATGCAGGGACTGAAAAACCCTCCGGTTGGCGAAAGTATTCCAAACCTTGCGGGCCGTTACATTGATGCTTTTTACGCCTTTTCCTTTAGGGGTCTCCATGGGCCCCTTGAAAAGAACACCCAACTGCTCTATCGTTTGTTGGGCTTCGGGCGTCATTCCTGTACTATAACCCTTGTCGAAGACCCATTTTCCCATGTCCACGAATTCATAGGTCAGGGGTACTTTGTTTGCTTTGAATATCTGCAGGACGGCTTCCATGATCTCGGGGCCTATTCCATCTCCTTTGGCTACGGCGACTTTCATTCCGCAAATGTAGGACGATTCACCACAACCATTCCACCTCTCCAACAGAAAAGAGACCGGCTGAAGTATTGAGGCGGCCGTCGGGCTCGACACCCAGAATGGAAACTTCGAGGACTTCACCGGCGCGAAGAAGGCGGACGCGGGAATTCATGCCCAGGAGCCGGGATTCGTAATCGCGAAGAACGGGGACGCCCGAACACAATTGCTGCCAACGATCCTCCATGCAAGCGCAAAGCTCCAGGGCCAGGTCCCTGACGTCATACGTTTTTCCGGTGATTTGACGTAATGAAACGGGGTGTCCTATCCCCTCAGGGAATTGGGTTTGGTTGATGTTCATCCCTATCCCCAAGACAGACCACTGCCATTCTTTTCCGCGATAAACGTTTTCAATCAGGATGCCTCCTGCCTTTCTGTCACCCCAATAAACGTCATTAGGCCACTTGATCACCGTCCCCTTAAGGGCGTGACGGTGGAAAAGATCAAAGGCGGCAAGTGCAGTCGCAGCACTCAGCGCGAATGTTGGAAAGTGCCTGATGGGCGTAGGATCCACGAGTACCGAAAGGATGATATTGCTTCCGGGCTCGGTGCTCCAGGCTTTTCCTCTCTGCCCTTTTCCTGCTGTTTGTTCATATGCGAATATGGCCCTTCCATGGGAAGCCAATCCTTCATGGGCGAGGGCCATGGCATAGTTGTTGGTGCTGTCAACAGTTGACAATTCGACAAAGGAGAAACCGATCAGAATCGTTATTTTTGGCAAAGAAACTCAAAATAGCATACATTTGGCAGCATTATCTATATTGTCTACCCGCCCGAAAAGCAGCAGTACAAGGCTAACCAGGAGTAGTAAGATCTTCAAAACCATCATACAATCCATCCAACAAAAAAAAGGGGAGCAAATTGTCAGCTTGGATCTGAGGAAGATACCAGAGGCGGTAGCTGATTTTTTTATCATCTGCCAGGCTAGCAGCCATATTCAGGTAAAAGCGATTGCTGATAATATCAAGGAAGAGGTCAACAAGCACTGCTTCGAAATCCCTTTTCACCACGAGGGCACACAGGCAATGCAATGGGTATTAATAGATTATGTAAACGTGGTGATACACATTTTCCTTCCCGAAACACGGAAATTTTACCGCCTGGAGGAAATGTGGAGCGACGCTCCGCAGACGGAGCATCTATCGGATTAACGAATTTTAAAAACTTCTGATTCCAATACAGACTATGGCACAAGACGATTTCAAAAGGGGAGGAGGTAGGTTGAATCCAGGGAACGACAACGGGACCGGAAAAGGAGATAGCAGGGATCCCAAAAAGGCTCCCCGTTTCAACATATACTGGGTATACGGGCTCATCGCCGCGGTGATCATCGGTTATCAATTGTTTAAGCAATATCAACCGGACGCTATACAGACCACCAAGGAAGAATTCGTGGACACTATGCTCCTCAAGGGGGACGTGGATAGGTATCTGGTGATTCCCAACAAGGATCTGGTCAGGGTACAGATCAAACAATCAGCCCTGAACAAGGCCTATTATCAGGACAAGCTCAAAGGTTCCAGATTTTTAACCCCCTCGAGCAATTCAAACGACAAGGAGCCCCAATTTTATTTCCGGGTTGTGGACGCAAAGAACTTCGATACCCAAATGGACGAGGTTTTCAAGTCGCATCCGGGCCTGGAGAAACCCAAAGCCGACGCCAGCAATGAGGATAGCTTCTTTGGCCCCATGGTGCAGTTGCTTTTCCCCATCCTGATCTTCGTGGGGCTTTGGATCCTTTTCATGCGTAAAATGGGAGGGCCCGCCGGCAGCGGGGGGCCGGGTGGAATATTCAATATCGGCAAATCCAAGGCCACCCTGTTTGACAAGGGGGCCAAGGTGAACATTACCTTCAGCGATGTGGCGGGACTGGACGAAGCGAAGGTGGAGGTAATGGAGATCGTAGATTTCCTGAAGAATCCCAAAAAATATACTGCCCTGGGGGGTAAGATACCCAAGGGCGCGCTGCTGGTAGGCCCTCCGGGCACCGGGAAAACGCTGTTAGCCAAAGCCATGGCGGGAGAAGCCCAGGTACCCTTCTTCAGCATGTCCGGCTCGGACTTCGTGGAATTATTTGTTGGGGTTGGGGCAAGCCGCGTCAGGGACCTGTTCAAACAAGCCAGGGAAAAGGCACCTTGCATCATATTCATCGATGAAATCGACGCCATTGGCCGCGCCAGGGGCAGGAACGCCATCATGAGCAATGACGAGCGGGAAAATACACTGAATCAGTTGCTGGTGGAAATGGATGGCTTCGGTACCGACAGCGGGATCATCATCCTGGCAGCCACCAACCGGCCCGACGTGCTGGACACCGCCCTGCTGAGGCCGGGCCGCTTCGACCGGCAGATCACCATCGACCGTCCGGACGTCAAGGGCAGAGAAGCCATCTTCAGCGTACACCTGAAACCCATTAAGAAATCTTCCAGGCTGGATATCCGGAAATTGGCCGAACAGACACCTGGCTTCGCGGGGGCCGACATTGCCAATGTTTGCAATGAGGCCGCGCTGATCGCAGCCAGGAAAGGTAAGACGGAGGTCGAAATGGAAGACTTCCAGGATGCGATAGACCGGGTGATCGGAGGCCTGGAAAAGAAAAATAAGATCATCTCCCCGGAGGAGAAGGAAATCATAGCCTACCACGAGGCCGGTCACGCCACTTGCGGATGGTTCCTGGAGCACGCTTATCCTTTGCTCAAGGTAACCATTGTGCCCAGGGGCACGGCTTCCCTGGGATATGCCCAGTACACCCCCAAAGAACAATACCTGTACAATACCGACCAGTTGTTCGACCAAATGTGCATGACCCTCGGGGGACGCGCCGCGGAGGAGATATTCTTCGAAAAAATCTCCACGGGAGCAAGCAACGACCTGCAGCAAATCACCAAGATGGCTTATTCCATGGTCACGGTGTACGGGATGAATGACAAGGTGGGGAATATCAGCTTCTACGATCCCCAGCAGGAAGGCTACTTTACCAAGCCTTACAGCGAGGACACGGGGAAAATGATCGATGAGGAAGTGCGGAAGCTGATCGAGAAGGCCTACATACGTACCAAGGAGCTGTTGAACGAAAAAAAGACCCAGGTGGAAATCCTGGCCAAGGAACTCCTGAAGAAGGAAGTCCTTTTCCAAAGCGACGTGGAAACGCTCATCGGCAAGCGGCCTTACGAAGAGAAAAGACTGGCCGAGCTGGTGGATACGCACGCGCCCGTACCGGCTCCCCTCAATGAGCTTCCAGGCGAAGTCGAAAAAATATGAACGTATCGTCTTCCAAAGAAAATATATTGAAACGTATCAGACAGGCACTGAGCAACCCGGTGCCTGTCCCTTTTCCTGCCAGTGAGGGCGCCAGTTCGGTCTTTCAGGCGACTCCAGAGGAATTGGAAATTAAATTCGCCCAAGAGTTTTCCGCCCTCCAGGGCAAGTTCATGTATTGCACATCCCGTGAAGAGTTGCTTGAGGGTCTTGGAAATCTGATCCATGCGCGGGGTTGGGGGCAAAACAAGGTTTATTGCCGGGAAGAGCCACTTAGGGACCTGCTTTCTCCGCTCAAACTCATTTATACAGACGACCTGCCGGGCTGCGCCTCCGGAATCACCGGCTGCGAATTCCTGGTGGCGAGGACGGGCTCGATCCTGATGAGTTCCGCGCAGGCGAGCGGACGTACGGTGAGCGTCTATAGCCCGGTCCATATTTGCATAGCGTTCGTGGATCAACTGGTATACGATATCAGGGAGGGGATACAGAAGCTGAAGGATAAATATGCGGAGCACATGCCTTCGCTCATCACCCTGGCCTCCGGACCCAGCCGGACGGCTGATATAGAAAAGACGCTGGTCGTAGGGATTCACGGCCCCAAGGAGGTTTTTGTTTTTCTGATGGAGCGGTAATAATATGGCGGAGATCTATTTTCTTTCCGACTTTCACCTGGGCGCCCCGGACAGGACCAGCAGCCTGGTCAGGGAAAAGAGGATCGTTTCCTTCCTGGATGAACACGCAGGAGATATGAGCGAGTTGTTCCTCCTGGGGGATCTCTTCGACTTCTGGTACGAATACCGCGACGTGGTGCCCAAAGGATATACGCGTATCCTGGGGAAGTTGGCCGAATTGACGGATAAGGGGTTGCCTATTCATTTTTTCGTGGGTAACCACGACATGTGGATGAAGGGGTATTTCGAAAGCGAACTCAATATACCCGTCTATCACGAGCCACAGACCTTTGAAAGGAGAGGGAAGCGATTCCTCATAGGGCACGGGGATGGTCTGGGTCCCGGAGACAAAGGATACAAATTCATCAAAAAGGTATTTCGAAACCCCGTGTGTCAGGCCTTGTTCGGTACCCTGCATCCTTACGCGGGCATCGGGCTGGCCAATTATTTCAGCCGGAAAAGCCGGGAAGCCACGGGTCAGGGGCACGAACAACATTTTCTGGGAGAGGATAAGGAATGGCTTATTTTGTATTCCCGCGAAGTGCTGAAGTTGGAGCATTACGATTATTTTATTTTTGGCCACCGGCATTTGCCCATCGATTTCCAGTTGGCGCCGGATAGCCGGTATATCAATACGGGGGATTGGATTCGTTATAATAGCTACGCGGTGTTCGATGGCACTGATGTGCAACTGAAATACCAGCCTGCATGAGAGGGTTATTATTTTTATTTTTTTGTTTTTGGGTTGTCGGCGCAGAAGCACAACGAGACAGCACGATCACGTTGGTCCGCCAAATCCCACTGGCTGCTACGGATTTCGCGGTGGACAACCTGGGCAATTTATATGTCATAACACCCGACAATCAGTTAGTTAAATTCAATGCCAAAGGCGATTCGGTGGCCGCATATAATGAGGTTAAGCGGTATGGGACATTGAGCGAGGTGGACGTGACGAACCCCCTTAAAATACTTTTGTATTACAAAGATTTTATGACGGTGCTTGCCCTGGATAGCTACCTGAGCCGCCTGTTCAAGATCGACCTGAGGCAGATCCAGATTTTCCAGGCATCTACGGTTGCCCTGGCTTATGATAATAATTTTTGGGTATTCGATGAGCAAAACGCTCAGTTGAAGAAAATCGGGGACCAGGGTACCGCGGTGATGACCTCCAACGATTTCCGGCAACTTTTTGGGGAAAGCATCGTGCCCCAGGAAATCGTGGACCAGGGTGGGCTGGTATACCTCAACGACTCATCGCAGGGGATTTACCTGTTCGATTATTACGGGGGGTTCAAGGTAAAGCTGTCTTTCAAAGGGGTCCGTGGATTGACCGTGTTCGGGAAGAATATCTTCGGGATCATGGGGAATGAGCTGTTTTCCTACAGGCCCGGGACCCTTCAGGAACAACACGCGGTATTGCCCTTTCCAGTGAAGGAGGCGGTGCGTATACAGATCGTAGCAGGGGGAATGTATGTGCTTCGCGGGGGAATGCTGTACTACTACAAGGTACGTTAAAGTTGCGCCTTCAGCTCCAGCAGAAAGGCCTTGATTTTTTCCAAAGAACGGATCATTTCCAATTTCGCGCTCCCATCCTGGGAATGCGCAACCAGGTATTCCTTTGCCCCCTCGATCGTCAGCTTTTTCTGACGCAGCAGGAAGTGGATGAGCTGTATGGTTTTTACATCTGCGGGGGTGAAATGGCGGTCTCCCTTTTTATTTTTCCTGGGCCGGATATCCGTAAATTCGGTTTCCCAAAAACGGATCAGGGAGGTATTTACATTGAACATGGTGGCCACTTCACCAATGGAATAGTATTGCTTTTGAAACAGGACCTCATCGGGGGGGATATCCACGAGGTCCGCCTGGGCAGCCAGCTCCTTCATCGATTTGCGGCCCCTGGAGCCCTTGCCCGCTTTTTTCTCGGGCTTCTCTCCCTTGGGTTCCTCTGACCCGAAGGAAAAGGAAATTTGCTGAAGTTCCATCAGTCGAAACTTTGGTTACTGGCCTTGGATAATTTCAGGATCCGGTCGAATTGCTCAGGTGAAAGGTCGTTATAAAAGAAATAAATCGGATCCACGGCTACGCCATTCTTGTGCACCTCGTAGTGGCAGTGAGGCCCCGTCGATTTTCCCGTCGAACCTACCCAGCCGATCACATCTCCGCGCTTGACGGCTTCGCCTGCGTGTACCTTCACCCGGAACATATGACCGTACAGGGTCTCGTATCCGTACCCATGGTTGATCACGACGTGGTTTCCGTAGCCGCCCTCGGTAAATCCGGCCAGGACGACCGTACCGTTGGCCGTGGCGTAAATGGGTGTCCCCTGGGGTGCGGTAAAGTCAAGTCCCGCATGGAATTTCGGAGTCTTGTAAATGGGGTCTATCCTTTCCCCGAAACCCGAAGCGATCCTTCTCAAATCCTTGTTACTGACGGGTTGAATGGCGGGGGTGCAGGCCAGGAGTTCCTGCTTTCCCGCAATCATTTTATCGATGTCGTCGTATGACTTTTTCTCATAATTCATCCTGTTAGCCAGGGTGCTCATGGATTGGGCGATGGAAGTCGCCAGGTCGTCCTCCCCCATGCTTTCCACCAGCTTTTGTTCAGCTTCCGAGGCGAGGGCCCTGGCCCGGGCGCTGTCCGGAATGGGGGCTGCCTCGAAGATCGACCGATATACCTGGTTGTCCCTTTTTTCAAGGTCCCCCATCTGCATTTTGAGCTTTTCGAGTTCCGTATTCAGTTCGTCATAATGCTCGCGCATGCCGCTGACCTGACTGCGCATGATCTGTTCCCCGGGAGAAGGGACATATTGAAAGGCAATGGAGACAATAATAAGCCCGGTTACCAACACCGCTGACAGGAACCCCAATATCCTGAGTAGCTTTACCCTTAAGGGAACTACCAGCTTTTCGTAGCGAAGGGTGTTCGTATTATAGTAATACTTAATTTTTTTCATGATCGTTTTCCGGGATTGCCTGGGCAGCAAAATCCGAGCCGAAATGAGTATTTTTGCCGCCTCATAATCAGCTCGGGGGTAAGCAAATATACCATTCACCTCACAAAAGACAATAATAATTGCCGCTATGATGAACAGCGCCGATATAAGAAAAGCTTTTCTGGATTTTTTTCGCGAAAGGGGACACGTCATCGTTCCCTCAGCATCCATCGTGATCAAAAACGATCCCACGCTGTTATTTACCAATGCGGGCATGAATCAATTCAAGGACTTTTTCCTGGGCAACCGGGTTCCCTTGGACAAGCGCGTAGCCGATACCCAAAAATGCCTGCGCGTTAGCGGGAAGCACAACGACCTGGAAGAGGTGGGCGTGGATACTTATCACCACACCATGTTTGAAATGCTGGGTAACTGGAGTTTCGGGGATTATTTCAAGAAAGAAGCCATTGGCTGGGCGTGGGAACTGCTGACCGAGGTGTATAGGATACCGAAAGATCGCTTATACGCAACCGTATTCAAGGGAGACGCCGGTGAAAACCTATCCATCGATAATGATGCCATTGCATTCTGGAAAGCGCATATAGACGAAGAGCGGATCATCCTATGTGGCAAGAAGGACAACTTCTGGGAAATGGGAGATACGGGTCCTTGTGGGCCCAGCAGTGAAATTCACGTGGATTGCAGGAGCGACGCCGAAAGGGCTGCCATCGCGGGGAAGACCCTCGTCAATGCCGATCACCCACAGGTCATCGAAATCTGGAACCTCGTGTTTATGGAGTTCAACCGTCTCAAAGACGGCAGCCTTCAGCCCTTGCCGGCGAAAAATGTAGACACCGGGATGGGCTTCGAACGCCTGGTGAGGATCCTGCAAGGGAAGACCAGCAACTATGACACCGACCTGTTTGCGCCCACGATCGCAGCCACGGAGCGCATTACGGGCAAGCATTATACGGGAGACGACGGTAAAACCTCGGTGGCCTTCCGCGTCATAGCGGATCATGTCCGCGCCATAGGATTCACCATTGCGGATGGGCAACTGCCTTCCAATACGGGGGCCGGATATGTCATCAGGCGTGTCCTCAGGAGGGCCGTGCGTTATTATTATTCATACCTGGACTACAAGCAACCTTTACTGTTTCAATTAATGGAAGGCCTGGCCGATCAGTTTGCGGGCGTATTCCCCGAACTGAAGGCCCAGGTCGTCTTTGTCAGCAAAGTGGTGAAGGAAGAGGAAGAAGCTTTTCTGCGGACGCTGGAGCGGGGATTGAAGCGGATACAGGAAATGGTCGCCCGTGGAGCGGGCGTAGATGGCAAATCGGCGTTCGAGCTATATGATACGTATGGCTTCCCCCTCGATTTAACGCGGTTGATCGCAGCTGAAAATGGATTGTCCGTGGATGAAAAGGGATTCTTAGCCGAAATGAAGCTCCAAAAAGAAAGGAGCCGTGCCGCGACTACCCTGGATACGGGAGATTGGGTCGTACTCGAAGGGGAAGGCGGATCGAGGTTCATCGGTTATGATTCCCTGGAGACGGTCACAGGCGTCAGCCGCTACCGGAAGGTCAAGGCAAAAAACAAGGAATCGTACCAGGTGGTACTGGAAACGACTCCCTTTTATGCCGAAAGCGGTGGACAGGTGGGGGACACCGGAACCCTGGTCTTTGGAGAGGAGGTCATTTCGGTGGAAGACACCAAGAAGGAAAATAACCTGACCATTCAATTTATTTCAAAGCTCCCAGCGGCCCTGGACGTGCCCGTCCTGGCCAGGGTGGATGAAGCATCGAGGAAGGCCACGGCCATCCACCACAGCGCCACGCACCTGTTGCATGCAGCGCTGAGACAAATCCTGGGAAAGCACGTGGCTCAAAAGGGCTCGTTGGTGAATGCGGAATACCTTCGCTTCGACTTTTCGCATTTCGCCAAAGTAACCGATGAGGAGCTCGCGCAGGTGGAATCGCTCGTCAACGAAAAAATCCGCGAAAACATTCCCGTCATCATCCGGGAAATGCCCAAGGAGGAAGCCCTGGCCCTTGGCGCGATGGCCCTGTTCGGAGAAAAGTACGGGGACATGGTACGCGTGGTCATTATGGATCCGGCCTATTCAGTGGAACTGTGTGGGGGGACCCACGTGAGCCATACGGGGGAACTGGGTTTCTTCAAGATCGTATCCGAAGGCGCGGTAGCCGCAGGCGTGCGGCGCATCGAAGCCCTTGCGGGTAAGGCAGCGGAGGAGTATCTGACGGCGCAGTTGGGCCTCCTGAAATCCATGCGGGAGCAACTGAAGAATCCTAAAGATCCGGCCCAGGCCCTGGCGACGCAACTCGTCGAAACCGCCGAAACGCGTAAACGCCTCGAACGCCTGGAGGCCAAAAACCTGGCCAGCCTTTCCAGGGAATTGGCGGTTGGAGCGGAGACCTATGCCCAAAGACAATACATCATCGGCCCGGTAGAAGTGGACAACCCGGACGCACTTAAAAAGGTATGTTTCGACTTAAAACCCATGCTCGGACCCGCTTATCTTGTAGTCTTGTTTGCCAACATCGCAGGTAAGGCGGCCGTAGTTGTCATGGTGGACGAGACCCTGGCGACGGTCAAGGGTTGGGATGCTCCCACGCTGATCAAGGAAAAAATCGCCCCCCTGATCTCGGGAGGCGGGGGAGGCCAGAAGACCCTGGCGACCGCCGGGGGCACGGACACCTCGCGCCTGGCGTCCATTCCGGAAGTGATCTGGGGAGCCGTAAGGTCGGGAATTTAACAAATCCGAAATTTTTCGTACTACGAAAGTTTTCCTACATTTGGAAAGTAAACCCCCAAAGTATGAAACGTTACTTATTATTTCTGGCTGCAGTGCCAGCCTTGATTTCCCTCTCCGCGAAAGCACAGGATGAGGAAAAAACCCAAAAGGAGAAAAAGAAAGAGATCATTATCCGCGACGACAAACCGAAGGAAAAGACGGTTATAGTTATCGAGGATGGAAAGGTGACCATCAACGGCAAGCCTGCCTCCGACTGGGGGGATGGAAACGTCGTCATCCGGTCCCTGAATGATGAAAACCGGGCGTTCATCATAGACCGCAAGAATGATCTGACGACCATGAAGAGCTTTTTTGCCCTTGATGGCGAGAATGTTCGCCTGGGGGTGTTTACCAAGGAAAACGAAAAAGGCGCCGAAATTTCCAGTGTCTCCGACAGCAGCGCCGCATTCAAAGCAGGCTTGAAGGAAGGGGATATCATTACCAAAGTGAATGAAACGCCTATTTCAGACCCCGAAGCGCTGTCCAAAATGATTCATGAGCACAAACCGGGGGATGTGGTGACGGTGCACTATCTGAGAGGAGACCATGAAAACCAGGCGAGAGTCACCCTGGAAAAACCCCACGATGAATTCAGGACCCTGAACTTCGGTCCCCAAAATTTCAAGTTCAAAAGCATGCCGTTTATTTATGGAGGACACCCCCGATTGGGCGCCCATATCCAGGATACCGAAGATACTTCGGGCGTGAAGGTGCTTCGGGTGGATGAGGATTCTCCCGCAGCCAAGGCAGGTCTCCAGAAAGACGATGTCATCACGGCAATCGATGGAAAAAAGGTTTCCAATATCGACGAAGCCTCTGATATCCTTGGGGATGGAGGCGACAAATATAATTACAGCCTTACGGTCACCAGGGGAGGCAATTCCATGACCCTCCAGGTGAAAATCCCGCATCAATTGAATTCGACCACGTTGTAGCGCAGATTGGCGTAAATTTGCGCCATGTACGAAGCAGTCATAGGACTGGAGGTGCATGTGCAACTCCTGACGGAAAGCAAGCTCTTTTGCGGGGACAGCGCCGCCTTCGGGGGAGATCCGAATACGCACGTAAGCCCTATAACCCTGGGGCACCCCGGGACCTTGCCCAGGATGAACCGGAAGGCCATTGAATATGCTGTCAAGCTCGGACTGGTACTGGAATGCGATATTGTGCGCCGGAATTATTTTGCGCGTAAGCACTATTTCTACCCGGATCTGCCGAAAGGTTACCAGGTATCCCAGCATACGACCCCTATTTGCCGGGGCGGAAGGGTCCTGATCCGGACAGAGGCGGGTGTCCGGCCTGTCGTCCTGAACAGGATACACATGGAAGAAGATGCCGGGAAAAGTTTGCACGATCAGGATCCGGTATACAGCCAGGTTGATTTTAACCGGGCTGGAGTGCCCCTCCTGGAGATCGTCACCGAACCCGATCTGCATAGCGGGGAGGAAGCATCGGCTTACCTCACGGAGCTGAGGAAAATCGTCCGCCATTTGGGCATTTGTGACGGAAATATGGAAGAAGGCAGCATGCGTTGCGACGTCAATATTTCCATAAGGCCCACAGGGGAAACCCGCCTGGGGACGAAAGTGGAGGTAAAGAATATGAATTCCATCCGGAATGTCCGGAAAGCCATAGCTTTTGAAATCGAACGCCTGGAGGCCCTGGTGTCCTCCGGGGGAACGGTCGTTCAGGAAACCCGGAGTTACGATGCCGGTACCGAAACGACCCGCTCCATAAGAACAAAAGAACACGCCGAGGATTACCGCTATTTCGCGGAACCCGATCTGACTCCATTCAAGATCACGGAGGCCTTTCTTCAATCGGTGAGGGAAAGCATTCCCCTGTTGCCGGAAGCCCTTTTCGAGCGATATACCGGGGAGCTGAACCTGTCCGAATACGATGCCCGCATAATCAGTGATGATAAGGGGCTCAGTACCTGGTATGAAGCACTCATACGGAAGACCAATGCCTATAAGGCGGCGGCCAACTGGGTATTGGGCCCCGTAAAGGCTTATTGTAACGACAAGCAGATCGACATATCCGATTACCCCCTGAAGCCCGCACAACTTGGGGAAGTGATAAGTCTGGTCGAGGAAGGGAAAGTCAGTTTTTCCGTAGCCTCCTCCCGCCTGGTACCGTATATGATAGGAGAGGGGGGAATCAGCGCCTCGGAGGCTGCGGCACGACTAAATATATTACAGGATCACGACGCGGACAATATTCTACCCCTGGTGGAGTCCGTACTGGATAGCATGCCCGATAAGGTCCGGGAATACCGGAAAGGGAAAAAGGGCCTCGTCAGCCTCTTTGTAGGAGAAGTCATCAAGCGTTCCAAAGGAAAGGCCGATCCTAAGATCGTACATCAATTATTGGCCGAAAAGCTCAAATAACCATACCGTGAACAAACACATCGTACTCTGCCTGATGGCCCTATGCGTTACGACATTATCCTGCAACAGGAAAAGCCAATTCATCGTAAAAGGAAGGCTCACCGGATTTCCCGTGAAGGAGGTATACCTGACTTCCATGTCATTTGACAATACGCCTGTCCTCATCCTCGATTCCTCCGCGCTTAAGGGAGGGAGGTTCGAATTGAAGGGCCCGGGGGGAGAGGAACGTCTTTTCCGCGTCATGCTGGGGGACCCCAACACCGGTCCCTGGCTGGCCGTGATCAGCGATCACCCCGAAGTGGAGGTGTATATGGATGCCGCTTCCCAGGAGGGGAACTATACCGTTAAGAATTCCCCCGCTTCCCAGCGTTTCCATTCGCTATTCGATTCCCTCCATTCCATATTGGACGATATAGGCCGCCTGAAGATGGACTCCCTGGCGCCCTTGTCTGCTTCGGAGGATAAAGTGAATGGCTTCTACAGATTCCTTGCAGATAATGTGCGTGAAGATCCCAGCCCGATGATCGCCACTTTTGCCCTGAGCTTTTACGAGATCGGGGCCGATGAAGCGGGGGCCGCACAATATGGAGTCAATACACCCAACTATAGCGTGGATACGCTGTTTGCTTTGGGCGAGGAATTGAAAAAACGCTTTCCGGGGAATGCCGGTGTGACGGGTGCAGTGGCTGCCCTGAGCAAGATTTCAGCTGCACCCCGGGTAGGCGCCCTGGCGCCCGACCTGGCGCTCCCCGATACAAGTGGTAAAGTTTTCAGTCTCAGCAGCCTTAGGGGAAAATACGTCCTCGTCGACTTCTGGGCCAGCTGGTGCGAGCCTTGCAGGGGTGAAAATCCCAATGTTGTAAAGGCATATCAGGAATTCAAAAACAAGAACTTTACTATCGTTGGGGTTTCCCTGGACCAGAAAAAGGAGGCATGGCTGGAAGCCATCCACGAGGATCACCTGACATGGACCCATATCAGCGACCTGGGCTTTTGGCAAAGCAAGGCGGTATCCACCTTCCAGTTTACCGGGATTCCTTACAATGTCCTTCTGGACCCCCAGGGGAAAATTATTGCCACCAGCCTAAGGGGAGATGCTTTAGAAGAGGAGTTGAGGTCCGTGCTAAAATAAAGCATGGCATAAAGATTGTGCGGCCGCAAACCCTTCCAATTTAAGTTACGGGTTTGCGGCCGCACCGCCAATAATTTGGTCCGGCTCCGCCGGACAAGGGTAAGGGCCGCTTTTGGCGGCCCTTTTTTTGTTTTTACACAGGCTAGCATCCAGGCATTATGCCCGATGAAAATATTTAGAACGCTCTTACCCAATGAGTTAAATGGGTCGAGAACGCATGAAGGCCTTTTCCAGACTTAAGGGATGATTGCGTGTTTTAAAAACAGGATAATTGGCGGGTGTTCCTATTTTTGATGACCTAGGGGCGCGGGTCCAAAAACGGGAATGTTATTCGGTTGTTAATAGAGTAACAAAAATAAATAGAAAAAAATTGAGTAACAAATAAAATTAAAGGGCCGGACATTGCTGTCCGGCCCTTGGATATGAAAAATCAATCGTTTCGTTTAATACCCGGGGTTCTGCTGGGGTGCAATGTTCGGGTTCACCTGGGTTTCCGATTCGGGAATGGGGGCCAGCCTGCGGTAATCCGTGAAGGGAACGGTCAGGTTCACGTTGCTGGGGCCGGCCGGTAGGGCGCCGGGGTTGTTTCCCCCACGGTCCACATCCAGGCCAAGGCGTTGCAAGTCCCATAACCGGTCTCCCTCGAATGCCAGTTCTTTTCTCCTTTCCAGGACTATCGAATCCAATAATGCAGCCCCGGTAGCGATGATCGGCCCGGCGGCCGGATCCCTTTGGGCGATGAGGTCGTTAAGGTAACCCTGAGCTGTAGCGGGACTGGTAGACAGGGCTGCCTCCGCTGCAATCAGGTATACCTCGGCCAGTCGGATAACTTTGATGTTATCCTTATCCGAGGTATTGGTGTAATTCGGAAACTTTTCTACGATGTAGGCGGGCGCTCCGGATTTGGTATTGCCCGGTACGATCACCTGCGTGCGTACATCGGTGGCGCTGTACAGGTTATATAGTTGGGAAGAGCAATAAATGTCCTGGTATCCCTGGTAATACATACCCCCGAAATCATCCGAGCCATTGTTTTGGAGGGTGTTGACGTCGATCTCGAACATCACTTCGGTTTGATTTGTTTGAACGGCGGGGTTCTGCCAGAAAGAAAGGAAATGTGTGGGATCTACCAGGTTAAAACCGGAACTGTTAATCACATCAACAGCCGCCGTTTCCGCATCGGTGTTGTCACCCATGTACAGGTACACCCTGGCAAGTAAAC
This sequence comes from uncultured Chitinophagaceae bacterium, assembly GCA_964544695.1. GTDB lineage: Bacteria > Bacteroidota > Bacteroidia > Chitinophagales > Chitinophagaceae > Dinghuibacter. The sequence goes on from CAZJDB010000219.1 coordinate 24,595, forward strand.
CTTCTATCGAGTATTTGCTCAGCGTGATCGAGTTCACGTAGGCCGGGGCATTGGCGAAACCTGCCTTGAGATCGCTTACGATTTGGGTATATACTTCACCGACGGAATTCCTGGCGGGATAAAGGAAAGGTTCGAAATGCAGGATCAGGGGGACACCATTTTTGCTGGTATCCTGTGTGTATGGGGTTGCATAGAAATTCACGAGCTTGAAATATAGCAGCCCCCGCAGGGCATAAGCCTGGGCCTTTAGCTCGGCTTCCGTAGCCTGGTCCGTGGCGCTGAGGTTGGGCAGGTCCGCATCGATGACGTTGTTGGCTGCCAGGATGGCGGTGTAACAGTTGGACCAGACTTCGCTGACTACCGGATCGGAAACCGTAACATCATACTGCCATTGTGGAAGATATCTGCCCGAGTTCCTTACCTCTACATAGGTATTGTCAGCCATGAGGTCCCCTACGATGGGGAAATCCCTGCCGTAAACGGCGACGGCCCTCATTTCGGCATAAATGGCGTTCACGGCCGATCCCAAGTCATTAACATTCGTGATGGCTTCGGCGGTTTCGACCGACGTGGCAGCCGGAACCCGATGGAGGAAATCCTTACCGCAACTCCCCAGGATCAGGGAGGACAGGGCCAATGTATATATGCTGATTTTCTTCATTGTTCAATTTTTTTTAGGGGTTAGAACTGGATTTTAATGCCTCCAACGATGGTTTTGGGGATATACTCCTCAAAGTTGGTGGTGCTGCTCACACCAGTTTCCGGGTCGAAGGGAATTTCCTTATCCGTGTCGAAAGTGAACAGGTTGGTACCCCTTACATACAGGGTTAGGTTGTCCAACTTGGCTTTCCCGACAAGTGATTTGGGCAGACTGTAATCCAATTCAATATTCCGTACGCGGACGAATTTCCCATTGTAGAGGTAGCGAGTGGAGCTACCTTCGGAGTTATGGTTCCCACCTGCTATTATCTGGGGCACGTTGGTGTGATCGCCGGGCTTCTGCCAGCTCTTCAACTGCTCTTCATCCTGGTTGAACGCCGTCAGATACAAGCCGTCGCTGTTCAGATAAGACCCGTAGTTGTAGAAGATGGAGTTGCCGAAGTTATAAGTCAACTGGACGATGAAGGTAAGCCCCTTCCAGCTCAGCGTATTGGTCAGGCCTCCGTATACCGAAGGATCGGCGTGGTATTTAGAATTGAAGGCCAGGTTGGCGCTGTCATAGCTGCCGGTAATCGTAGCCTTGGTCCCGTCAGTGTACCATTGAGGAGTCCCCGCGTTGACATTGACCCCGGCCCATTGGCGGATATAGAATTCCTGTGCGTCGTGACCGACGGAATAGTTGAAGAGGCCGTTGGCGATGGGCTTCCCATTGTAAAGGGATATAATCCGGTTCGTGTTGTGGGCGATATTGAAATTCAAATCCCAAAGGAAAGAGCGGCTCCTTATTGGCTTCACGTCCAGGGCGAACTCAATCCCTTTATTGCTCATCGAGCCGACGTTTTCATTGACCGTAGCGAAACCGCTGGTAAGGGATAGCGGTACCCCCTGGATGAGGGCTACTGTTGTCCGGTCGTAATAATCCGCGGTGACGACGATTCGTTCGTTCAGGAAACCCGCGTCGACGCCCACGTCAGCGGTATTGATCTTTTCCCAGGTGAGGTTTGGATTACCCACTTGAGATGGAGCTTCCCCGGGATTGTTGTTGTAGGTTTTTCCGTAAGAGTAGGTCGACAGGGCGGAATAATTGCCGAAACCGTTGGCGTTCCCCACTTGCCCATAAGACCCGCGGAGCTTCAGGAGGCTTATGATACGGGAATTTTGCAGGAAGTGCTCGTTGGTGACGTTCCAAGTCCCGCCCACGGAGTAGAAATTACCGAAAGGATGGTTGGCGCCAAAGACCGAAGAACCGTCCCGGCGGAAGCTGCCGGACAGCACGTAGCGATCTTTATAATTAATATCCCCGCTGGAAAATTCGCTCGTTGTAGCGTTATCCTCGGGCACTACAGAGGCGACCAGGGGCGTGCTGGCAGCGGCCAGGTACTGCAATGACAGGGTGATGGGATAGTTCTGCCCCTGGGCGTTGAGAATGTAGCTGTTGAACTGATAGGCTTCGTATCCCACCTTGAGGTCGAAATATATATCGCCACCCCTGTTCAGATTTTGTCTCCAGTCGGCAAAATTGGACCAGGTATAATCATAATAGCGGGAATAAACTGACTCCCCGAAGCCCTGGGTGGAATAGCCGTCCCCATAGAAGGGGTTCAGGTACTGGTCTTCCGCAATGTCGGTGTATTCGGCGGCGTACCGGCTGGTCACCTTCAGGTTGGGAAGGATCTTGATCTCCAGCGCTACATTTCCGCGGAGGTTGGTCTGCTGATACTCGTTCTTATTGTGTACCTGCGTATATGCGGGATTCCATGGGCCGCCGTTCAAGGGGAACTGATTCAGGGAATCGTTGTATTTAGGCGTGCCATCCGCATTGTAAGGAGTAAACCAGGGCAACAGGAAACGAGCGGCCAGGGCGGGGTTATCGAAGAAGCCGGCATTG
>CAZJDB010000220.1:0-2220 GCA_964544695.1 uncultured Chitinophagaceae bacterium
ATGGAAGGCCCCGCCAAACAAGGTGACTTGGGTATTCCAAACGAAGCCCGCGGCGAAGTTGAGGAGCAGCAGGATGTTGATGAAACCCAGAAGGGCCTCGTTGCGAAACTCCTTTGTACCCACCTTGATGAACAGGAGGATGAATAAAATCAGCGTTGGTATGATTTCCTGTTTCATGCGTTAATGGTGCAAAATCGTTTGGATATTGGGTCTGAGCAAATCACTCAGATAAAAGGGGGCCACGCCGACGATGAGGATGCCCAAAATCAGCAACCCTGCCGCATATCGTTCGTTCCACCTCGCATCGGGCAGGCCATTGTATGAAGGTTCCCGGACGGGTCCAAAGATCGTTTGACCGACAGCCCGGAGGATATACACGGCCGTTATGACGATGGAGGCGCAGGCCAGGATGGTCGCTACCCGGTATCCTACGATCGCATTTTCCCATGATCCCATGAACACGGTGATTTCGGCGGCAAACCCACTGAGGCCGGGAAGACCAAGGGAGCAAAGCCCTCCGAGAACGAAGACGGTGGAAATAAAGGGCATGATTTTCAACAACCCGCCCAGCTTTGCAACCATTCGGGTATGCGTACGGTCATAAATCATCCCAATGGAGGCGAAGAGGAGGGCCGTCATCAACCCGTGGGAAACCATTTGCATGACCGCCCCTGTCAGGGCCGTGGTGGTCAGCATGCCAATGCCCAGCAAAACGAAACCGCAGTGGCTGATGGAGGAATAAGCGTTGATGTATTTCAGGTCCGTTTGCATCATGGTGGCGAAGGCGCCGTACACGATGGCGATGGTGGACAGACAAATAATGATTGGCGCATATTCCCTGGCGGCGATGGGCATCAGGAAGGTAGCGACCCGCAGGCAGCCATATCCCCCCAGTTTCATGGAAATGCCCGCCAAAAACATGGAAGCCGGCGTCGGAGCGGAAGAGTGACCGTCTGGCACCCAGGTATGGAAGGGGAAGAGGGCTGAAAATATTCCAAAGCCAACGAATACAAAAGGAAAGAATACGCGCTGCGCTGCGGGGGTCATGCCGGTGAAGGCATCCAGCAACAGGTTAAAGGATCCCGCATTGTAAAAGACCCCCAGCAAACCCACCAGGACCAGGGCAGAGCCCGACATGAGCATCAGAGCCAGCTTCATGGCGCTGTACTCTTTCTTTCCACTGCCCCAGATGCCGATCAGCAGGAATTTGGGGATGACCGACAACTCCAGGAAAAAGAAGAGCGTGAACAAGTCCAGGGAAAGGAAGAAGCCATAAGCCCCCGCGCCCATGAAGAGAAGCAGGACAAAGAACTCCTTGGTCATCTTTTCCACATTCCAGGACACCAACACCGCCGCCTCCATCACCAGGGCCGTTAGGAGGATCATTGCCACGGATATGCCGTCCACACCTACATGGTAAAAGATGTGCAAGGGCGCAAACCAAACGTACCTGGACTCGAACACCATGATGCCCGTATCCCCATCCGCGCGCGCGTCGAGGTAGAGCACCAGGAGGCATACGGATAAAACCAGTTGGGCTGTAGTCCCGGCCAGAGCCACCCAGCGGATCGCCTGCCTGCCTTTACAACAAAGTACAGCCAGGACGGTGACGAGCGGGACGGCGACAAGCAATGACAGATTCATGTGTATATATAAATAAAGAGAACGACCAATCCTGCGATCCCCAGGAAAAAGTACAAGACATAGTCCTGCAATTTCCCCGATTGAAATCCCTTGATCCACCCCGATATCATTGCCGTCACTCCCGCCAGGGCATTCATGAATCCATCCACGATGTTCCTGTCGATCCATGCGGCGGGGCGGCCCACCAGGGGGAAAATGACTTTTTTGGTTACGAACAGGTAGACCTCGTCGATATAGAATTTATGGTAGACGAAACGGTAGAACCCACCAAAGGCATAGGCGATTTTATCCGGTGCACCGCTCGGTCTGGCATAGAGCAGGCCGGCGAGTAGGATACCTGCGAGCGCGACACTCACGGGCAGAATGGCGGAACTCAGCTCCAGGTGAGTTGTTGCGGGCATTCCGTCAGCGGTGACGAAGTGAGAAAAAGGCACGAAGCCTGCGAAAATGGCGCCGATAGCGAGAATCACGAGAGGGATGGCTTCGGTCGCAGGGGTTCTATGCACGGCCGTGGGTGCGGCGTGGGCGGGCCCGGAATGGGTTGGCGCGGCGTGGGCGGCCCCGGAATGGGCGGGG
>CAZJDB010000221.1:0-14707 GCA_964544695.1 uncultured Chitinophagaceae bacterium
GGCATCGCTTTTTATCCGAGGTTGCTGCAATACCAACTGAACGAGGTCGTGGAGGAAGGGATGCGCCGGGAGCATATCCCTCCGGACCGCTTGTTCATTTATAAGATGGACGAGGAAAGAGCCCTGGATTTCTATACGGACCATCTGTATAAACACGTAGATGATCTTTCTACGTTGAAAAGCGGAGATTGTATCTTAACAAACGAAGCGCAGTTGGATTCCCTGGGTACCCATCAGGGTCTGGACCTGATTTATGACGGGAAATATTTTCACGTATCCACCCTAGACCTCCCTTTTCTCAACCCCAATACCCGCGACAGGGAGCTTACCCCGATCTATATTTTGAGAAAGGCGCCTTAATATCCTCCAGGCGCACCATCCGACCAGGGAGCCATAGAGCGCGCCCCCCAGCACATCCAATGGAAAGTGTTTACCCACGTATACCTGGGCATAAGAGACGAGTGCTGCCCAAACCCAAAGCCAGTACCAGCTTCGGCCCCGCCGGCCGCGGATGGTGTAAAACCAGAGCGTAGCCATGCAGAAGTGATTGGCAGCGTGATTGGAAGGAAAGGAGTACCTGCCCCCGCAGCCAACCAGGTTACGCAGCAGGATCCAGGTGTCGGGGTCGAAACAGGGCCGTATTCTTCCGACCAGGGGTTTGATCAGGCTGGCGGCGGTGTAGTCGGTAAATCCGACGGCTATCAGCGTAACGAGGATGAATCGGATGGCTAACTTACGGTCGTACCGGACAATCCAATACAGTACAAATACGTAGATAGGAATCCAGGTAAGGGGATTCCTGGAAAGGACCATAAGGGGATCTAGCCAGGATGCCGTACAATGAACCTGAATCCAGGTAAATAACTGTTTATCCACACGAACCAACCCATGCATCAAATCCATCAAAAAGAGTTTGTGCCCAATGTATGCATTTTCTATATTTATCTCATGAAACCACACAAACTTCAGGACCACACCGTTACAAAGGATGTAGCCGTTTTCAGAACCACCCAATGGCGCCAGTTGTACAAGGATACCATGAAGGTTCCCGATAAGGAAATCTTAAGGGCCTTCTATATTCCCATTGAAGATATCATCGGGTTATATGAATTTTACATGGAGCACCAGGTAAACATTTCGGGTGTCAGGGGGTATTTCGGGCACGATCCCCTCGAGCCCATTACCCCTGACCACAATATCGATATGTTGCTCGTCCCGGTGGATATAAACGGGAAGGACATCGTGGACCCACCCGCTTCCTTGGGCCTGGGCGATGGGGGCAGCACCATCTACGACTTCACTTCCCCGTGTCCGACCGATTGCGATACCTCGAGCATATTGTATTCCGATCAGAACGTAAAATAAGGCGGCAGCGCATGAGCGCACATTATTTATATACTTCCGTGGTGGTCCCTGCCTCGGTAGTGATCCCCTTGGGCATGGGGACGATCCGGTACCGGGTATTACCGCGTCCCCAGCGAATCCTGTTGTTTTACCTGGTAGTTGCGGGCGTGGTGGATGCGGCGGCTTCCTACCTGTCCCGCCATCACATCCACAACCTTTGGCTCCTGCATATCTATACCGCAGTGGAGACGGTCCTGCTGTTGTGGTTCTACCGCTCCATATTGAGCAGTCCATGGCTCCGTAAAGCCATCCCGTATGCAATGGTGGTTTTCCCCCTCGTTTGCCTGGCCAATATCCTTTGGTGGCAAAGCCTGCAACATTTCAACACGTATACGAGGCCCGTGGAGGCCTTGCTGCTGATCTACCTCAGCCTTGTCTGTTTTTTCGAGGAGCACCGGGATGGTTTTTGGTTCAATGCCGGGATCCTTCTGTACTTTTCCGTGGCATTCTTTATTTTCATATTTTCAAATTTTCTACACCACGGACAGTTATTCAACACGATAATCCTGGTTAGTCATGCTACCTTTGTTCTGATCATGTACCTGCTGTTTGCAGTGGGGTATTATAAATGCAAGGGCTAGACAACAATACGGATAATATCTTTGCGCTCCTGGCGATCGGGATGGCGGGCATGTTCCTGCTGGCCACGGCCGTGGTCGTGTTTTACGTCCGCAATCAGCGGAAGATGATCCAACACCAGAAGGATTTAACGCGCGCGGTCATCCAGTCTCAGGAAGCCGAGCGAAAAAGGATCGGCAGGGATTTGCATGACGACGTGGGAAGCGCCCTGAGCCACCTGAGGTTGCAAACGGCGTCTGTCGACATGAGGGAAAAGGTGGATGATATCATACAAAAGGTTCGGAGTATTTCGCATCTGCTTTCTCCTGCCCAAGTAGAACTATTCGGCCTTGAGAGCGCCCTGGAGGAACTATGCCTGGTTACGCACCAGTCGGGCGCCCTGGAAGTGACCTTCGATAACAGGGCGGAACTCGGTAGTCTGACCTTCGAGCAATCCCTATCTCTTTATCGCGTGATTCAGGAACTGTTCACCAATACCCTCCGCCACGCGGAAGCGGCGCGGATTGACCTGGAATTGTACGGTGAAGGGGCAAGAATAGTATGCCGGTATAAGGACGATGGGGTGGGTCTGCCGCCGACATTTAAAGAAGGCATGGGCCTCTACAATATTGAAAGCCGCCTTGGAATGATCGGGGCCACTTTTCATTTCCGGGAGGCAACCGAAAAAGGTTTTGGTATAACGATCAAGATATGAGCAAAATTAGATTGGTCATAGCAGATGACCAACTGTTATTCCGCAAAGGGCTCAGCGCCCTGATCGAAAAGGAGGCTGACCTGGAGCTGGTGGGGGAAGCGGAAAACGGGGAAGAACTCCTGACGAGGATGTACGCCCTTGGGCGTCCCCCCGACGTCGTCCTGGTGGACTTGCAAATGCCTGTCATGAACGGCGTGGAGGTAAATGAGAAAATTCAAAAGGAATTTCCAGGAACCAAGGTCCTGGTCCTGTCCGTCCATGACCAGGAGCGCTTCATTTCTAAAATGATCGAGGCCGGGGCCAGCGGCTACCTGGTCAAAAACGTGGAAGTGGCCGAATTGATCACGGCCATCCGGAAGGTCTACGACACGGGCTTTTATTTTAATCAGGGTTCCCTCAGGGCCATGCAGAATGCATGGCAGTACCGCAATCATAACATACGCAACCTCAACCGGATCCCCATAGAGCTCACCGAACGCGAAAGGGAAATCCTGAACCTGATCTGCAGGGAACAAACCAACAGCGAAATGGCGGAGTCCCTGAATATCAGCGTCCGGACAGTGGAGGGCCATCGGAATAACCTGCTGGCCAAGACGGGTTGTAAAAACATGGCGGGTTTGGTGGTGTTTGCCATCCGCCATGAAATCTTCCCACTGGCACAGTAGCGTACCGGGAAATTTCCCGAGGGTAGAACCAGTATTTCTACCTATAAAATGACCCTTTTTAGGAATTACCTTAGTTCTCGCCCTCAGTAACTTTATGGGATCAAAATAGCCTAGCCTTGCCAATATGGGTCGATGGACAGTATGCTTACCTCTGTTCATCGGCCCTTTGGCTTTTTGGCGGCATTAGTTTATAGACTACCGGCGTGACGATTCGCGACAAAAGGGTCGAGCTCACCAAACCACCAATCAACACAATCGCCAGGGGCGCAATCAACGGATTCGTCGACAACGCAATGGGCATCAGCCCCCCTATTGCCGTCAGGCTGGTCAGTACGATGGGAAGAAAGCGGATTTCTCCGGCTTCCCGGATGGCCTCCTCCAACGATTTGCCCTGGGCCCGGAGCTGGTTGGTGAAGTCCACGAGCAGGATCGTGTTTTTGACCTCGATGCCGGCCAGCGCAATCAATCCGATAATGGCCACGAAGGACAGGGAGTTGCCCGTGAGCCACAGGGCCAGGGCCGCACCCACTACCCCCAGGGGAATGACCGACAGGACGATGAGGGTACTTTTGAAGGTCCGGAATTCCAGGATCAACACGGCAATGAAAAGGAATACGGTCACAATGATGATGCTTCCGAAGCCCCCGAAGGAATTGTTCCTGCTTTCCACTTCTCCGCCCATTTCATAAGAATACCCGGGAGGGAAATGGAAGGCGTTCATTTTCCCGATAACGTCGTCCAGGACCCTGTCCACGAGGAACCCTTTCTCAACGTACGCCTGCAGGGAAACGACGCGGCGCTTTTCCTGGTGACGGATCACGGCCGGAGAGGTTTCCAGTTTCAGGTCTGCGAGCTGGGCCAGGGGAATGGCGGTTCCCGACGCATTATTCACATAGAGGTCCCTGAAGACGTCCATGTCGGGACGACCGGGCTTGTCCCGCGTGAGAAGGACGTCATAGTTATCCTTGCTGTCCGTATAGAATTTCCCTATGGTAAGTCCCGTCACGGCCATCCTGACGGCGCGGTCCACCGCAACCGTGGGTACGCCCAGGAGCTGGGCTTTTTCTTTGTTGACATCCACGCGTATGTCACTTTTCAGCAGGCTCACGGGGTTGGTGACATAATAGGTTCCGGCCGTGTGTTTCAGCAGGGGTTCGACCCGGGCGGCCAAAGCCCTTAGGGTATCCAGGTTATCTCCAAAGAGACGGACCTCCACGGGCGCCACCACGGGGGGACCCTGCTCGAAATTCCGCACTTCCACCTGGGCGCCGGGATAGGGCGTCCAGCGTCGGCGCAGTTGTTGCATGAATTCGAGTTTGGCTTCAGGACTCGTTTCTTCACCGAGCTCTACGAAGATCTGGGCGAAGTCGCTGCGTTCGTTTTCCTGGACTTCATTATAGTATACCCGGGGATTACCTTTTCCGATGTTGGCGGAATAGAATTTCACGAGGTGTTCGCCTTTCAGTTGGGTTTCCAGATCATGCGTGATGCTGTCCGTATAGGCCAGGTTGGATTGAGACGGGGCGGTGATGTTGATCATGAACTGGGGTTTCTCCGAAGAGGGAAACAGGCTGAAACCAATGATCCGGAATACCGCGATGGATCCAGCGAAAATCAGCACCGCGGCGCCCAGCGTGAGCCAGGGCCTTTGCAGGGCTCCGTCGAGGAGGCGCGCATAACTGCCATGGATCAGGCGTTTGAGCCCGCGCATGAAGATATTGCCCTCGGGGTTGGTTACATGGTTTTTCAAAAGCCGACTGGACAAATAAGGTATGATCGTGAGCGAAATGATCATGGACGAAAAGACGCAAAACATCACCGCCAGGGGAAGGCTGCGAATAAAGTCTCCCGCGCCTTCGGGCAGGAAGGCGAGGGGCAGGAAGGCAATGATCAGCGTAACCGTGCATCCCAACACCGCCATCCCTATCTGGTTGGTGGCTTTCAGCGTGGCGTCCAGGCGGCTATACCCCTGGAGCATCCAGCGCTCGATGTTCTCCACTACCACGATGCTGTCGTCCACCAGGAGACCCAGGGCCACCACCAATCCCACAATACTCAGCTGGTTCAGGTTGTAGCCGAACACCTGCAGGAAGACGATGCCCATGGCCAGGGAAAGGGGGATGGAGATCATGACGATCAGGGCGGACCTGCCACCCAGGGGCAGGAGGGTAATGGCGACCAGCAGGATGGCGATCAGGAAGTCCCTGCCCAGGCCACTGAGACGGTGATTGACGTTGTTTGCCTGGTCGAAGGGGACGACGAGATCGATATTGTCGGGGAGTGTTTTGCGGAACGCTTCCAGGACCGGAAGATAAAGCCCCTGGGCCTTGCTGATGTTTTCCTTGTCCTTCAGGCAGGCGCCTACGAACAGGCAGCGGTGACCGTTCAGGCGGGTCAGATAGGTCTGGTCGGCGTATCCGAAATATACCCGGGCCACGTCTTTGAGGAGGACGTTCTTTCCGTCCGCGGCGTTGACCACCGTATTGGATACCTCATCCAATGAATGATAGTTATTGGTCTTGATGTTGAACGTTTCATGACCGGCGTCTATGCTGCCCCCGGGTATGTCGGTGATCTCCGACTGAAGGCTTTGAATGACGGACGCCAAAGGAAGGTGCATCTGCGCCATTTTTTCCAAATCCAACTCCACACGGACTTGCTGTTCGGGCAAACCATAGATGTCTACCTTCTTCAGAGGCGTGAGCTTTTCCAATTCATCCTGGAGGTGCTCCGCATAGTATTGCAAGGTAGCCCTGGGAGCCGTTTCTGAAAGGAGGGCGATCTGGAGGATGTTGGTATCGCTCGGTTGGAATTTGCGGACCTCGATGCTGGAAATTTCCGCGGGGAGCTCGCCGCGCTGGCTGTTCACTTCGCGCACGATCTCCTGGTATTTCGCCTCTACGTTTGAACTGTATTTGTATTCGACCTGGATCACGGCAACCCCGTTTGCAATGCTCGTCCGGACGCGCTTGATATCGTCCAGCGCGGAAATGGCCTTTTCAAGGGGATTCACCACGCGGTCCTCGATGTCGCGGGGCGCCGTGCCGGGATAAACGATGATGATGGAAAAGGTAGGAGCGTGCACCTCGGGGTCTTCCGAGCGAGGCATATTCAGAATGGTGGTAATGCCCAGGGCAATAATCATGATGAAGATGACCGTGGTGAAAGCGCTGTTCCGGACCGCGAAGGCGGAGAGGTTCATTTTCATGGCTGCGGGTTTTTTATGTGAATGGGGCTTCCGTCGTTCAGATAGGCCGAGCCGGATATGATGAGGTAGCCTTCTTGCCCGAGGCCGTCCGTGATGAGGATTTTATCCTTTTCCATACCGCCCAGGCGGACTTTGATTTTGTGAGCGGTGTGGCCATCGTCGGTTACGAAGACGTAGCCGCTGCTGCCGTCCCCGTCGAGGAGGGCCTGGTAAGGGATGGCGACGGAACCTTGGGTTTCCATGGTTTCTATGACGCCTTTGCCGAAAAGCCCCTCGGCCAGTCCCTTGGGATCTTCCACACGGATGTCGACCGTAAAGGTCCCTGTCGCGGGATCCACTCCTTCCGACTTTTTGGTGATGGTGCCCCTAAGCGTTTTCCCCGGAAGGGCACCTGTTTCGATGTGCGCCTTATCACCGATCTTTATTTGCGCCCATTGTTTGTCGCTGAGCCCCACGCGCAAATACCAGTCACTGTTGCCGTTGACCTGGATGATGGGTGAGCCGGCATTTACGACCTGACCGGGGTTGGCTAGTTTCCTCAGCACATCGCCGTCATGTGTTGCCCGGATTTCGCTATAGTTCTGGTTGAACTTCACCGCGCCGGCTTGCTGAGTGGCCAGGTCCAGGGCTGTTTTTGCGTTTTGCAATTGCTCCAGGGTAGCGACACTGTCCGCGTACAGGTGTTGTACGCGCTGATAATCTCGTTGTGTTTTTTCCAGGGCCAGTTGTGCCTGTTGCATCTGAGTGTTTATCTCCGTCAGGTCGAGGGTGGCCAGGAGCTGACCGGCGTGGATGCAGTCTCCTTCCTTGACCAGGATGGCGTGCACGATGCCGCCAGTCTTGAAGGAAAGTTGCGTTGCGTCGTCAGTGGTAAATTGCCCCGACACGGCGATCCCATTTTTGTTCGGCCCGGACTGATGTAGGTCCATGACCTGGACGGGGATGGTGTCATCTACCATTTTGTTCCCGGTATTCTTTCCGGAGGCCGGTGTGCCGCAGGAGTAGAGGATTATCGCGGCCGCGGACAGCAGTAGTATAAGTTTCATATCGTTTAGGATTTATGGTTAAGGGGATAGGTGGCTTGATCGCGTTCCAGGCCCGCAAGCGAGATCTGAACGCCCGCACCCGCCTGGGCCATTTCGAGGCGGGCCTGGGTCAACTGGTTCTGAGCGTCGAGGAGCTCTACGAAGAGCAATTGCCCCTCGCGGTAGGCCCGTGCCTGGTCGTTGTAATATTTTTGAGCAAAGCTGAGTTGGGACTGTGCGCTGCGGAACATTTCCACCGCACTGTGGTAATTGTTGAAGGACTGGTCCAGTTGCAGTTGGAGCGCCCGTTCGGTTTCTTCGTATCCTGCCTGCGTCGTTTTTTCCTCTGCTGCGGCCTGCCTGGACCTGGCGGTATGTTGTCCTCCGGCGAAAAGGTTCCATTGGAGGCTCACCCCCCAGAAATAATACCTGGACTTGTCATCGATAGTCCCCGTTCCCTGGGATCCCAAATCCAGGAAGGTGCTGACCTGGGGTATGAGGTAGGATTTTTCCAACTGGAGGTCCAGGGTATTTGCTTCATTTAAGGATCGCCATTGTTGCAGTTCTTCACGGTTGCCGATGCCCGTTCCGGTGGTATCGAAGGGGGCGGGTTGGGCAAAAGCGGCTGAGTCCAATGTCACATCGGTTGTCGAGGGTCTGTTCAGTAGGAAGTTAAAGTAGGCTTGGGCATTTTTTGCGTCCGTTTCCGCCTGTATTCTTAACGCCTGGGTATGCTTTTGCTCGGACATGGAGCGCGTCAGTGCCGTGCTGTTGCGCACACCATTAGCCAGCAGGCTTTGGTTGACGCGGATGTTCTCGCTCACCAAATCCAGGGCGGCGTCATAAATTTTTTCGGCCTGGATGGCTTGAAAGTATTGGAAGTAGGCCGTTTTGATGTCCTTGACCAACTGGCGTTTGTACACATTTACGGCCGCCTGCTGGGTGGTGATGAGCTGCTGCTTGATGCGGCGATTGTAATACAGTTCCACATCCACGAGGGGAAGCGTGGTATGCAGGTGGACGTCATAAAAATTATCCGGGTTCAGCAGGAAGGACTGATTCTCCAGGTGAGGGAAGTTATGCGCCCCCGTGAGTTGGTTCAGGGTAGCATAGACCCCGTTGAGCAGGTCTCCCACCGGGACGTCGATCGTGCGTCCGCCGGCGGCTTTGGTGTAGCTGCCCTGGAGGCTGACGTTGGGAAGGAACAGGGAGCGCGCCTCATCCAGGGCATAGAGGGATTTTTCTAGTTGGAAATTCTGCTGGCGAAGGCCTTGATTGCTGGCGAAGGCTTCGTGGATGTAGGCGTCGAGGACACTTCCCTGCGCCGCCGCGTTTTGTGCCACCGTAAAGCTGACCGCCATTCCGACAATGAACAGCCCCCCGACTTTGAGTATTGTTGACATAATGAACAGTGTTTATTGGTAAGGCCAAAAAAAACGCGCGGCGTTTGCGACTAGCGTTTGATCTGGCGCAGATAATCTTCTATAGCTTGATCCAGTATGGTTTCCACGTCCGCGCCCCCTACATCCAGGACTTTGAGTCGGCACCGCACCTGCAGGGAAACCAACCCATGTCCCATGGCCCAAATGGAAAGAACGCCGAGTTGGGGATTGTCGAAACGAACCAGTCCCGCCTTTATACATTCTACCAGGCAATCCACGACATAAGTGAAACAGTCCCGTCCATTGGTCTCGTGAATCTTTTCATCCACGTTCATGGGTGCGCGGATGATGAACATCAGGTCGTACAGCTCCTCATGTTTCAGACCGAAGCGGACGTAGGTCTTGCAGATTTGTGTCAAACGGGTCCAGGGATCCGGGTCGCTGGCATCTTTATCAAAGGCCTCCAACAGTTTGTCGAAGGCTTCTTTCTGAACCGCATACAGCAACTCGTCCTTGTCTTTATAATACAGGTAGATGGTCGCCGGGCTGTATTCGATGGCCTCTGCAATATTGCGGATAGAAGTCTTATTGTAACCGTCTTCAAGGAACATATGCATGGCCGCGTCGATGATTTTTTGGCGCATTTCCTGCTTATCCCTTTCTTTCCTTTCTGCGATCCCCATGCTTGTTTGTTTACGATGCAAACTTAATGAACAGTGTTCAGAAAATCAAACTTTCCCTCCATTTTTTTCGAACTGCTTGTAAATGAAGGTGAAAAGGAATTGTTTCGGGGTGAGGTTAAGGGGTATCTGCGCCCGTTTGGCCCAAATATCAAGAAGGATCTGCGAAGCCTTTTCCCGGATTTGGCTTTCATTCCCGCTTTCATCAACCGCAGAGACGATGAGGTAGACCGTATTGTAGTATTTCTGGAGGAAGTGAAGATAGGCCGTCCGGTCTCCGCTTTTGAGACTCATGATCAGGGGCAAATCAGGATTGTCCAGGATGTCCTTCCGGTTTTTTTTGAACATACGTTTTGTCTTGGATATTGCATCACAGGACGGAAGGACAACGAGTGTAGGTGGTAGCAAAAGTAAGGTGCAAAGATATACTGCCTTTTGTAATGCGCTCGTTAAAAACTAAAGTCGAAACGACCGTCGGTGATGCTTACAGAATCGGTGGGACCGTTGTACAGCGTGAAGGAAAATATTCCGGAAATAATTCGTTTTACGGTGTCGAGGTAGGTGATTTGGAAATAATCGTTCGGGTCAAACCTGTTGTTGACCCCACCATTGAGACCATCGGAATAGGAAATGGAAAGAGAATCGAAATAATTGCCTACACCGTTGACGCCCCCGAATTGAGGATAAAAATAAAAACTCGATGTGTAGCCATCGGCGCCCGTCCCACTCAGGATCGAGTTAAAAGAAAGCGGGAGCATGCTAGGACCAACATGAGCAACGATCCCGGGCAGGATTTGATTATTTGGAACCCAAATCGCACCGTCGACTTTGCATCCGAAGGTATTTAACCCCAGGTGAGTAATGGGAGGTAACTGGACTCCGTTGTTTTTAGCACAGGCGCAAAAAAATACGAGGCAGAGGATAGGCAAGGATGCTTTCATGCCTTTAAAATAGCCGGTGAAAATCTAAGGAAAAGTTATAGTTACCTCCAGGAAATTTTAATGTCCTGCAACAGGATATTCTCCTGCCCGACATTCTCATTATCCAGGCTCAGGCTGGTCATGATAATTAACTTCCTGATGTATTGCGCGTTGAGGGGAACGTTATTGATATACAAACCGCAATGGAGCATTTCATTGGGACGAAGATTCACGGTCATGTCCATCGCGGAATCTTTTTTATAGGTGCCGAAACGGATCTGGCTGATGGAATACAGACTGTCCAGGTCATCGGATGCTTTGGACAGGCTGGGATTGATGGAAAAGATAAGGGAAGCGTTCTTATACGATTGGTTCGCAAGTACCATGGCTACGTCCACCGTTCCAGATTCCTTATGTCCAATGGCGGTCGCCCTGAGAATAGGTAAGGCTTTGAAGGGGGAATGCATCTTCGTGTCAGGGGAGTAAGCGGTGTCTTCCTGGGCCATTCCACGGGTGACCAGGCAGAGGAAGAGAAGAAGGTGTAGTAAACGTTTTGGCATACCTTAGGACAAAGTACTTCAATTATTTCACATGCGAATCCCCTTCGATCAGTTGGAAAAAGAATTCCTCCGGGTATTGGAGGGTCTCGGATTTTCCAGGTCCAAAGCTGCCCATTGCGCGCGCATATTCGCTCAAAATAGCCTCGATGGCGTGTATTCGCACGGCCTGAACCGGTTCCCTGCTTTCGTTCGGAGCGTGGAGGAAGGGCTGGTCAGGATCGATTCCGAACCCGGGGCGGTGCGTCGCATGGGCAACCTGGAATGCTGGGACGGGAACCTCGCCCCGGGCATGTATACCGCATCCCAGGCGATGGCCAGGGCCATCGAGCTGGCGGTTGCGGAAGGTATCGGCGGGGTGGCGGTTCGGAATACCAATCACTGGATGCGGGGAGGGACTTACGGTTGGCAGGCGGCGGACTCGGGTTGCATCGCGATCTGCAGCAGCAATACCATTGCCAACATGCCTCCCTGGGGCAGTGCGGATCCCAGGCTGGGCAACAACCCTCTGGTCGTGGCTATTCCCCGGGAAAAGGGCGCCATCGTTTTGGACATGGCCATGTCCCAGTTTTCCTATGGAAAGCTGCAGGAATATGAAATGGAGGGGCGGGCGCTGCCCGTGCCCGGAGGCTACGACTCGAGCGGCGCGTTGTCGACCGACCCCTCGGCCATCCGCGCCTCCCGGCGAACCCTGCCCATCGGGTACTGGAAGGGGTCGGGCCTGTCCCTGGTCCTGGATGTCCTGGTATCCGTCCTCAGCGACGGCAGATCCGTCGGTGCGATCACGGCCACGGGGAAGGAATCGGGGTTATCGCAGATCTTCTTATGTTTGGATGCGTCGCGTGCGGACCAGGGTCTCATTGAAAACATCATTACCTTCACCAAATCCGGGGAAAACGTGATGTATCCTGGAGAAAAGACCCTGGCTACCCGGCAGCGCAACGAACGGGAAGGGATCCCGGTAAATGAAAATGCGTGGAAAGCGCTGCTGGCGATGTAACTTTGCCCGCATGCCGGTTCAGGTTGGATTGTACAATACTTTGAAGGTTGCCCGGAAAGCGGGCCCTGGCGTCTATCTGGACGACGGGGGAGAAGGGATCCTGTTACCCGCCCGACAGGTGCCCGACGGCGCCAAGACCGGGGACGAACTGCGCGTTTTCATATACCACGATTCGGATAACCGACTCATCGCCACGACCATGGTGCCTAAAGCGGTGGTGGGAGACCTGGCCCGGTTGACGGTGGTGTCGGTCACTCCTCAGGGCGCCTTCCTGGATTGGGGGCTGGCCAAGGACCTTTTCGTACCCAAATCGCAACAGGCCACCTTCATGCGCCTGGGTGGCGAATACCTCGTCAGGCTGTACATCGACAAACAAACGGGGCGGGTGGCGGCCACCGAGCGCCTCGAGTCCTTCCTGAGCAATGAGGAACTCACGGTAACAGAGGGAGAGGAAGTATCCTTGACCGTCTTTCGTCGCACCGACCTTGGTTTCGCGGTGATCATCAACGGCAAGCATTTGGGTTTGCTGTACGACAACGAAGTCTACCAGGACCTCACCCCGGGCGATACCCTGACCGGTTTCATCCGGACCATCCGCCCCGACAACAAGATCGACGTTGTGGCTGGGAAAAAGGGCTACGCCAGGGTAGAAGGAGAGGCAGGCCGCATCCTTCAGCTCCTGGCGGATAACGGAGGGTACCTGCCCTTCAACGATAAGTCGGACCCCGAGGCCATTTACCAGACCTTCGGGATGAGCAAAAAGACCTTCAAGATGACCACTGGCGCTTTGTACAAGCAACAGAAGATCATTTTCACCAAGACGGGAATACAGCTCCTCGATACGGTGGGAGACTAGCGGCTTTCAGGCCGCGGGTTCTCAGGCCGCGGCGGTCTTCTTCTTACCCATTAAGGTGGCGAACAGCAGGGCAATCAGACCGATGACGATCCCGCTGGCGATCCCGTAGAGGGGTCCAAACAGGACCATGGCCCTCCGTGGATGGTCGGCCAACGGCCACTTACGCATCATTTCCACCATTTGAGGATGGTTGCCCAAATACGTGGCATACCAATAAACGTGGGCTGCAACTACCCATACGCAATTGGCGAGGCCCAGGAAGAATCCGTGGAGGAAATACTTCCCCGGAGCCCTGCGCGCGATCAGCCAGGCGGTAATGATGAGAACGGCAACCCAGAAATAGACTTCCATGGATTGTGAAATCCAGAAGACGGTGCAAATTCCCATGGCAAGGCCAAAGAGGGAAAGCAAGAAGATAAGTTTCCAGTTCATGAGCGTGGTTTTATAAAGCAATCATTACCATAATGTATTGCATATTTCTCACATTTCAAAGGTTTTGCGCTCCCGCGTGCGGTCCGTCCTCCGGGCGCGCAGGGGGCGGGCACGAAAAAGCCGCTCCGGTAGATTCGCGGAGCGGCTGCATATATGGAAGGCTTGCCCTTATTAGTGAGTGCGCGATTGCTTGTTGAAACGGATGATGCTGACTGCCACAAAAGTGATGATGCTCGCAGCTGTGACAATACCTCCGGCAATTTCCATGATCATACTATTGCTATTCATAACAAAAGGTTTTATGAAAGTTTGACCCTGGGCGGGGCCGGAAGTAAAACAGGCAAGTGTTAAAATCCCTTAACCTGCCGGGGGAAGAAGCGTTCTTTAATAAAGAAGAGGATTAAACCCACTCCGATAATTCCCGTCGCGAACCACAGATAAGCGGGGGGACTGCTGAGGAAGATGAATAGCCAGATGCTCATCGACAGCAAGGCGGGCAGGGGATAAAGGGGCATTTTGTAGGGGCGCGCGTCGGCCGGCTTTTGCCAGTGCCAGCGGATCAATCCTACCGACTGTCCCAGGAACTGGATGAGGATGCGCATGGTGATGATGGCTGTGATGACGTGCTCCATCTTAAACAGGAGGCTGAAGGCTAAACCCAGGACTCCCAGGACGAGCAGGGAGACGTGGGGGAAGTGGTGCTTGGGGTGCAGGCGCGCAAAGACGGGGAAGAAATCTCCGTTCCGGGCGGCCGCATAGGGCACCCTGGAATAGCCCAGGGTCAGCGCGAAGAGGGAAGAGGAGGCAATCACCAGGATGAGGCCCGTCGTGACGGACGCCACTTTGGCTCCGTACACGTGCTCCATATAGGTGCTGACGACGAAGGAAGATTGCTGGATGGTTTGCCAGGGGAGGTTGCCCAGCAGGGCGACCTGCATGCCCACATATACGAGGGCAATGATGGTCACCGAAAGGAATATGCTCCGGGGAATGTTTCTTTCAGGGTTCTTGATCTCGCCGCCGAGGTGGACGACATTGTAATAGCCCAAATATGAATACACGGCTTTCAGGGTAGCATGCCCGATCGATGTGCACAATATGAAGGAGGTGTCGAAGCCCGAGAAATTCCAGTTGAAGGCTTGGGCGGCGTTGAAATGGGGAACGCCGGAGCAGATGATCCAAAGGATGGTTGCGAGGGTAATGGCTCCGAGCACCATGGAAATCTTTCCAACGGTTTGAATGTTCCGGTAAAGGACGACGACCACGAGGATCACGAGCCCTCCGCTAACGGCCTTTTGGGCATAG
>CAZJDB010000222.1:0-6305 GCA_964544695.1 uncultured Chitinophagaceae bacterium
CACGCCAGCAGTATCCACGGAAATGCCAATCAGGGTATCCATTGCCGGGTTGATGGTACTCACTCCCTTGTGGCAGGCAATCAGGCTGGACAGGCAAAGCGCGGAGACAAACAGGTGTTTCATAATTCAACAGATACGAATACGGCCCGGTTCGTTGCCTGGGTCAGGCTCGGCTCAGGCGCCCAACAAAAAAGGCGACGGAACCGTCGCCTCTTTCTTTTTCTTGGCTATCTTCTCTGATGTGCTAATGGGCGCTTTCCACGGGCTGCGATTTGCTTTCCGCCGCCATGCGGGTTTCCGTGGTGATCAGCCCCTGGTCGGGGATCCAGCGATCATATTCCATATAGGCAGCGATCTTAACGGCTGCATCCCTGCCCAGTATCCGCTCGACCAGGTGGAGCGCGCCATCGATGCCCGCCGAAATTCCGGCAGTAGTAATGATGCGACCGTTATCTACGAAGCGAACCCCCGCCTTGACTTTGGCCAGCGGTACGGCGGTTTGCAAACCTTCGATACTTTGATGAAAGGTAGTGACCGTGAGGTTGTCCAGGAGGCCCGCCTTGCCCATGATAAAGGCCCCCGTACAAACCGAAAAATAATACTCAGGCGTTTTGGCGCTCCTCAGCCATTCGATGACCTGCGTGTCTTGTACCGCTACCGCGGCATTTCCCCCGAAAAAAGCCAGGATGTCCGCCGATGGCGCATCATCGATGCTGTAATCGGGAATGATTTTGAGGATGCCCTGTGACACGATAGGGTCCTTCGTTTTCGAAACGACGGAAACGTCGAAACCGGCATAGGAGAATACCTCCATCGGGCCGGCGAAATCCAGCACTTCTACTCCGTCCTGAAGATAGAAGAGCACCTTCAGGTGCTTGTCGTTCCCATCCATCCAATAAGACTCCTTGGATTTGGCCTGAGCCTGGGTGCGCATGGTCTTTAAAATTTAGCACAAAGCTAGGGGCACCCCGGCACGCGGACAAGGACAATCCTACGCAGGATCAGGACATCTCGCGATGCCGTTTCAGCAAGGTTCTCAACTGATTGGTGCTTTTCAGGCCGCATTGCAGGGCCGCCGACTGCATGGTCTGGCCCTCGCCGATCAATTGCTCAGCGCGCTCTACCCTTAGTTTTTCGAGGTAATCGCCGATGGTGATCTGGGTCGTCTTTTTGAACAACCGCGTCAGGTTGCGGGGACTCATATTGACCTCATCAGCCAAATCCTCCACCTTCATCTTCTTGTCAAGTGCCTGGGCCAGTCGGTCCTGAACCGTATGGACTCGCTGGTCCATATGGTTGCGGTATTGGATGAAT
Source organism: uncultured Chitinophagaceae bacterium (assembly GCA_964544695.1). GTDB lineage: Bacteria > Bacteroidota > Bacteroidia > Chitinophagales > Chitinophagaceae > Dinghuibacter. Next base: position 1,315 of record CAZJDB010000222.1, read on the forward strand.
ACGCTGAACTGGGGATCGTCCGGTCCCCGGCGGAAAAACACCACCACTTCCTTTGCGATCCGTGCTGCAAAATAGGGTCCCCAAAACTGATGGACCAGGTGCAGTGCCAGGTCAATTCCCGAGGTTACCCCTGCGCTGCTGAAGATCGATCCCTCCTCTACGAAAAGGCGGTTGGCAGCCAGGCTTACCGCTGGATATCTTTTGTTGAAGCGCTCTGTAAATTCCCAATGCGTGGTGCAGGATTTTCCATTGAGTAACCCCGATTCCGCGAGCAGGAAGGCCCCCGTGCAGACCGAACACACCATGGCTCCCCTTTTGTGCTGCGTGACCAGCCAATCCAGGAAGGGGCGCGCCTCTTTCAGGAAACTGTCCCCCAGCAGCAAGGAGGTCTCCAGCCCCGGAACGAAAATCAAGTCTCCCGGGCCGATCTCTACTTCGTTATATGGGGTGAGGCGTGCAAAAGCCAACTCGCTGCTGCTCACCGCCTCTTGTTGATCTTTGAATATGCTGCAAAAAACCAGCCCTACATCCGCGCCCTGACAAGCCGCCTCGTAAAAGATGTGGGCCGGGCCGGTAATGTCGAGGAGGTGGACCCTGGGGGGCACGACGAAGACGGCCTTTCTAGGCGTGGTTTCTCTGATGTGGAGCATTTGCACCAATTTACGCCAAACAGATTTAATTCCTATATTTGCCGTCCCGCAGGGGTCTTTAGCTCAGTTGGTTAGAGCGCTTCCTTGACATGGAAGAGGTCGCTGGTTCGAATCCAGTAGGACCCACACTAGATAAGCTCCTGAATTGCTCGATTGCAGCGTTTAGGAGCTTTTTGTTTTAAGGCTCCCCGACTTTAATTTACCAAAAATGTGGCCCCTAACCTTCAAAATGGATACCACTTGCGTATCAAAACTAAACCCCCCAAGGGCGAAACTTTCAGCCAATTAATATGATCTGTTTCTATTTTAATTTAAGGAATAACCCAATGTACAGGTATATCTTCCATATCCATAATAGCAAGTCCCATTATTATAGTACAATATGGCTCATCCGGAAAATCATTTATTCGAAGTAATATGAGTTGCCCATTTCGATAAGCATAAAAGTACCTCTGGTTGTGCTCATGCCTCTGCCAATAGATACTGACGGTCAATAAATGCTCTGGGGTTTCCATAATAGGACATGTTTATCTACGATAGCAACTATTATGTTGCAAGGTTTTCCCACGTAATCACTTAATTATGACATTATAAAGATCGATTCAATATTCAATATTTCGAGCGGAGTAGAATAAATTTTGAAGTTACGATAAGTCTGTTTACTTTTGCAACTATATTTTAGTTGCAACTATAACCTACTGGTTTATTGCATCCATACTTCCGTTTTGCCAGTTTTGAGGGAGTAGCTATATAATAAAAAGGGTAATCCTTCCATTTTCAAAATGAAAAGGTTTAAAGCTATGTCCCAGACCGAAAAGCTCATTCGTCGCTTGCTATCCATTCCCAAAGATTTCACTTGGGAAGAACTAACCAAAATTCTAACTCATTTTGGGTATTTTGAGCACAAGAAAGGAAAAACTGGAGGCTCCAGGAGAAAATTTGTCGATAGCAATAAAAATGTAATCATCCTCCACAAACCACATCCTGGAAATATAATTAAAGAATACGCTATCAAACAAGTGATTGCACAACTCAAGGAAAAAGGGCTTATCAAAGATGAATGATATTTTACAATACAAGGATTACTACGCTTCCGTTCATTTCAGTTCGGAAGATGAGGTGTTTTATGGCAAAATCCTTGGTATCGACGACCTCGTAAACTTCGAAGGTGCCTCCGTAAAGGAGTTGAAAAAGGCTTTTCGCGAAGCGGTCGATGATTATCTTGAAACCTGCAAGGAATTGGGTAAAGAGCCCAACAAAACTTACAAAGGAAGTTTCAATGTCCGAATCCCCACTGACCTACACAAGGCTGCTGCTGTGTTTGCTGCAAGCAACAACGTTTCTCTCAACGACTTTGTAAAAACAGCCATCCACTTCGCCCTCATCCACAAAAATGACGTCAACGACCTGATTGGAGGTTAAAAATCCCGGTGCAGACGCCGCGGGCCACGCCCGGTGGCTGGACGCTGTGTCGCGTGCCGCGCCGAAAAAATTTATTCCGCCCACAATGAACCCACCGGACTCGCCATCGCCGCGCGAATCGTCTTAAATGAAATCGTCGCCAGCGCGACAACAAGTGCCGAAAGCCCCGCCAACAGAAACACCCACCAATGCACATCTATCCGGTAGGAGAAATCCTGCAACCAGATATGGACCGCCCACCCCGCGAGGGGTGAAGCAATCAGCGCAGCGATCACCACCAACCAAACGAAATCAAGGGCAAGGAGACGCACTACGGAGGGAACGGAAGCCCCGAGGACCTTGCGGATACCAATCTCCCGGACACGGCGCATGACAGCGAGGGTGGCGAGGCCGAACAATCCCATACAAGCAATAAAGATCGAAACCGAAGACGCGAGGCGCACGAGCACGCTGGTGCGCTGATCAGCGGCATATTGGGCAGCAACCTGCTCATCCAGGAAATGATAGTCGAAGTCCTGGCCAGGAGCAACGGAGTTCCAGGCGAGTCGCAAAGCAGAAAGGCCGGTGGATAAAGACCCGGCGGGCAGCCGAATAGAAATGCGTGGTTGAGGGGGTGAAGAGAAATTCTCATCATTGGCGTAATTCACCACGGAATCGGGATTGGCAGACAGAACCAGCGGGGTAATCGGGGTATGAAGGGATTCAAAGTGGAAGTCCTTCATCACGCCTATTATGTGCACGGGAAAAGGGCCCGGGAGTTTTTTACCCACAGGGTCGACCAGGTGAAAAGCGCGAACAAAAGTCTCGTTCACGAGCACGCCCGACGCCAGGTCGGCCGAATTGCCGAAAACGAAATTGCGACCGGAGGCAATGGAAATACCCATCACGGGTACAAAGGAAGGGTCCACGGTGTTGTAGGAAAAAACATGGACCTGCTTTTGCAGGTCTTCATAGTCGAGTTGGATCCAGGGGGTTTGCGCAAAGCTATAGGTGGATATACTGGATTGCGATACCAAGGGGTGTTTAATTAGTTCCGCCTGATAAAGGGCGGCCAGCCGGAAACCACTCGCGAAGGGCTTATCCGATTCCACCACGACGACCTGGTCTTTGTGATAGCCCAGGTCCTTAGTTTGGAGGTAGTGCATTTGCTGACCTATCACGAAGGTCCCGATGATCATCGCGATGGAAGCGGTGAATTGGCCTACGACGAGACCTTTCCGCAGCAAATCGCGGGAGGAGCCTTTCAAAGTGACGCGCCCCTTCAGGACATCCATGGGCTTGAAGGCGGAAAGGATCAGGGCGGGATAAATGCCCGATATAAGGGCGATCAGCAGAATAAGGCAAAGGAGAAACAGTGCCAAAAAGGGATCGAAAGGCAGCGTCAGCGAACGACCGATGAGCGCGTCGAAGGGCTGAACCAAGGCACGCGCCAAAGCCAGGCCCAAAAATACGGAGAGGATGACCAGCAAGGACGATTCTCCCAGGAACTGGGTGAGCAGTTGTCCGCGGGCGGCACCCAGGGTCTTACGGACACCCACTTCGAGGGCCCGACGGGTAGACTGGCCAAGGGAAAGGGTCACGAAATTGATGCACGCGACGATCAGGATCAGGGCCCCGATCGTGGCCAGGACGTAGGCATATTTCGGGTCGCTGATGGGCTTATTCCCCGCGGGCAGGCTGGCGTCCAGGTGTATGCTTTTCATCGGCTGAAGGTGCATAGTGAAGTCTTCGGAGCCGAAAGCCGACCCCAATTGCCGGCGCATCATAGAGGGTAATTTCTTTTCCAGGGTGGTTGCGGCGGTGCCGGGTTTCAGCAAAACATACGTTTCGGTAAATATGCTGAACCAATTGGTGAAGGCCCTGGGCTTGAATAGGCGACGTGCATTGGGAAAGGGGATGAGGACATGATATTTGATACTCGAGGCCTCCGGGGCTTCAGCCACGATGCCGCGAACGGTAAACAACACCGTGTCCATATTGAGGACCATAGTGATGTTTTTCCCGATGGGATCGGCAGATCCGAAGTACTTTTTCGCGGTGGAGGGCGTAATGAAGGTGGCCTGATCGATGGAAAACAGGTCCGAAGAATGCCCGGACAAAATGGGGAAGTCAAACATCCGAAAAAAGGTTGAATCCACTATGTCCACGGCTTCCGTAAAGGAAGACACGCTCGAAGGCTTGACGATGGGGTTGATGGCGAGCACCCGGCACGATGATGCCACTTCCGGAAACGTGGTTTGCAGGGCGGGAGCCAGCGGAAAGGGTGTAAATACGTTATCTGCGGTCTTGCCTCCGTAGATTTCGCGCTGCCAGACCCGGTAAAGGCGGTCGGCTTTGGAATGAAAATTGTCGTAACTCCATTCACTGCGCACGAACATCATTAATAAAACGCAGCAAGTGAGGCTGACCGCGAGTCCAAAAATGTTAATAAAAGTATATTCTTTGTGCCGGAAGAAATTTCGGAACGTGACGGTGAGGTAATTCCTGATCATGGCTAATGTTTTGTTTAAATTCCTCAGGGGCACTAAACCCCCGCCCTAAAATACTATCTTATGCACCTAAATGTCAATACCTAAGTATATACTTCTGACCCTTTTATCGACCTTTCTGCTCACTTTTGCGGGGGAAAGGGTGCTCGCCCAGCAGCCCACTGGGGGCGGGACCAGCGAAAAGGGCGCGACGGCAGATACAACCAAACCGGACACCACAGGCACTTTCCACCGTTTCGACAGCGCCTACCTTCGTCACCAGGTTGACTTGATCGATATCTTCCTGGATATCCTTGGGAAAGACCCAGCCAAGCGCCTTGTCCACCATCCCGGTCATACGCGCCTCCACATATCGGCGGCTCCCGCGATCTCGTATGCCTTGTCTACAGGGCTGGCGGTGAACCTGACCGGGAATGCGGCCTTTTACCTG
>CAZJDB010000223.1:0-9273 GCA_964544695.1 uncultured Chitinophagaceae bacterium
TGTCCAGCGAGGGAATCACTTCCATATCGGGATGCTCCAAACCTGGGGTAGGCTTGCACCCGCACACGATCAGCCGCGCATCTTCCCCGTGCACCTCGCGCAATTCCACCAACGCCTGGTAGGCCAGGTCCCCTCCCTTCAGAGTCCACTCGGAAGCCAGGAACAACACAGTCAGACGCGGGTTCTCGAATTTACGCAACACCAAATCAGGTGGGGGGGCGCTATCGATGTTGGCGCCGGGTGGGATGATGGCAACGCGGCGCGCGTCCACCTTATAATCGTGAATGGCCGAGGAGGCAGCCCACTCCGATGCAAAGACCGAAAGGCTGCTCTTGCGCAAAGACCTTTTCTCCAAAAAATTCCCTTCCCAGCGCGAAAAGCGGGACATCTTGCGGTATTCGCCCACGTAGTAATGCGTGATGAGCCGAAAGGTGGTATCGGAGATAAACACGATAGGAATTTTGCTTCTGATAAACGCCAGCGACGCCGTGGAGCTGGGCACGCAAATCAGGTCGTAGTGGTTGCCCCGCATCCTCAGCTTCAGGACGGAGGCGTAGTAGAGGCTGAGTGGAATGCTGAACTGCGCGAAATATTCGGTGCCGAAGACGATGCGCACGGCCTTGGCAATGCCCCTGAAGAGGCGATCGAGTCCAAAGGGGACCTTTACCGGACCCAGCAGGTCCACTTCTCCCACGTGTTGCTGTAGCGCGCGTGCAATGTAATACACGGAGCCTTCTCCCGTACGCTTGTCCCTTGGGTCATTTCCTGTCAGATATGCAATCTTTAACTTACGCAAAGCTGGTAAAGGGTTATAATATAAAAGTAAGGGGCAGTGCCCATTAAAAATCACGGTAAGCAATCAAACCTTTACCTTTTTTCCCACACCGTAAAAAATCCCCCCGACAGGGTTGGGGGCAGCAAGTCCGCAATGGCGCAATCCATCCGTTGCAAAAAGGGAAGGCGCTTGGCAAAGAACGAGAACGGGAACACGTCCTCGATGAAATTCGCGCTGCCGATGCGGGTGATCCTGAATTTGTGCCCTCCTGCAAGCGCCATCAAGTCGCTCTTGGAGAAAAACTGCACGTGATCCAGGTTGTCCGCGTCCGACTGCACGGTCGTTCCCTTATATCCAAACAATCGTTTCGCACCTTGTACAAACCGCCACATGAACCCGTTGGAGGCCCGCATCCGCAACACGGGACGCGTCACGAGGCTTTCGCGGGGTCCTCGTCCGTTCGGCACCGTGACAATCAACTTACCATTATCCGACAAACTCGAATACAGCACTTCCAGTAAAGCCCCCGGATCCGTCAAATGCTCCAGAACCTCGCTACAAATAATAGCGTCATACCGCACCCCGGAAGCCACCAGTTCCTCAGCACTCCGCCGAACAAACGTAACATTGTCCAAAGTATTCAAAGACTGCGCCTTTTCGATGGTCTTCTCGCTGACATCGATGCCCGTCACCTGAAACCCAAGGCGACCCAGGTGCCGGCTGATCACTCCATTTCCGCAGCCCACATCCAGCACAGTGGCCCCTGAACCCACCTGTTCGGCAAGCATGTCCGCAATAAAGTCCACTCGTTTTCGGTCGGCAATCCTGTTATATTCGTACATCATTTCTTAGGGTGTATGGTTTCCAGGTACAAAGATTCGATCTGACGGGTCATGTGTCCTACATCAAAACCACCCGAAATCGTAGCACGGGCAGCGGAACCCATGGCAACACGCAGTGCACGGTCGGCCGCCAGCCGGCACAAAGCCGAAGAAAGCGCAGCCGCATCCGAAGGCGGTACCATGAGCCCGTTGACCCCGTCGGTCACCAGCTCCCGGGACCCGTCCACGGAGGTCGCGACGACGGCGCACTGCATGGCCATGGCTTCCATCAGGCCTATCGGCAATCCTTCCCATAGCGAAGGCAAACAAAATATATCGATGGCGTGCAAAACATCCGGTACGTCAGAACGGAACTTTTCAAAAACAACGCGATCCTCAAGCCCCAAAGCCGCCACGCGCGCCCGAACCAAATCGCGAAGTTCCCCTTCCCCCACAAACACGAGCACCGCCCGTGGATTGGCCTGCAACACCGAAGGGAAAGCATTCACCAGCGCCAGCGGGTCCTTCTGGGAAGTCATGCGCCCCACGAACCCCACCACCACCGCGTCGGGTCCGAGACCCCACTCCCTGCGCACATCGCGTAAGACGCGACTAGAATCAAAAAGCGCCAAATTAACGCCATTAGGGATCACAACGGATTCAAAGCGTGGTATCACCCGAACGCCGGTCGCCTGGTTCGAGGAAGAAACCGAAATCGTACAATTGACCGCCCGCGTAATCCACTTTTCAACGAAGATCCGCGCGCGCTTGATCCACCACGGTTGATCGTCGTGGAAGGACCAGCCATGGACGGTATATATGATCGGCAGCCGAAGCATGCGGGCAGCCCAGTAAATGTTCGTATTGGCCCGTGTACCGTGTACGTGCACGAGGTCGATCTTTTCGCGCACCAGCAAACGACGCACCGCGTTCCAGGTGGATACATCGAAGGCCCTCGACGAGGGGATCACGTGGTGATTGATGCCCATGCGTTCCAGCGTATCCATCATCTTGCCATGGGTAAAGGCAAGCACGACGGGCTCGAAGCGGGAGGTATCCATGTGCTCGACCAAATTCAATATATGGGTCTCTCCTCCCCCTACCTTACCCTGGCGGATGGCTTCCAATACGCGGATTTTAGACATCATGCGTAAACCCCCTCCGCAGGTGAAGTAGACGTAACCGAGGAGCCCATCCAGCGTTCATACCACAACTGGAAGACCAACAGATTCCACAATTTTTGATAGTTCACCTGCTCCCCGCGCAAATACGCGCGGCTCAGGGCGGTGATGGGGGCCGTGTTGAACAACCCCGTCTCGCGCAGGCGCCTTTCGCCCAGGTAGTCGTGCATCTTTTCGGCGAGTTCGTCGCGGAACCACACCTTCAAGGGCGCGATAAAGGGCATTTTCGGCCGGTCCATCAATGCCGGCGGGATGTATTTATGAACGATTTTCTTCAACAAGTACTTGTTAACCCCGGAACGAATTTTAAAATCAGAAGGCAATTGCGCCAAAAACTCGATGACGCGCTGATCCAGCATGGGCTCCCGTCCCTCCAGGCTGACCGCCATCGTGGCGCGGTCCACCTTGACCAGGTTGTTGTCCACCAGGAAGGTCTTGTAGTCCACGCACAGCATGCGGTTCAGTGGATCCAACGAAGGCCCCGGATAGTGCGAGGAATCAAAACAAGTATCGTACTCCGAAAAACCACCCGAAATAAAGGAGCGTACTTCGTCCAGCGGAATGTACCGGCTGATGATGCGCAACGCCTCCATGGGATTCCCGGACTGCCAGATGGATTGCATCTTCCGGTACCGCGTGGAAAAATTATACTGACGATTGAAATAAGGAATCGTGTCCGGATTGAGCAAGCTCATCGACCCCGACAACATCACCTGCAAAGCACGCGGAAGGGAGGAAGTATACGCCAGTGACTGATTGAATTTCTTATATCCCCCGAATATCTCGTCTCCCCCGTCCCCGGACAGCGCGACGCGCACGTGCCGGACGGCCAGCTGAGAAACCAATGCCGTGGGCACGACAGAGTTATCCGCAAAAGGTTCGTCGTAAATCTCGGGCAACTTATGGAAAACCGAAGCCGCATCGGCCGCGGTGACATACCATTCATGGTGATCGGTGCCCAGATGAGCAGCCACGCGAGCGGCCTCGGCCGCCTCATTGAATCCAGCCTCGTGGAACCCGATAGTAAACGTTTTCAAACGCTCGGAACGACCACTTTGCAGCAAAGCCGCCACCGAACAACTGTCATACCCTCCGCTGAGGAACACCCCCACGGGCACGTCGGCGACCATGCGGTACTCATAGGCCGATTTCAACAAGCGTTCGGTTTCAGATAAGGCCTCCGCCTCGGAAATATCCAGGCGAGGCTTGTTATAACACTCCGACACGTCCCAATAAGGCCGCGTAACAAAAGACCGCGAAGCCAACGACAACGTCAGGTGATGCCCGGGCCGCAGCTTGAAAGTATTGCGGAAAATCGAATACGGCGCAGGGATATAACTGTATTGAAGAAACAGTGCCAGGGAAGAGGTATCGATCTCGCGCACGAACGCCGCATGCTGGTGCAGCGCCTTCAACTCCGAGCCGAATAAGAAGCGACTCCCATCCCAGAAATAATACAACGGCTTCACGCCCGCGCGGTCCCGCGTGATGTGCACTTCACCGGTCGAGCGATCCAAAATAACATACACGAACATCCCGATGAATCGGTCCACGACCGAAGGCCCCCAGCAATGGAAGCCCTTTATAATAACCTCGGTATCCGAAGTAGACTCGAACGTATAGCCGCGTGAGATCAGCTCCGCGCGGACCTCTTTAAAATTATACACCTCCCCGTTGAAGATCATGGAAAGGTTGCGAAAGTGCATGGGTTGATGTCCCCCGCTGGACAGGTCCAGGATGGACAGGCGGCGCTGACCCAAACCCACGGAGGCCTGCGGTTGCTCGATGACCTCGTAGCCGGAATCGTTAGGGCCGCGATGCGCCATGACATCCGTCATCCGTATCAACGTCTCCTTACCCGAGCTACGGGTGAAATCAATAAATCCTGCGATCCCGCACATAGTTACACATTATAGTGAGCCAAGTTCCACACGATGCCGCTCCAGAAAGCCTTCAGGTGATCCCGACGGGCCAGGTAACGAGCCGTATTGACCGGTACCGTGCAAAATATATAATACAAGGTGAACACGAACAACGGCAACCCTTTCACATTCCTACGCATGAACAGTATCCGGTTCCGGTTCTGGTAGAAGGTCTTCAACGTAGAGACCTTCCCCACCGTCATGGATTCCTTATGATAGATGAGGCTCTTGGGTTGATAGTAGATTTGGTACCCCGCCCGCTTGATCTGCGAACACCAGTCGAACTCCTCATAATACAAAAAGTACAACTCGGGCATGGGGCCTACTTCCCGGACCACCCAGGCGGGTACCATCATGCCCCCGCCGTGCGCATAATGCGTGACCGAGGCTTTGTCGAATTGCCCGTAATCCTTCTTCCGGCAGCCCACCATGGCATTCCGTCCGCTGAACATGTTCACTTCCTCGTACCCCGCGAACTCGATGGTGCCCGGGGAGTGGTAATAGTGGAACTTGGGGCTGACGGCGCCCGCGTCGGGATACGTATCGAATATGTCGACTAACCCCTCCAGGATCGTAGGGGTCAGCACGGTATCATTGTTGACAAAAAACAGGAATTCCCCGCGCGCGGCTTTGATGCCCAGGTTATTCCCCCCCGCAAACCCCAGGTTCTTAGGGCTCATAACCAGCCGAACGTCCGGAAAGGCATTTTGCAGGGCTTCCACCGGGCTCTCCCTGGATGCATTGTCCACCACGATCACTTCCACATTGGGGTACGTGAGGTAGTGGATGGACTCCAGGAGGTCCACCGTGAGGTGAGTCGTATTATAGTTGATGGTGATAATGCTCACCAAGGGTTTACTAGCCGCCATATTTCCGATTGAGAACGTTATTACTAATGGTCGTCCGCGTATGGATGGTATGGATAAATGTTTTGTTGGCACTCCTAAGGTGCAGAAGGTTCAGCGCCATGATAAAGATCGCCCCCGGCAAATGCAACATTGCTTTGCCTAGCTCGCGCGTATAATAAGCACGGGGCAGTGAGATCGCCAGGGTGCTCAGATATATCGCCCAGCAACATACAGCAGCCAAAGCAATTACCGGACTCACAAACCATGCCCCCACGGCAAACAAAGGCAACGCCCCCAGCAAAAGCGCACGTGGCGGAACGAGGTTATGCACCACTGCCAGGTTGAAATAAGAGACATTCCCCCGGAACAACCGCGCAAACCCCGCAAAAAAGTAACGACGCAAGTACACATACTGACTCGACAACCACCGCCTCCGCTGACGCCCAAACGCAGCAGAAGACTCCACCTTCTCGTCATAGATCAAAGCATCCTCAGCATACCGGATATACATACGGCGCGAAACCAACGACAATTGCAAAGGCTTATCGAACCCGCCCACCGCGTCGATGGATTGCAGTACGTCGCGCAATACGGAAAACTCGAAAGCCATCCCCGACCCGATCACCGAGGACGAAAGCCCCAGTGCGGCAGACCCGCGACGGAAAATATGGTTGTTGATCGCCTCGGAACAAGCGTCCAAATAGGCAATCGGCGTATCCATGTTCTTGGCTACGCGCTGTCCCTGGAAGGCCCGTGCCCCCAGGTCGAAAGCGCGGTTCACCTTCTGGAGGAACTGGGGATCCAGCATATTGTCCGCGTCGCAAATCAGGGCGATGTCGTAAGGTTGCCGGTTACGGGCAAAAAACGCGTTCAATGAACGCGTCTTGGTGCTTTGCTTGAAGCTCACCTCCCATACCGACAGGGGGAGGGTCCGGAGCCGCTCGAGGGTCCGTCGCTGCAGGGTATCGGCAACGATGTGTACGTCGTAACAAATGGCGGGATAATCCTGGTCCAGTAAGTTCTCGGCGGTGGCCATGATGATGCCATCCTCCTTATATGCGGGCACGATCACGGCAATGCGCCGGTAGATCGTGGGTTCCACGCTTGCAACGGTCCAGGGATTCCGGTAAAAAAACTTGCCTGCTAAAGCCAGCACCAGTAGATAAGCCACCGAAACACCAAAGTACCCTAATAATATCCAAAGCAACAGCAGCATCACTTATACGTCCGCTTTTTGAATTAACACTTTAGGCGTATTCAGAAGGATGCGCAGGTCGTAGAAGAAAGAATGCTGGTTGGCATAGTCGATGTCCAGGTTGATCCTTTCCTGTACGGACATGTTCGGTTTTCCGCGCTTCTTGATCTGCCACAACCCCGTGATGCCCGCGGGTGCGAGGAAGCGTTGCGCGCTCTCGTCGGCGGTCAGGGTGCAGGCCTCGTACAGAGGCAGGGGCCGGTTGCCCACCAGGGACATATCTCCCAGCAGGACGTTGAACAACTGAGGCAGCTCATCCATCGAAGTATTGCGCAGAAACCTGCCCAAGCGGGTAACCCGGGGGTCTTTATCGATTTTGAAGAAGGTCGGTTCGCCGCTCCCCCCGCCCAGATCGTACTGGTTGAGGTGCTTGAGCTGGTCGATCTTCTTATCGGCGTCCTGGATCATCGTCCTGAACTTGAAGAAGCGAAAGATGCGGTAACCCCTGCCCGCCCTGGGCGAAGCATACAGAATGGGCCCGCGCGAATCCAGCTTGATCGCGACAGCGACCAGCAACAACACCGGCGACAGCACGAGCAGCGCCAGCAAAGAAACGACAATATCCAGGGTCCGCTGACCGATACGGCGGGGAAGGGGGAAAGCCACCCTTTCTTCCGGCGAATGGTAAGGAAGCGTATTCTTGAAGTGCTTATATTTCTTCAGTACATCGATCTTCGTGCACAGGTCGTCTTCGGAAGCTACGCTGTCGAACACGTCGTCCACACCCGCCAGGCCGAAGGGATCGTAAGGACCGCCAACGGAACCGGCACCATCGTCATCCGGCAACAATACGATAAAAGGTATCCTGGCATACTCTTTGGTAATGGAGAGGTACCCCGCGAAGTGGCTGATCAGCGCCTCATCCATACGGATGTCGCACAGGATGGCGTCGGGTAAGGGACGCCCCTTTTGGTAATAGTCCAGCAACAGGACGTTTCGCGCTTCATTGATGCTGTTCGTCACGATGGGAGCATACCCCCGGCCCTGAAGGCGTCCGCTGTAGGCAGCGGCGGCTTCCCCGATCAACAACAGGTTCCGGCCCGGGTTGTCCATGTAGGCGCTCGTGTGAGAATGCCACTTCCATTCTATCCCGTTCTTCTTTGTATCGTATGGACGTAAAGTTTCAATCATCACTTAGGATTTAGAGGTCGTAAAAAATGAACCGGAGGTAAAAAGGGCGCCCGCGGGAACGGCAGGAGCGTGATGACCTTCCAGGACGGCATTCACAGTATCGGAAAGGAAAACAGGATCGAAGGGCTTGTGGACGATCTTTACCACCGCGGCGGTGGGAGGAACCTCCGTAATGCGCTTGACATCGGTCAGTAAAATGACAGGTATATCGCGGTACAGCCGGCTTGTGGACAAATGAGACACCAGCTCGTATCCATCGATATTCTGCATCTGCAGGTCGCATAGGATGAGGCGGGGGCGGATACCCCGGGTCAGGAGGTGGATGGCTTCTACCCCATCGCTGGCTGTAAATACGGTGTAGCGCTTGTCGAAAATGGATTTAAGCAGGCGGAGCAGGGGCTCATTGTCATCGACAATTAAAATAGAAGGTTTCATCATGATAGGCTTAGGGTTAGGTTAGCGAGGGAGGCCCTGCTGCCGGAGGCACCGCCCCCGGCAATTACTGGGATAAAACAGGACCCTTGAACGACACTTATGCTTTTACGCATATATCAATGAGTTTAAGAGGAAGCAAAAAAAATAACCGTACTAGGACACATTCTTGGTTCCAGGATACGGTTTCTGAAGCTAAAGTATACTATGATTCATTACAAGAGGGGGCCATCTGGGTGAACGCAGGGAAAATCCTCGTGAACGCACGGATTTGGGCAGGGTGACCTATCTTAGGGTATGCTTTTCTGGACAATCTGCCTCTTCGCGGCCTGGTTCCTGCTCGCCTTCAACTACCTCGGATACGCCATTATTGCCCTGATTATTAATAAGATATATCCGCTTCGCGAAAGCGGAGCTTCGTTACCCGATGCTCCGCTACCCCATCTGACCTTCATCGTCGCCGCTTATAACGAGGTCGAATGCATCCGTGCGAAAATCGAGAATTGCCTCGCCCAGGACTACCCGCCTGAGCTGGTCGAATGGCTTTTCGTCACCGACGGCTCCACCGATTCCACCCCCTACGTCATCCGGGAGTACCCATCGGTCCGCCTACTTCACCGCCCCGTCCGAGCAGGCAAATCCGCCGCCCTGAACCGCGCCGTGGCGGAGGCCTCACACGACATCATCATCGCCAGCGACGCCAATACGTTATTAAATAAGGACGCCATCCGCCAGATCGCCGCGCACTACGCATCCCCGACAACCGGCGGAGTCGCCGGTGAGAAACGGGTGCTGGGCAGCCAGGAGGGGATTTATTGGAAATATGAATCGCGACTTAAATCCATTGATTCCTCGTTCTATTCGGTCGTGGGGGCGGCGGGGGAACTCTTTTCGTTCCGGCGGTCGCT
>CAZJDB010000224.1:0-8698 GCA_964544695.1 uncultured Chitinophagaceae bacterium
GGATAAGGTCAGCTATGTATCCACGGGAGGTGGAGCATTGCTGGAGCTCTTTGAGGGAAAGACCTTGCCGGGAATTGCGGCAATCCAGGAATGATACGAGGGGCTGCCAAAGAGGCAGCCTTTTTTCGTTTATAGCCATTGGTACGGCACTTGTACGGTAAATCCTGTATATTAGGTTCAAAATCAAATTACTCACAATATGAAACATCTTGGATTGTATATCCTATTAGGCATTTTGTTAATCTTGCTCATGGTGGGATGCGGCGTCCGCAATGGGTATAACGGTCTGGTGAAGCAGGATGAAGTGGTTAAAAATAAGTGGAACAACGTACAAAGTGATTATCAACGCAGGGCGGACCTGATTCCCAACCTTGTCAACACGGTCAAGGGTGAAGCCAATTTCGAGCAGAAGACCCTGACCGACGTCATCGACGCCAGGGCCAAAGCGACCTCCATAACGGTGGATGCAAATACGCTGACACCCGAAAAGGTTCAGCAGTTTCAGCAGGCCCAGGGACAGTTGTCCACGGCCTTGGGCCGCTTGCTGGCCGTGTCGGAGAATTATCCCAATCTGCAAACGAACCAGGCCTTTCAAGGTCTGCAAGTGCAGTTGGAGGGGACGGAAAACCGGATTAAAGTCTCCAGAAATGATTTTAACGACGCTGTGGCTACGTATAATGTAAAGGTTAGGTCCTTTCCCATGAATATTTTTGCCGGCATGTTCGGGTTCCATCCTAAAGAAGGATTTACGGCAGACGCCGGAACTGATAAGGTGCCTAAAGTTCAATTCTGATTCCCCATGTCCATACTGAGAAGAAAACCAACCGAATACTTCTCCCCCGAGGAGAAGAACAGCATTCTGGTTGCCATCAAGGCAGCCGAGCAAATGACCAGCGGGGAGGTGAGGGTTTACATCGAGAGCCGCTGCAAGTATGTAGACCCAGTGGACCGGGCAAAAGAAGTATTTACAAAGTTGAAGATGGAGGCCACCAGTCACCGGAATGCGGTACTTCTCTATATAGCCATAAAGGACCGACAACTGGCATTGTGGGGTGATATGGGCATTCACGAGAAAGTGGGGGACGGGTATTGGAACGAAAAGGTGAAAACCATCCTGCACCATTTCAAGAAAAATAACTTCGCAGAAGGCATTGCCCATATCGTGAGGGAAATGGGGGAGATGCTGAGTCAATACTTCCCCCACGTAAACGGAGCCAAAAACGAACTTCCGGACGACATCGTATTCGGGAAATAAGATCAAATGAAGCAACTACTCCTTACCGCATTGTTTGCGGTCATATTATCAGTTGGATGGGCACAGGACGTCCCCAGCAAGGACCTGCCGGATCCACAGAATCCGCCAAGGTTGGTGAACGACTTTGCCCATATCCTGAGCCCCGATGCCATCCAAAACCTGGAAGCCAGGCTGGTTGCTTTCGATGACAGTACCAGCGTGCAGATTGCCGTGGTTACGGTTGGCAGCACGGGGGACTACGAGCCGGCGGACTATGCCTTGTCCCTTGGCCGTAAATGGGGTATAGGGAATAAGGGATTCAACAACGGCGTCGTATTTCTGATATCTAAGGATGACCACAAAACGTATATCGCTACGGGATACGGTTTGGAAGGAGCATTGCCTGATATTACCTGCAATGAGATTCTACAAAATGAGGTTTTGCCCCAGTTCAAGGCGGGGGATTTTGATAAAGGCGTCACCGACGGGGTTAGCGCCATCATGCTAGCCTCCAAGGGTGAATACAAGGCTCCTGTCGGTTACCATAAGCAAAAGGGCGTCGGGGCCGGTACGGCTATCTTCCTTGTCATTTGCGTGATCATCCTGATCGTCATCATCCGTAGTCGCGGTGGAGGCGGAGGCGGATACATGAGCAGAAGAGGTTATGGGGCAGGCCCCTTCCTTTTGGGAGCAGCGGCCGGGAGCCTTTTCGGAGGAGGCGGAGGTGGCGGCGGCTTCGGAGGCGGAGGCGGAGGTGGTGGCTTCGGGGGCTTCGGTGGCGGCGGCTTCGGAGGCGGAGGAGCAGGAGGTAGTTGGTAAGATCATTTGGCAATTGTGTTATCCGGGAAAAAGTTGACTGATTATAAAATTGGTGGCAAAATAATCAAGGGTAGGGATTTTTAATCCCGCCCTTTCTTTTTCGCCATGTTTTGACCTCAATTTCTTTTTGATGGTGCATTTCCTGGGGAGTAAGCAGGGAACAACTGAAGTGTGGACGTTTAAGGTTATATGTTTCAATGGATTGCCTGGTTTGCTTTTTTAGCTGGTCAAAATCATCAAAGACGACATCCAGCCCGAACTCGTCTTTAAGTATCCCATTAACTCTTTCTGCAATGGCGTTATCATAGGGATTTCCGTCCTGTGTCATACTGATCTGGATGCCAGAGGCCCTTAATTGTTCCACGTAAGCCGCGCTGCTGTATTGAAGTCCCCTGTCGGAGTGGTGCGTTACCAGGCTATCGTATTGCCTATTTGCCAGGGCCATTCGTAGGGCCTTTAACGTGCTACTGGCTAACATATCATTGCACAGTTCATAGCCCATGATCTTTTTTGAATATGCATCCGTTAATAGGTGTAGAAAGCTAAATCCTTGCTTGGTGGCTATATAGGTTATGTCGGCGACCCAATACTGTTCGGGGTGATCCGGTACAAGACCTTTAACAAGATTAGGGTATCTCCGCATCCAATGCCTGGAATCGGTGGTTTTGCAATATCTCTTTTTCCTGATAACCAATAAGTTCGCCGCCTTTAACCATCTAAATAACTGGTCTCTGCCTATAGGTATTTTTTTCTCCCGCAGAGATGGCTCCAGAATGTGGTATAGCTTTCGAACCCCTAGCCGCGGCATTTGTCTGCGAACGGACAATACCTGTTCCAGCACTTCTGCACGATAGGCGTTTTTATGCTGGTTCACCTTCCTTGACTTGTAATATGCTTGCTTACTATAGCCGAGTTGACAGCAAACAGCGGTAATGTTCACTCCCCCTTCTGTTGCCAACTCTTGGACAACTCGGCCTCGATTTTTTTTATGGTATCCACCCCCAGCTCACGATTGGTAACTTCAATGAGCTTATCGTAAACCCTTAACTTAAGCTCGGCATCTTTGAGCTTCTTTTCAAGTTCCTTGATCCTTTGTAGTTGCGGATCCTTCATTGGCCGGCCATTTTTAGAAGAATAGTCAAATTTACCAAATTTCCGGCACCACTTTAAAACGGTATTATCACCCTTCAAACCATACTTAGCCTGAAGCTGCATCTTGTTCAGGCGCCCTTTCTCGAATTCCTGGACCACCTGCTTTTTAAAGGCATCACTGAACTTCTGAGGGGCGGCTTTTCCAATATAAAAAGGTGATTATTTCGCCAGTACCTGGTCAATGTAATCCGCCATGTCTTGCTGCCCTGCGGCCTTTTTCTTCGAACCCAGGGTTTTGAGGGCACCTGTTATGAAATTCCGGGCGAAGGCATATTGTTCCGCATCAGGGATGACGTTCCTGAATTTCAGGACGGCATCCACTCCTTCCTTGAATTGGTTCATATCGGTTATCTTCTGGAGGAATTCACAGAATTTGGGCGTGGAGGTGAATTTCTCTTGGCTGGGAGGCATTTCATCGTATGCCTTTACGATGAATGGAAAGTCCTCGGGTTTGGCGTTGGCTATTAGAATCCTGCTGACAACGCTGGCCAGCTTGCCCTTCGCATCACCCCGTTGGCGCTGGGTTTCCGCCAGGCCTTTGGCGGGGTCCAGGTCGTAAATCCCATTCAGCGCTTCTGCGGCCACGCTGTAAGAAGAATCGTTTACGGCCTTTTCAAATATCGACATATAACTGGCGTCCTTCGTGTGGGCAAGGATTTCAATGGCCTTGGCACGGACCAGGGCGTCCTTGTCTCCTGTGGCCAGCTTGACGATTTCGGGCAGGGCAGCGGTCATCATGCTGGTGTTCTGCGGTTTTATCGCATCCATGGCGTCGATGCGCAGAGGTGCGAACTTGTCGTGCATCGCATCCAGGAGGAAAGCGCGAATGGCGAAATCGTCTTCGTGTTCCGAGGCATAGTCGATGGCCTCTTTACGGTCAACGTACTTCCCTGCGTTTTTGTACTGGAAAATATAATTAGCCGAGGTTTTATTGTCCGTCTTTTCCCAGAGCAATATTTTGTCCCCGTCTACATTCACCAGGTCAGGCTTTGTGGTGTAAGGGAAAGTATATGTTTCATCTTTGGAACGCATCCAAACCTGGTGCCTGGCTTTGGTCCCGCCTGCATAAACGTCGATCGAAAACGGTAAGATAAAGGCGTCCCCGGGCTGCATTTGCTGGATGTGCACGGACACATTGCCAGCGGCATCGTCGAATTGATAATCGATGGTGACCTTCGGCTGTCCGGCGCCGAAATACCATTGGTTCCAGTACCAGTTCATATCCCGACCGGTGACCGCTTCGAAGGCCAGGCGCAATTGATGGGCTTCGCCGGTTCCGAATTTATTGGTGACCAGGTAAAGGTGCAGGGCATTGAAGAAGGCGGAGTCCCCGACATAATGGCGAAGCATGTTGAGTATCCGGCCGCCCTTGTTGTAGCTCACGGCGTCGAATACGTCTTCCTTGTCGTGATAATAAAAGCGGACGAGGTCCTTGTCCGAGCTACCCGAGCTCAGGTAGCCCTGCATATCCGAATAATTTTGCTGATCACCGGCATCCATGCCGTGCTTGTGTTCTTCCCAAAGGGTTTCACTGAAATTAGCGAAGGACTCATTGACCGTGATGTTGCTCCAGCTTTCGCAAGTGACCAGGTCTCCGAACCATTGGTGGAACAGTTCATGGGCGATAGTGGTTTCCCACTGGTTACCGTCCGTCAACTCACGCGCGTTTTGCTGGGCGCTTTCCTGGTGCAGGGTGGAGGTGGTATTTTCCATGGCGCCACTGACGTAATCCCTTCCGACGATCTGATCATATTTAGCCCAGGGGAAGTCGACGCCCAGGACTTTGGAATAAAAGGCGATCATCTCGGGAGTATATCCGAAAATACGGCGTGCTACGGGGGCGTATGGTTTTTCCACATAATATGCCACATCCTTTCCTTCATAGCTGTCCTTGATGATCGCGTAGTCTCCAACGCCCATGAAAAAGAGATAGGGGGCGTGGGGAAGGTCCATTTTCCAGTCATCGGTCCGGGTGCCGTTCCCATTGTTCGTTTGATGAACGAGCAAGCCGTTGGACAGGGTGACGTATTTCGAGGGTACCGTCATTTCGATCTCCTCCGTGGATTTCTGGTCGGGCTTGTCGATGGTAGGAAACCAGGCGCTGTTGGATTCCGTTTCACCCTGGGTCCAGATTTGCGTGGGCTTGTCTTTTTCGGTCCCTTTTGGATTGATGAAATACAGCCCCCGGGCATCGGTTATGGCAGCGCTGCCCTGCGCTTTCAATTCATTGGGCCGGGAAACGTAATCGATATACACCGTGTACTTTTCACCCGGTTTATAAGTTTTGTCCAGGTGGATATCCAGGAGGGAACTATCGTAGGCGAAAGTAAGGTTCCGCAATTGGTCGCCCCTGACAACGGCCACCTTCTTAATATCCATGCCTTTCGCATCGAGAGTCAGGGAGTCCGTTGGATAGCAATGGGGTTGGAGTGTGATCCATGCTTTTCCGTACATATATGACTTATCATAGTCGAAGGAAACCGCAAGCTTGGTGTGGACAAGGTCATTGATCTTGGGAGCGCTGCCGCGATATTCGTGCTTCCAGGTGGTATCGTTTTTCGACTGGCCCGATGCCATCATTGCACCACCCGCTAAAAGGGTGGCCGGGATCAGCATCTTAACTAAAATTCCCATGAGTAAAAGATTTGATTCGTAATTTCTAAAGATATACGGACGATGGCAAAAAACCATAGCTTTGTTATGGACGGCAGCCAGTTTGCTATCGATTTAATACGACATGATGTTTATCCGATTCATTGTTTTGGTGGGGGTCCTGGGATGGAGTTTACGGGGGTTATCACAAGACCATTTCATTTACCTCCAGAGTGAGAATAAGCACCCTTTTTACGTAAAGCTGGAGAGCACATCCACACCACAGACTTCTTCTACTTCCGGATACCTTATCCTGCCTAAGGTACCCCAAGGGGCCTTTTCCTTTTGGATAGGCTTCCCCGATAGCAGCAGTCCTGATCAGCATTTCCAGTGTACTATATCCGGGGACAAAGGATTTTTGATCAAGCGCTTTCCCGAAAAGGGATGGGCGCTGTACGACCTGCAGGAACTGACCCTGATCTATGCCGATACCGCGGTCAACCAGGCGCCCGCAGTAGTGTCCGAGGCGCCGGCTCCTGTCCATGATACGCCTGTCCTGGCGCAGGCCGTAACCAAACACGATCCCGTATCCGACTTGGATACGGGTGACCGGAAGGCCTCCAACGGAGACCCCGAAACCACGGCTCCCGCGGATGCGTTCGGAAATTTATTGGAAGCGGCAACGAAGGATACCACGCTGAAAGCCATCAAATATGTGAAAAAGGCCCCGCCCAAGCCGGCATCTGGCATAACCCTGGTATCCAAAGAAGTTACGGATTCAGGAGTGCACCTGGTGTTCACGGATAAGCAGACCTCAGGGAAGATAGATACGGTGCAGGTGATCTATCCCGCAGGCAGCGCGACGGCCGGCGAGCCTCACGTTCAGGCGACGCCTCCGGGATCGGCGTCGATAATTGCTCAGGCCCGCACCGACACCCCAGCCGTTTCAGTGCCTGTGCATACCGACACGCCAGTCACGATCCAAGCCCCCAGGGATACCGTGCCCGCCCCAACACCCGTCGATACGACCAATGCCTTCAACCCTAAAATCGCCGTAAAGACAGAAAAAAATAAGGATACCAGCAACCTCCTCGTTCCGGTATTCAAGAATCCTGGCAGGGATACTTCACTAGCAGCAGGCTTTGGCGTCCAGCCCGGGAGTCAGCAGGGAAGCCAAACAGGAAGCCAGCCGGGAAGCCAAACAGGAAGCCAGCCCGGAAGCCAACCGCCGGCCCAGTCCGTCCCCGCAGAGGCGCCCCAAACCCCCGTCACACCCGATTCCACGAAGCCCGCAGCCAACACGGGCCACCTGGTCAACTCCGATTGCAAACACATTGCCGACGACGGCGAATACCAAAAACTGCAAAAGAAAATGGCCTCCGAATCCGACGTAGACAAGATGATCGACCTCGCGCGGAAAGCCTTCAAAAAGAGTTGCTTTACGACGGATCAGGTGAAGAACCTGAGCTTCCTGTTCAGCCAGGAAGATGGGAGATACAAATTCATGGAAGAGGCTTATCCCTACGTTTCCGACGGATGGAACTTCAAATCCCTGCAGTCCCTTTTCACCACCAAATACTTCATAGATCGCTTCAAGGCCCTGGTGGAGGTCCCCTGATATGGAGAGGTACTTCTTACAAGTAGGATATAAAGGGACCCGGTACAGCGGCTCCCAGATACAGGAAAATGCCGTCACCGTCCAGGAGGAGCTGGAAAAAGCCTTCCTGGTCTTCTTCAAGACGCCCGTATCCCTGACGGGTTCATCGCGCACGGATGCCGGGGTGCACGCCCTGGAAAACTTCTATCATTTCGATCTCGACATAAACGGCCTCACGGAAGCCCATCCCTGGCTTCAGCCCGACGGTCCGCGCCGGAGCCGCTATAACCTCAACGCCATCCTCCCGGAAGATATCGTCATAAAAGGCGTATACAGGGTCCCGGACGATGCCCATTCGAGGTTCCAGGCCCTGTCCAGGGAGTACCACTATTATGTGTACCGGTTCAAAGACCCCTTTATGGACGACCGGGGATATTACTTTCCTTATGCCCTGGACGTGGAAAGCATGCAGGCGGCGGCAACCGCGGTATTGAACCACGAGGACTTCAGTTCCTTCTCCAAGCGGGGGGCTCAGCACCGGACGCCCCTTTGCCGTTTGGAAGAAAGCACCTGGGAAATGGAAGGGACTGCCTGGCGGTACCGTGTCCGGGCGAACCGGTTCCTCAGGGGGATGGTCCGGGGCCTGGTGGGAACCATGCTGCAGGTGGGCAGGGGTAAGCTGACGGTGGGGGATTTCGAAGAAATACTGCACGCCAGGGACTCCCGCCTGGCCGATTTCACAGCGCCCGGACAAGGCCTGTTCTTGATCGGCGTCCGATATCCGGAAGGATTACTAACTAAATTTTCCGATTAAAAAGGCCTCCGGATGGGGGATAACCCGCACCTAAAATGTGCATAAAAAGTTTTGACAGGACTGTGAAAGATTGTATCTTTGCAATCCGTTCTAAAAAAATCGAGTTCTTTTCCATGTTACCAAGCCTAAAAAGGCGTTAAAATCAGCAAAAAAAACTGGTTTGAAATTTGGTGGAAATGAAAAACCGATTACCTTTGCAACCCGCAAGCGATGAAAACGGCCCGAAAGGCGCCGACCGAAATGAGAAGCCACTGATAATTAGTTCTTTAGATAAGATGTTTGTTTAGCAGGATAGGCTCCTGGACATCTACAAGGCAGAAAGGCCCCGAAAAGGGGGACCGGAAGCCCGAAGTTCTTTGAAAGATTGGAATAGCAGGACACATTATTGATCAGCGATGATTGATGAATGTGTTGTCTAGGTAAGAGTGAAACAATGAATTAAGAAAGATAAGATTTGACAGCATAGAGTCAATTCTTTCCAAAGTTATTT
>CAZJDB010000225.1:0-13138 GCA_964544695.1 uncultured Chitinophagaceae bacterium
TATCGATAAGCATATCCGGGTGAGCCCTCAAACCTTATTCGATGTTGCTTCCACCACCAAGACCATCACGGGCGCGGCATTGATGCAATTATATGCGGCAGGCCGCTTCCAATTGGATGATGATGTAAATGCGTATCTCGATTTCAGTGTGCGCAACCCGAACTTCCCAAAGACCCCGATTACCTTCCGGCAGCTACTGCGGCATCGTTCCTCCATTACCGATAACAATGATTACCTGGGACAGTTCTGGGACAGCAGCAAGGGTGATCCCACGGTGTCGTTACGGGACCTGCTGGTAAACTATTTGTCGCCTGACGGCGCCCACTATGATCGCAACAAGAATTTCTGCCGGTATCCGCCCAATGCGCAGTCCGAGTATTGTAACATCGGTATTGCACTGATCGGATACCTGGTGGAGCGGTTATCGGGGATGCCTTTTGATGACTTTTGCAAAAAGCAGTTGTTTCAGCCGCTGGCAATGCAACGGACCGATTGGTTCCTCCGCAATGTAGATTCACAATACATCGCCATGCCCTACCGGTATTCCGATTCGCTTCAGCAATACCAGGCTTGCGGCTACGAGGGCTTTCCGGACTATCCGGCCGGTGCTTTGTATACCAACGTGGAAGAGTTTTCGCATTTCCTAATAGCCTGGACGCAGCATGGACGATGGAATAACCGGCAGGTCATGGATAGCAATGCCATTCAACAACTGACCCCTGTCGACTTCAACCTTGGTTTCCATGTGTGGTTCCTGTACGGCACCAACAAAGGATCGCTGTTGTATTGCCATACGGGTCGTGGGAACGGCGTTTCAACTTTTATTTCATACAATCCAAGGACAACCAAAGGGCTAATATTTCTGACCAACGGGGAACTGAACGAGGTAGCCGACTGGCGAAGGATTGTCGATGGTCTGTATGAAAAAGCATTTTGAGACCCTATTTAGGCTCCCAAAGTTGGACTTTGTTTCCTTCACCGTCAATTATATGAACAAATTTGCCAAAGTCGGAATCCTCGATGTTGTCCACGATGGTTACGCCCTCCTTTTTAAGTTCCCCGACGAGGGCATCTAAATTCTCGACTCTATAGTTTATCATAAAGTCCTTTGTTGAAGGATCAAAATACTTCGTCGTTTCTGCGAATGGACTCCATGCGGTAGAACCTTGTTTTGTTGGGTCTGCGTCTTCCCTCCATTCAAAATTCGCTCCGTAGTCGTTTGTGTCGAGGCCTAAATGGGTCTTGTACCATTCTTTCAATTTTTTGGGGTCTTTGCTTTTAAAGAAGATGCCGCCGATTCCTGTTACCTTTTTCATATTTGGGGTGTTAGATTACGAAAATAGCTTAACCACTTTGATTTTCCAACGTCTTGCTTTGATCCTGTAAACTTTCCCAGGCTTAAATGATGGATCTTCATATGTAATGAAACAGAATTGCCTGCGCTTCATTCTAATCGACGATGACCCGTTCACCCTGGCTTGCACAGAGAAAGTAATCAGGAAAAATAACCCGTGCGCCGAAATCATCGCCTTTGCTGCCGCCAAAGAAGCAATGGAGTATATGAGAACCGAAGACAGGGAAACGGTCCTACTGACAGACTTGCATATGCCTGAAATCGATGGCTTCGCGTTGCTGGACCAGATGGAAAACACGTTGAAGGACCGGCTGCACATTTTTGTACTATCGTCCACTGCATGGCCCGAAGATATCCAGCGGGTGCTATCCTACAATTGCGTGATAGGCTTCCTCAGCAAGCCCCTTTCGGTTGAAAAATATGAAAAAATAATGAACAGCATCCAATATCCTTAGTAACGGCCGCCGCATAAAATCCGTATCCTAATCCCACATTCTGCGAGGGGTTCAGTCCTGAACCCCTCTTTATATGACCACTTGAGGTAAAAAAACCATTTCGGCGACGGAATATGCCTCTCCACCGACAGGCCCTATAGTCCACCGGGAGCCAAAGGTAACTTTGCAGTATGAAGTTTGTGGAGAATGATATTATTGTTAAGGAGTATCGGGATGCATTCCTCAAATACGCGAGCCAACGCATTATCGATATGGACGACCACCTGAAACAGAAGTTCAACTTTCAGATCCATCGGCTGGAAAACATCGTCCCGGCGTGGGGCGGCGTCGTCCCCGCCAATCGTCAATCGCAATTTTTTATCGTGCTGGTAAAGGATGGGACAGGTGAGAAGACGATCGGACACTTGCGTTTCCCCATTCAAAAGAACACGCTTATGGTCATCCCGCAAAAAGTAGCTCATTCAAGCAAATACAGCTCTCTAAAGGCCTCAGGCTATATGCTGTCGTTTGACATTGGGTTCTTTTTCAGGCATTTCTTCCCGAAAGACCTGATCGCCAATAAACGTATTTTTAAAAAATCCCTCAAGCCTTTCATAATCCTGACAAACGACCAGGCGGAATACTTGTCCCGGATCTTCGAGGACCTTCTTCGGGAATATAATGAGCAATTGCTTAACAAGGATGAAATGATCGCCATTAAAGTCCTTGAGTTGCTGGTCCAGTGCGACCGGTATTTTATTAATGCGGAGCCCCGTCCATTTGTGGATAGCCACTCCCAGATGATTGAATCCTTCCATGAATTGGTGAAGGCAAATTTTGTAAAGGAACGGACCGTTCAATTCTATGCCAATGCCCTCCATATCCACCCCAATTACCTGAATTTTCTTACGAAAAAGTATACCGGCATGACGCCCAAGCAAATCATCGCCGATCATATTTTTTTGGAAGCGAAGAACCTGCTGGTCTCTACCTCCCTGGCGGTAAAAGAAATCTCCTATGAATTGGGGTTCACTTCCCCTGACCGGTTTTCTTCCTTTTTTAGTAAATTATCCAATATGCCTCCATCCAAGTACAGGCAGGAAATCCTTTCATAATACACTAGAGAGAAGATGCCGCGCTTCCGGTAATGCCCCAAGACAAATCGTTTTAACCTCGGATATCACACGGCGAAAAACCGTCTCATCAAAAGGTTCGTATTCCAAAACATCGAGATAGGTTTGAAGCTTGTCCAGGAGGCCCAAAATGGCCACATCGGATCGCATGCTATGGGCAGTATGGCGGATGCGGTCCGGGTCACCGGCGGACAGGGCTGATTCAAGGGTATCGATGTCAAGCGGGATTACTTCCAGGAATTGCTCGGTTACGCTCCTTTCGTATTCCTTATTTCCCCCGCTGATCCCCTGCATATATTCAAGATCGATGAATTGATAAGGGCGGGTGTGTTTTATAATCAACCGATGCAGTTCCTGCTGATCGATGGGCTTGGCAATGCAGTCATTCATTCCATAGCTAAGGCATTTCTCCAATTCACCCGCAAAGGCGTGCGCCGTCATGGCTATTATAGGAATACTTAGCTTTAATTGCAACCTTATCTGCCGGGCCGCCTCGTATCCATCCATGCCCGGCATCTGGATATCCATCAACACGAGATCATAACTTCCGGTCTCCAGTTTTTCAATGGCGCCCATCCCGTTATCCACCATCTCCCAGGAAAATTTCCAGGCAGTCAGCAGATGCCTGAGCAGGGTTTGATTCAGTTTATTATCCTCGACTACGAGGATACGGATATGCCGGGCATCCAGGTCTTCTTCCAGCGGTGCCCGGGCCTCTAACGTGGCGGGCGCAATGGCATATGGTATGGTAATGCTGAAAACGGTACCCTTTCCAGGCTCGCTTTCGACAGCAATTGTCCCATGCAGCAACGACACGAGGTCCTTCACGATAGACAACCCAAGACCGGTACCGCCGTATTTCCTGGTAGTGGAATCTTCCGCTTGCCGGAACCGTTCGAATATTCCAGATATTTTCTCCGGGGCAATCCCGATACCCGTATCACTGATGACAAAGCCGAGTAATACATGGTCGCCTTCCAATCCTTGGTTGCCAACCTCGACCTGTATGCTACCCGATGCGGTGAACTTGACGGCATTCCCGACTACATTCGCCAATATTTGCGTCAACCGGGTTGAATCCCCCGACAAGACCCCGGGAATGCTGTCATCCACAACGGCGGAAAAATGCAATCCCTTTTCACTTATGGTTTCGGCGAACATCGTTTGAACAGTCCGGATCACCTCCCGGATGTTGAACGGCACCGACTCCATCCGCATCATGCCGGCCTCGATTTTGGAAAGATCGAGCAAGTCGTTGATGATGGTCAGCAGGTTTTGCCCTGACTGCCATATGGCATCCACAAATTCCTTCGAGTCAGGGTCCCGGTTGCGGGTTTTTAACAGGTTCGCGAATCCTAAAATGGCGTTCATGGGCGTGCGTATTTCATGGCTGATATTGGCCATGAATTTCTCCTTGATCAGGGAGACTTCCCGGACCTTCCTTTCGGAAGCGTCCAGTTGCAGGATTAACTCGTTTTGACGGCGGATCCGATTGATAATGTACCAGAACAACACGGCCCCGCTGGCCAGCACCGTCAGGATCAGGACCGCACTCCAGCTTTGCGCTTTTCTGCCGCTGCTGTTCATGGCGGCGGAAAGCGAATCTAATTGCCGCTGACGGATCTCATAGATCGTGCGGCTCGCGTTGTTGACGTCATTGACGAGCGGTCTTTGCCGCGTCATGGCTCTAAAGCTTTCGATGGAAAGTTTGCCGGTTATGCGGAAACTGTCCAGGATCTGAGCCCTCAGCTTCGATTTCTCATCGTCCAATGCCGTCAGCCGCTCGATATGCCGCAAGGTGCTGTCCGGCCCGGTGACCGCCCGCAGGGAATCCAGTAATCCCCGCGCCTCATTCAACTGCTGGTCCACCTCCTTCATTTGGCTGGTATCGCCGGTGGCCACGGTTCGGTCCATTTTAAGCTCGGAGGAAAGCAAATCCCTCTCCAGTTCCCGCAACTGGTTTTCCACGGTCAATTCATGCAACAACTTCTTATTCCCCATGATGAGGTTATGTATATTCTTGGCCGAATTGTATTGTATGAAGATGATCAGCACGTTGCCGGCAATGAAGGCGGCAAGTATCCAATAAATGAACCGGTTGCTGGTCATAAGATATTCATTCTCCTGTTCAATGCTACGCGGTACGCGTCGGCTACGGGCACCGGTTTGCCATTGACCACCAAGGCACCGCCGTCCATAGTGTCGATCTTGTCCACCGCCACCAGGTACGAACGGTGCACGCGCAGAAAGTCGGAGGCAGGTAATCTTTCTTCCACTGCCCTTAATGTCGTATGCACGGCATAGAACCGCTCCGGCGTATATAATTTAACATAATCTCCCATGGCCTCGGCATACAGGATCTGATCCAGCCGGAGCCTGCGCACAATATTGGAATCACGGATAAAGAGGAACTCATCTCCCTTTACCTTGACTTCTTCCTTATTGCTCTCCACCATTTCCCTGGCTTTCTCGATGGCTTGAAGGAATCGGGGCGTGGTCACCGGCTTTACCAGGTAATCCACCACGTTCAGATCAAAGGCATCCGCTGCATACTCCCGCTTCGAGCTGATAAAGATGATCAAGGGCCGGATGCTGCCGAGTTTTTTGGTCAACTCCAGCCCGGACATACCCGGCATTTCAATATCCAGCAGCAGCAGATCGACGTGCTGCGCCTTCATCACCTCGAAGGCTTCCATCGCGTTGGAGCATTCCGCGACCACATCCAGGTCGGCAACCTTGGCGGCCAGCTGCCGCATGGTCATCCTCGCGATCTTATTATCGTCGATGATCAGGGCCTTCATATCCTAAAAGTAAACATTTTGAACAAAAATGGGTTACTGCTATGGTTGCTTCAGATACCTTATCAATAGGACTACCAAAATAATAATGCATGCGGCTATCCCCGAGAAAATCAATACCAACGCCCCAACCGACCCGCAGTGATCGAGCTTGTGCAGAAAAAGGTACGTAAGACAGCCTAACACCAGGGTATCAAGGAAAAATAATATCGTATAAAGGGTTCTCATCCTAGTCAAAAATAGCCACTCAGGCAAAGCCATATCCGGAATAAACGTTGAATGGGCAAGGCTGGTCGGTAAGCCGGGAAAATGTGTCGCCCGGCCTGGCGGCGTACCCCCCGGCGATCGATCCTGCCCGTTTAACGATCCTACCTCCCGCATCGCCTATTTGCATACTAAATAGCAAATTTCAGATGGCAACTTTGAAGGATAAAAACATGAACCATGGAATACAGACAATTAGGTAATACCGACCTCAGGGTCTCGATGATCACCTTTGGCGCATGGGCCATCGGCGGTTGGATGTGGGGAGGAACAGATAGAAAGGATGCACTGCAGGCAATACTGGCGTCTCATGAATATGGCGTGACCTCCATCGATACGGCGCCGATCTATGGCCAGGGGCTCAGCGAAGAGATCGTCGGAGAAGCGTTGCGCAGCCTTCGCCGCGACAGCGTACAAATATTGACCAAATTCGGCATGCGCTGGGATGAAAAAAAAGGAACGCCAGCATTTAAAAGCGCAGACAATGCGGGCCATATCATCGATATCTACCAGTACGCCGGGAAAGAGAGTGTCATTAAGGAATGTGAAGACAGCCTCCGCCGGCTGGGCACGGATTATATCGACCTGTATCAAATCCACTGGCCCGATAGCACGACCCCGGTAGCTGAAACCATGGAAGCCCTGACGCAACTTCTCCGCCAGGGTAAGATCCGGGCCGCGGGCGTCAGCAACTATTCGGCGGACCTGATGGCTGAAGCGGAACAAACCCTAAACCTGGCGTCCAATCAAGTCCCCTACAGCATGGTGGAAAGGTCCATCGAAGCCGAACTGGTACCCTATTGCATTGAGAACAACAAGGCGATCATTGCCTATAGCTCCATGCAAAGAGGATTGCTCACGGGAAAGATCAGGCCCGATCATGTGTTTGCACCCGGCGACCATCGTCCCAATACTTTATTCTTCCGGCCGGAGAACATCAGGCGCATCGACGACTTTCTCGACCGGTTGCAACCCCTGGCACAATCCAAGAATGTGGAAATTGCTCAATTGGTCCTTCGTTGGACCGTCCAGCAGCCCGGCATTACCATCGCGTTGGCGGGCGCCCGCAACAAGGAGCAGGCCATAGAAAATGCAAAGGCGGCCCAACTGACGCTCACCACCGAAGATATCGAATTCATCGACGGGCAGTTGAACGAACTGAATCTGGTGGGCCAGCCCTCACCCCAAAAAACACAATCGCCGCCCCACTCCCTTCAAAATCGACATCAATGACAGCGCGCCCTGCCCCATCGATATGTACCGAAACACCCGTCGTGCACCAAATAGAGGGGTCTACGTGGTGCGTAGTAATATACCGTGTATGCCCCCCGTTGCTAAACAAAACGACCTCCCCCCGACCCGTCGAATCGGAAATCTTCTCATAGATCTCCGAACTATTCCCCGGCGCCCCCTCGAACAAAGGCGAGCTAACCGTCACATCATCCCGAACCTGTTTGTATTTCGCCAAAATCCTGCCAATAAAATCCGCATCTGCAAGAGTGTTGTCCAGGATATTCCCCCAAATCCCATTCTGCCCCAGGATCAAAGAAGCCACATTAATCAGTTGTGAATTCCGCGACCCATCCGTTTGGTAAAACGTCAGCAGCAAAGTAGATGGAATCCATTTGTCATAGGTCAGCACAGACCGTGTAAACCACCCACGGGCCGGACCCGGGTTGGTGAAGATTTGAACGTTGCCGTTCGCCAGCGGCGTTTGCCAGTCGGGCACGATGTTGAAGTTGTGAAAATAGGCACCGTTGTTCAGGATAATGTATTTACCAGAAGAAAGAAACCCCAGACCCATACTCCGCCCGGCTTCGGTGACGTCCAATTCAAAAATGGTGTTGGGGGCGGCGGCGCAGACTTTATCGACTACCTTGGATAGATAAATAGGTAATTGAAAGGCATAGCTGTCTCCCCGTTCCTGCATAGGATTCACCGAAGTGCCATGGAACCCGTTGTCTCCATCGCAGGAATACTGATCGACGGCATCCCAGGTGAAGTAGGATACGCCCAGGTCACGCGTGAGTTGGATGAGTTTATCCGCGATGGCGTTCCAATAGGGGCTGACGATGTCGAGGTTGACGCTGTTTTCGGTTTCCCAAATGGGGCCGGGTTCGCTTTTCTTACCATGCAGCTCCATAATGTAGTCCCGGTTCGTCCGAAGCATCTCACTAGACACCGCGGCGGCAGTGGGGTTGATCCAAAGACCCAGGCGCATGCCGTATTTATTCAGGAGGGCCTTGACCTGCCGGAGGGTATCCGGAAAAAAAGCAGGCGCCGTATTCACCAGCCAATCGCCCGTTTTGCTGAACCAACCCGCGTCGAGTACATAGATATCGACCCCCATGCGGTGGGCCACTTCAATTTCTTTCAGGGTGGTAGCCAGGTTCTCCGTGGACAGGTAGGAGCCCCCGGCCCATTTGGCACGCTCCTGCCGGCCCCAGGTATTGTAATAGATATAGGGTTTGCGGCTGTCCAGGTTTTGACTGATATATTTTAAGATAAAGGTTCGGTACGTGGCAGCCAACTGCTCATCTCCCCCGTTTAGGCCCCCGACCTCGAACCAAATCGTCTCGAATGAACCCAGCGGTTGACCATTCAGGTAATTCCCTTTAACCGCGGCAAGGGCCACGGTCTTGTCGGGGTTCAGGCGGAACTCCAGGAACCGGTCCGGGAATTGGGAGCCGTGTTCGTAAGCCAAAACAAAAGAGGTCTTACCATCGCCCACTTCCAGCATGGGCCCCATGAGGCGCGCGGTGTCATTGAAATCCTTTCCGCCAACGGGCACTTCTTCCAGGGTGGTGGCGTGGTACTTCGCATCGAAATCGGATAGGCGGATTTCTTTAAACCGACGAAAAGCCCCCATCGATGTAGAAAAATATTGCAAATCGTCGGTGCCCGCAGGCTTGGTCAACCGATGCGGCCCCGTTCCCGTCAAAGTATACCGGAAGCGGACTATAGGATTGTCCGTAGCCCACCGGTAAGTGACAGTAAGGCGAAGGCCTTGATCAATCGAGCCCGTAAACATTTGTTCAAAAGCCCCATTGGGTAGTCGCAAAACCGCCCCCCCGGTAAAACCGTGGACTGACGCGGCCACGCGTCCCCCGTCGATATCGAATACGGGCAGGCGGAAAGCGATCGAATCCCCACCTGACGTCCGGTAAGTCCATGAATCTGAACCAAAATGGAGGTTGAATAAGGGCGTGCGTACTTCCTGTGCCATGGCCATCCGCGTAAAGACAATACAACCGAATAAAAGGGCTACCATTTTCATATGGCGAATGTCGCTGTTATTTTCAAATCTCAAAAAAGGGTACAATTACCCTTTTTCCGGTCAGCCAAACGAATTACCTTGACAGACGCCTAAGCCTAATTTCTTCACCTAACCCTAACCTATGGCCTTTCTTGACTCTGAAATACAGACACTATTAGCTGAAAAAGACTATTTCGACAAAAACCCTGACGCAGGACGGCATCCCTTGTCGGATGAAGACCGGATCCCTGTCTCCATTGTATTTACAGGGGATATTCAGCCGATCGAACAGGCGGGGTTCCAAGCGAACGGTGTCTTTGGGAATGTTTCCATGGGCTCAGCCGACATCAGGGCCCTCAGGACCTTGGCCGCCCTTCCCCAGGTGGTAAGGATCGAAGGCCGCCGCGAGCATCGCCTTCTGCTGAGCTCAAGCGTGCCACATATCCAGGCTAACAAGGTATGGACCCAGACGGGCAATGACTTTATTGGATATACCGGCCAAGGGGTCATCGTGGGTATTATAGACACCGGCATCGATTTCAATCACCACGTGTTCAAAAAGCCGGATGGTACGTCGCGCATCATGAAGATCTGGGACCAGACCATTAATGCGCCCCTAAATCCACCCGTCGTAGGGGAAAACCCTCCTTCCAATATTAACAATACGCATGTATCTTCTTCTACCATCACACTCGGGTACGGAGTAGAGTATTCAAGAACACAGATCACCGACACCATCACCTACCTCGCAGATACGGCACACAATCCAAAACCCGCAGTAGTTGTCAGACATGTGGATTCCAACGGACATGGCACCCATGTAGCGGGCATCGCGGCGGGCAATGGTTCCCAGTCAGGTGATTGCTTCGGGGCTTTCCGTTATATAGGGGTGGCCCCCGATGCGGATATTATCATGGTTAGAGTATGGGGAATTTCGAAAGGGGACCATGGCGAAAATCTTACACCTCCGCAGACCCTGACAAGCCCGACACCCGCCACAGTGAACAATGACTTCCTGATGGACGCCATCAATTATATCGTCGATCAGGCGACGTCGACCGATCCGATTATTCCTCTGGCCATCAATATCAGCCTGGGTATTATCTCCGATACAATGGACGGGACGGGTGCCCTGAGCCTGGCGGTGGATAATCTTTTGAAAAACAATACCGGTTTGGCGGTCGTCTTTGCGGCGGGCAACGATGGGGGCAGCGCCTTTCACGCCCGCGTAACCGTGGGAGCCTCGCCGGCGATTGTAGCATTGCCGGTAGAATTGGCGGCAGATGATAAACAGAAGCGCTATGTCGCGATACGATACACTGGATCCAATATCCAGGTGAGGCTAACGTCACCCGGGGGGACCGTCATTCCCTGGGTAGCCGCCGGCGGCAGCCCCACTACAAATAACACCATCAATGGAACGGGTTCCACGGTGACAATAACCAATAGCCCCAACAATATTTTAATTGCGATCACCCCGCCTACCGGAGGCAAAAATAT
The DNA here is from genome assembly GCA_964544695.1 of uncultured Chitinophagaceae bacterium. Taxonomy (GTDB): domain Bacteria; phylum Bacteroidota; class Bacteroidia; order Chitinophagales; family Chitinophagaceae; genus Dinghuibacter. The sequence goes on from CAZJDB010000225.1 coordinate 10,740, forward strand.
TCCCGGCGCCTGGAAAATCGAATTACAAAGTACCGTGTCGACCCCTACGATCGTGGATGGTTTCTGCAACTATGCCGATCCCAATAGTGCTACCGCACATAAATTCTCCGACAAATCTCAATGTACCTCTCAATCCACATTGTGCGAGAATGCAGCCGGCATTGAAAGTATTTCGGTGGGGAATTATAGTATCGGCCTGATCTCGGGTACGTCCCTGGCAGATTAGTCAAGCCGTGGCCCGACCATGGAAACACCGCCGAAGACCCCGAGGACCAAGCCGGACCTCTGTGCGCCGGGTGAAACCATAACTTCGGCCGGCCTCGCAAGCGATCGCTGTTCGTGTTGTTGCACCTGCTGTCAAAGCTATTACGTAGACAAAAGTGGAACCAGTATGGCCGCTCCCCACGTGACCGGAACCATCGCCCTGATGCTACACAAGAATCCGGGCCTTAGTCACACGGATATAAAAGCCAAGCTGATAGCAAATATCGATCCCAAAGACAGCGGGTCGACACCGGATCAGGACCTCGGGTGGGGAGCGGGCGGTGTGAACGCCAACAAAACGGTGAGCACCATGGCCCAGGTAAACCCACCTGTCACTTCCCTGGCGGAGGCGCTGGCCCCGGAACACGCCGCATCTATGCAGGAACAATTCCTGGCGACGAAGAATGGCAAAACGCTTGCGGGGCTTTTCGATAAATATTTCCCCGAGATCATGGACCTGGTCAACCATAACAAGCGGGTGGCTACCACGTGGCACCGGTGCAAGGGACCTGTCTGGACCAGGCTGGCCATGCAGGCATTTCATTCGCCCGGAATGCGGTTGCAGCCGGTGATCGAAGGGATGACCCTGCAGGAGGCAGCCGCAAAATTCCTTTCTATCCTCAAAGAATATGCATCCGGTGCTTTTCAAATGGACTTTCGGCCTTTCGAACCGGTACTGGCCGATTTTTCCCGGGAAATGACCATTCCGGAAATGATTCAACTGGTTGGAGAATTCAAATATGATACCCCCTCATGGCTACATCAACCGGTACATTAGAGAGCGTCATCCTCGTGCTTGGGAAATTGCTGACCCCTTTGGAGGACTTGCTGGGGCCGGACATGTTTTTCCGGCTGGGCGTCGAGCTCCCCGCCTCCATTGCAGGGGACGCCGGCCTGCTGTCGTCCTTATCCGGTGCGGCGGCCAAGGCCTCGGCCCTGGAGGCCGACGTGACCGCCCTTGAAAGCGCCATTTCCGGAGGTGATCCCCTCACCATCATTGCCGATGCCATCCCCCTGATCACCCATGTCGGGGAGCTGGTCTCCAGCCTGGAATCGGTCGGCAATGCCCTCAAGACGGCAGCAGCCGGCCTGACACCGGCAGAGCAGCAGCAACTGGCCGACGTCGCCGCCAATATGGCCGTGCGGACATTGGAATACATGATCGTCGGATACCTCAATACACAAATGCCGGTGCTGACCAGCCTTTTCTCGACGATCGGGATCATAGACATCGAGCCAATGCCCGACCCCAGCCTGGACTATAGCCGGACCTTAGACCTGCCCGTTATCCCGCGTCGATTCTACATCGATCGTATTCCAACCCTTTTCAGTCATCCGGACCAGTTCCTGGAACAGGTGTTCCAGTGGGGGGACAACAGTTTTGACGGGCTGGCCCTTTTCCAGCGTTTGCAGATCCTCCTCGAGAACATCGCCATACCCGCTACGATCTACCAGCCGGCAGGGCAACCCGCCTCCCTGGAAGCCTACGTGTTCATGGTGCAGGCGGACCCCAGTGCACATCCTCCGGGACTCAAGGCTTCGCTCACGCTCCCGGGTAGTGCGACTTATGACAATTCGGTCAATTTCTCGGATATATGGAAGGGCACGGTCCACACCGTTGCCGCTTTCGATGCAGGGTTGTCGCTCACCCTGGCGCCCCCTTTGACCGTCAACCTGAACCCTCCGACGGGCAGTGTGAGTCTGACCGTGGACCTGGGCGTGGCGGCGCAAAAGACCGGCAACGCCCCCATCGTGTTGATTGGTGTAACGGGCGGCTCGGCCTTACAGGCCACCAGTATAAGCCTGGACGTGGGGGTGGATGCGACGCTGGGCACCTCAGGAGGATCGGTGGTGCCCCAGGTGCAGTTGAGCATCGAAGGTGGCAAACTCATCATCGATTTTTCTCAAGGTGATGGGTTCATTCAGAAGATCCTCTCGGGTATCAACCTGGAATCCGATTTTAGCTTGCAGGGATCCTGGGACCCTAAGAATGGGCTGAAGTTGTCCGGCCAGGCGGGAGTGGAGGTATACATTCCCGTTCACGTAGACCTGTCGGTGGTCGTCATCAACGGGATCTACTTTTCCCTGGAATTTACGAACTCGGTCCCCCTTCAAATCGGGTTGGCCACCGATCT
>CAZJDB010000226.1:0-8242 GCA_964544695.1 uncultured Chitinophagaceae bacterium
GGTTTGTCCGTCCGCCAGCAATGAGGATAGGTGTGCTCGTATTTTTCGATTTTGAAGGCCCGGTTTTCCTTTTTCAGTTTTACGCAAATGTCCACGTTGACATCGCTGTAATTGGGATCGTCCTTGTAGTTCTTGACGTAGCGGTGGCTGAACTCGCCCAGACCACTCACGAATTTGCCTTCTTTATCCACCATGGTCAGGATACCGATCCCGTACTTCTTTCCCACCTTGTAGTCATCAGCGCCAAAAGCCGGAGAGGTATGTACGATACCCGTACCGTCTTCTATGGTAACGAAATCGCCCAGCAAAACCCTGAAAGGATCGCCTTCAACAAGTTCTGGCCGATTGGCATGATAAGGCAGAAGTTGCTCGTAGCGAAGCCCTTCGAGCTCGCTACCCTTGAATTCACTCAGCACGGCCCAGGGAAGCACCTTCGTTTCCGGACCGTACGTCTCAAAGTCGCCGTTTTCTCCCTCAGGCTTGAAATATTTTCCCAACAGGGCCTTGGCCAGGATTACGTTCACCGGAAGATGCGTGTAGGGATTGAACGTCCGCACGAGGACGTAATCTATTTTCGGCCCCACCGTAAGACCCAGGTTGCTGGGCAGGGTCCAGGGGGTAGTGGTCCAGGCCAGGAAAAATGCTTCCCGGACTCCGAAGAAATCCGGGTCCGCGGCCTTGAACATAGCGACAACGCTCGTATCCTTCACTTCCTTGTATGTCCCCGGTTGGTTCAACTCATGGGAGCTCAGTCCTGTTCCCGCGGCAGGGGAATAGGGTTGTATACTTACGCTTTCGTAGAGCAGGCCCCTGTCATAGAACTCCTTGAGGATCCACCAAAGCGTTTCAATATAGTTGTTTTCAAAGGTGATATAGGGGTGATCCAGGTCCACCCAATACCCCATTCTTCGCGTCAGGTCATCCCACTTATCCTTGAACTTCAATACTTCTTTTCGGCAAATGGCATTGTATTCGGCAATGGAGATCTTCTTTCCGATGTCGTCCTTGGTGATGCCCAGCATTTTTTCAACCCCGAGTTCGACGGGCAAGCCGTGCGTATCCCAGCCGGCTTTCCGCTTCACCTGGAAACCCTGCATCGTTTTATAGCGGCAGACCAGGTCCTTCAGGGTCCTGGAAATTACGTGGTGGATCCCGGGCATGCCGTTGGCACTGGGCGGACCCTCATAAAATACAAAGGCCGGGCGCCCTTCCCTCAGGTCCACGCTTCGCTGGAAAGCATCGGATGCAGTCCATGCATCCAGCACTTCCTTTTCCATGGCGGGTAGGTTCAACTGTTGATATTCCCTGTACATGGCGCTCATAATTGCGTTTTGCGCCGTTCGGCGCGTCAAAGAGGGTGCAAAGGTACGAAATTCCAGCGGCCTGAGAGCAATCGTCATCTTGGCACAGTTTTGGACCCCAGATGCGGAAATGAGAACCGTTATGAAAAACACCTTGATGTTAACCATTCTCCTATTTATTGGAGTCGCCGTTTCGGCCCAAACGCATCACAACGCGAAAAAAGAAGACACCCCTAAGGTCATTACCCCACCCGATTCAGTAACCACCGCTTTTCAAGCCAAATTCAGCGGCATGACGCCTACCTGGCAAGTAACCCCTGCCGGTAACTTTTGCGCCGTAATGGACAACGGCGGAAAGAAGGAATACGCCGAATTCGATTCTTCCGGTAAGTGGCTCAGGACCAAGACGGACCTGGATTTAACGCAGCTCAGCGATGCAGCAAAAACTGCCCTTCAGACCCAATATCCAGGTATGGAGATCGCGGCTGTACAGAAGCTGGAATACGAAAACGTGAACCCCTTTTACAAAGTGGATTTGAAGCAGGGGGACCAGGAAAAGTCCGTCATGGTCAATGACGCGGGCTACATCCAGGAATAAATCCCAACTTAACGCAGCAGTAAGTCACATGGCTTCAAACCCGTGTGCTTCTTGAAGGCCGTTGAAAAATGGGAGATGGAAGAATAGCCCAGGAGTAGGGATACTTCCGTCACGCTGAGCCCTTTTTCGTACAACAGGTATCTGGCGTGTTCCATGCGTTGCCCCTGGTAGAAGTCGAAGATGGTCGTGCCGAACAACTCTTTAAAGCCCTTTTTGAGGTAACATTCATTCATGGCCACCTTCCGACTTAATTCCTTGATTGTCAGTGGTTGACCGATGTGTTCCAGGAGGATTTCCCTGGCCTTGGCGATTTTTTCCCTGTCGGCCTCGTTGGACAGGAACTTGCACGCAAATACGCCCTCCTCTTTTTCCTCCAGGAGGCATTCCAGGCTGTACAACAGCAGCGCCTGGACCTGGCTGTTGACGAATATGTTTTCCAGGGAGCCCTCGTAGTGGTGTGACAGCAGGCTTTCGAGGATCAACCGGCTCCTGCCGCAAAGGGGGACGATCTTGGTAAAGGAACTGGGATACCGGAAAGCCAGGACCTCATCCGTCCTGGAGGTACTTTGCTTCCCTTTTACAAAAGGAGTCACATAGGTCGCGGAAAACCGGAAATGAAACAGATCCAGGGAGGGTCGGGCCCCACAAGTACTCCCGGCTTTCCGGCAAGCTTGGCCACCGCTACACCGCGGATCGTCGCAATAGGCATTTCCTGTCAAACAAAACCTTAGTTCCAGGTAGCTCTCGGGCCCTTGCTGGTATACCATCATTCCCGTATCCTCCACTGTCCACTGGGGCATCAAATTATATCGCTGGATGGAATAAGCCACTCCACCGGGAATATGCTGCTCTTTACTGTGAAGTAGCTCCAGGGATTCCTGGAGAATGGGCTGTTTGCGGGCAATGGATAATATATCTGGAGGTTGCAGCACGGTGCAAAAGTAGGGCATCGGGAGACACGGGTCCAAAAGGCTTCAAATCCTGACGCCCTGGTGACAAACACATGTTGATAAATACCCGGTTTTAACACCCGTTAATTGGCTTAAAAGGCTTAATTTTACTACCTTTGCACCACATAAAGAAAGGACTGAAAAGTTTGTATGAGTACTGAATTTCAAGCAGTGGAAACACCCACCCAAAACGGCAATGGATACGGCGCTGAAAGCATTCAGGTTTTAGAAGGATTGGAGGCTGTCCGTAAAAGGCCGGCCATGTACATCGGAGATATAGGGGTCAAGGGGTTGCACCACCTGGTGTATGAAGTAGTGGACAACTCTATAGACGAAGCCCTGGGGGGATTTTGCAAAAACATCGACGTCACGATCCACGAAGATAACTCCGTAACCGTCACGGATGACGGCAGGGGGATCCCTACCGGCATCATGGCCAAGGAAAAGAAATCCGCCCTGGAAGTGGTTATGACCGTCCTTCATGCCGGCGGCAAATTCGACAAGGGTTCCTACAAGGTTTCCGGAGGTTTGCACGGTGTGGGCGTGAGTTGCGTTAACGCGCTCAGTTCGGTGCTGCACGCCACCATATTCAGGGAAGGAAAGGTATTCGAGCAGGAATACAATACCGGTATTCCCCAATACCCCGTGCGGACCATCGGCGAAACCGACCTGACGGGTACGATGATACATTTCTGGCCGGACAATTCCATTTTCAACAGCACTACCTATAACAAGGACATCCTGGCCGGACGCCTCAGGGAACTTTCCTATTTGAATAAAGGGGTCCGGATTACCCTCACCGACCTCCGTGAAAAGGACGAGGAGGACAAGCCCTTCGTCGAAACCTTCTTCAGCGAAGGCGGTATCGTGGAATTCGTGGAAATGTTGGATCGGAATGCCAAACGGACTGCGCTGATCAATAAGACGCTGTATGTCGACGGTTTTGATGCGAACGCCAACGTCGAGGTCGAGGTCGCCATGTCCTACAATGACGACTTCAAGGAGCACATTTTTTCCTACGTCAATAACATCAACACCATCGAGGGTGGCACCCACATCACGGGCTTCCGAAGGGCGCTTACCCGCGTCTTCAAACAATACGGTGAAAAGGAAGGGCTTTTTGAAAGGGCTAAAGTAGAGGTCGAAGGGGACGATTTCCGGGAAGGCCTGAGCGCCATTATTTCGGTCAAGGTGCCCGAACCCCAATTCGAGGGCCAGACGAAAACCAAGTTGGGCAATAGCGAAGTCAGTGGAATTGTGGAAACGACCGTGGCTAAGGCACTGGATACGTACCTGGAGGAAAACCCCAGGGAAGCCCGAAATGTGATCCAAAAGGTCATCCTGGCGGCCCAGGCGAGAGTTGCCGCAAAAAAAGCAAGGGAACTCGTCCAGCGTAAAAGCGTCCTTTCGGGTGGAGGGCTGCCGGGTAAGTTAGCCGACTGCTCGGACCGCGACCCGGGGCGTTGCGAACTCTACCTCGTGGAAGGGGATTCCGCAGGCGGAACGGCGAAACAGGGCAGAGACAGGAGTTTCCAGGCCATCCTTCCGTTGAGAGGTAAGATCCTCAACGTAGAAAAGGCCATGGAACACAAGATCCTCGAAAATGAAGAAATACGAAACGTTTATACTGCCCTGGGTGTCACCGTGGGTACACCCGAAGACCCCAAGGCCCTGAACCTCGCCAAACTTCGGTATCATAAGCTGATCATCATGACGGATGCCGATGTAGATGGTAGTCACATCGCTACCCTGATCCTGACCTTTCTCTTCCGTTATATGAAGGAAATGGTCGAGCAGGGCTACGTATACCTCGCCCAACCTCCCCTTTACCTGGTTAAGGCAAAGAAGGGGAAGGCCTCTGAATACGCCTGGACCGAAGATGACCGGAAAATAGCGGTGGAACGCATCGGGGAGGGAAAGGAAGATAACGTGGACATCCAACGCTATAAAGGGTTGGGAGAAATGAATGCGGATCAATTGTGGGATACCACCATGAATCCCAACAAGCGTACCTTGAAAATGGTCACCCTTGAAAGCGCTGCTGAGGCCGATCTGGTATTCAGCATGCTGATGGGCGATGAGGTAGCGCCCAGGCGCGAATTCATCGAGACTCATGCCAAGTACGCACGGATAGACGTGTAAGTGCGACTGAAGCCCGACGCGCCGGAGGCGCACAAATGCCCAGACGCGCCGAAGGCGCGTCCTCATAATTAGATATGAACCTTGTCTATGCTTGTGTATGTGGAGTATTATTTTGCTTTTGGGGGGCCGCCGAAGTTGACGCGCAGGTAATAGCCCAGGCAAATCCTTATGTAATGAACGGTACCGCCGTTCAAAACTCTTGTAATTGCTATTCCCTGACGCCCGCCCAAAATTTCCAGGCCGGTTCGGTGTGGAATAAGAACAAGATAGACCTCACCCAATCTTTCGATTACCATTTCAATGTTTTCCTGGGTTGTATCACGGGTACGGCCGGGGCGGACGGTATTGTCTTTGCCTTGCAGCCGATCAGTACCAGTGAGGGCTCTACAGGTGAAGGCATGGGTTTCGGGGGCATTACCCCTTCCCTCGGTGTTAGCCTGGACACCTATCAGAATGCGGATGACGACGATCCCGTGTATGATCACATCGCCTTCCAGGCGAACGGAGACGTGAATCACGCCGATACCAACAACCTGGCGGGCCCCGTCCAGGCCCTGGCGGGAAGCCCCAACCTCAAGGACTGCAATTGGCACGTGCTGGATGTCAAATGGGATGCTCCCACCATGACCCTGACCGCCTCCATGGATGGGGTCGAACGACTCACCATGACCAGGGATATCGTGGACAGTATCTTCCACGGGAATCCCAATGTTTTCTGGGGCTTTACGGGTGCAACGGGAGGCTCCTACAACCTCCAGCAATTCTGCACATCCCTGAATGCCAACCATGCTTATGGACCCGATCAGCGCTTTTGTGAAAACGCCCCCATTACTTTCATCGACAGCAGCACTTCCTTTGGCAGCATCGTGCAATGGAACTGGAATTTCGGGGACGGAACCACCAGTAATCTTCAGAATCCGCCTCCCCACGTCTACCCCACCCCGGGTGTATACAACGTTTCCGAGTTCATTTTAGGGAACAACGGTTGCTATTCCGATACGGACAAGACGACGGTGATCATCGGTTCTTATCCCGTGGCGGCCTTCCAGGCAACGGCCTTTTGTTCGGACAGACCCCTTACCCTGGTCAATAATACCCATGATTCGGTAGGGTCCATCGCTTCCTGGAACTGGTCCCTCAGCAACGGGCAAACCTTCAGTGATTCCCTGCCCACGATCATCCCTCCCCAGTCCGGTACCTATACGCTCCAATTGTCCGTTATCAGCGCCCAGGGTTGCGCCAGTAATTCCGCCAGCGCTACGTTTTTGGTCAACCCCACACCCCAGGTCAATTTTGCCTCTACGGCGGTCTGCGCGGGGATGCCCCTGGTCCTGTACGGAAACGACCTGGACCCCACGCCCATACAGCAATGGTACTGGCAGCTCGATAGCCTCCGCGATTCTACCGAATCCATTTCCCATACCTACACACAGGAAGATACTCTCCAGGTAAGCCTCTGGGCAGTAAGCCCGCAGGGTTGTATTTCCGATACAGTAACGCAACCCGTTTACATAGAAACCTCTCACGCCAATGCAGGCAGGGATACGGCCGTGGCCCTGGGATACCCCATCCAGTTGAACGGCTCGGGCGGAGCGTATTATCAGTGGTCCCCGCCCGATGGTCTCAGCAACCCCGATATTGCCGACCCCATCGCGAGCATTAGCCAGGATACGTGGTACACCCTTACGGCCTATACGGCGGCGGGTTGCGCTTCCTATGCCAGCATCCTTATCAAAGTCTACAAGGGCCCCGCTATTTATATCCCCAGCGCCTTCACCCCCAATGGAGACGGAATCAACGATGTCCTGAAAATCGTCGCTCCCGGTATCCGATCCCTTACGTATTTCCGCATTTTCGACCGTTGGGGAACCGAGGTGTTCCATACGACGGACATTCAGGCGACCTGGGATGGAACCATGTCCGGGCGATCTTGTCCCGTGGCTTCCTATGTGTGGATGATACAGGGGATCGACCTCAACGGCCAGACCCTCACGCAAAGAGGAACGGTCATGTTGATGCGATAGACGCATAGGGGGAGTTGCCCGTATCTTATAGCATGGCGGTGCGTTTGGGCTTCTTGCTGGTTTGCCTTACCTGGGGCCGGTTTGTTCGTGGGCAATACACCCTGCACAAATCAGCCGTTCAAAATATTTGCGATTGCTTCTCCCTGACACAAGATCAACCCCGCGAGGCGGGTTCGGTATGGAGGGATCATCCCCTGGACCTGACGCAATCATTCGATTATCATTTTGGTGTTTTCCTGGGTTGCCATTCGGATAACAATGGTTCCGATGGAATCGCCTTTGTCCTGCAACAGGATACCAACAGCATCGGAGCGGGTGGAGATGGAATGGGGTTCGAAGGTATCACCCCTTCCCTGGGCATCACCATCGATACCCATCAGAACCCCAATGACCAGGACCCGGCCTTTGATCATGTCGCCATTCAGGTCAATGGGGATATCCGGCACGGGGACTCCACCAACCTGGCTGGCCCCGTACAGGCCTTGTTGAACGCTCCCAGCATCCGGGATTGCGCCTGGCATACCCTGGAAGTGCGCTGGAATGCGCCTTCCCTGACCCTATCCGCATTTATGGACGGAGCTCTGCGCCTGACCCTGACCAAGAACATCGTGAGCGATCTGTTCGCGGGCAACGCTATTGTTTATTGGGGCTTCACGGGTGGTACGGGATCGGGACATAACCTCCAGTCTTTTTGCGCCTCCCCGGAGGCCGCATTCGCATCCCTTTCCGGGCAGGCCACGTGCACCGGTGAGCCGGTCCTGTTTAAGGACAGTTCGAGCGCGGACGGGTCCATCTTACATTGGTCCTGGAATTTTGGCGATGGTTCGGGGAGCCATTTACAAAATCCACCACCCCATCGATACGACAGTGCGGGTACGTACAACGTGACCCAGATCGTGACCAGCGATGACGGTTGTTCCTCTGATTCCAACCGGGTTCCGTTGGTCATCGGATCCTATCCGGTCGTGGACTTCAGTGTTGCAATCGCGTGCACCGGCAGACCTTTGCCTCTCCTCAATCAAACCACTGATTCGGTGGGACCCATATCCAGTTGGAATTGGGCCCTTGCCGGCCAAACTTATTCGGACTCGCTGCCCGCGATCACGCCGCAGCAACCCGGCCAATACGATATTCGACTTTCTGTCGTCAGCGCTGAAGGCTGCGCCGCCTCCGCCACCCGGACCTTCACTGTAAATCCCACGCCACAGGTTACCTTTCCTTCCGACT
>CAZJDB010000227.1:0-5014 GCA_964544695.1 uncultured Chitinophagaceae bacterium
AGGGCAAAATTGTCCCGGCCCACCGCCAGGAGCGGCAGGATGTTTTCCATGTCTATCGAACCAAACAGGTCCAGGAAAGAACCATGTTTGAGGAACTTCGTCGAAAAGCCCGCGTAGGGGCCGAACAGGATGGACACCTTACCTTCCACGTGTCGCGTATCCAGGTGCGGCACCGACATGGGGGGTGAACCGGACTCTGCTTTTCCATACACTTTCGCGTGATGCCGGGCCGTGATAGCCGGGTTGTCGCAGCGCAACCAAACCCCGCTTACGGGGAATCCCGCATAGCCCCGCCCCTCGGGTATACCCGATTTCTGCAGGAGGTGCAGTGAACCCCCACCCGCACCCAGGAAGACAAACGCCGCAGGCACCTCCTGGTGAGCGCCGGTCTTTTCATCGCGTACGCGGAGGATCCAATTTTCCCCCTCTCTTTTTATATCCTGCACCCGGCTGAAATAGTGGATCGAAAAGCCGTCCGTTCCTTTCAGCGAATCCAGCAGGATGTGCGTCAGGGCGCCGTAATCCACGTCGGTGCCCGTGCGCATACGCGTCGCCGTGACTATTTCGTGCGGATCGCGCCCCTCCATCACCAGGGGGAACCACTCCTTCATCACGGCGGTGTCCTGTGTGAATTCCATGCCATGATACAGCGGATGCGCCGTCAATGCCTCGTACCGCTTTTGAAGGAATGCCCCATTTTCCGCCCCCCGCACGAAACTGCAATGGGGAACGGGATGGATGTAGGCCTGCGGGTCCTTGATACACCCTTTACGCACGAGGTAGGACCAGAACTGACGCGACAGGTCGAATTCCGTATTCACCCCGAGCGCCTTTGAAATATCGATGGAGCCGTCCGGACGTTCCGGCGTGTAATTCAGCTCGCACAGGGCGGCGTGCCCCGTACCCGCGTTGTTCCAGGCATTCGAACTCTCCTCGGCAGGGGCGCCGAGGATTTCATAAATAGAAATGCGCAACCCTGGATCGAGCTCTTTCAGCAGCACGGCCAGGGTTGCGCTCATGATACCCGCCCCTACCAGGACGATATCGGTGCTTGAAGCGGATGCCATTAGTCCATATTTGGAGCCTCGAATAACCTCTCATTCGGGGGCCTGATGCCCTGAAGGCGAATGTAAATCGTGGCTTGCCCGCGGTGGTGCGTCTGGTGTTCGAACGCCTTTTCCAGCATCGCAAAGCGCGTTTCCTTGAAGTTCCGCAAGGTCACCATTTCTCCCAGTTTGGAAGGATCGAAATTTTTGATCGCCTGGATGGCAAAATCATAACTCGCCGTGACATAGTAGATGACCGAGTCCTTGGACTGTGCGCCGGGCGAATGTTCCAGGTCCCTCATCCCGGGCATCTGCGCGCCCGTGGCGGTGGAGATCAGGAAATAGTTCCCCCCCGTAAGGTGCAACATCTGCTGGGCGAAACTCCGGATGCTGTCCACGGGCTTGAACGAATACTTGTCGGCAGGCATGGTGTTCAGGTAATCCAGCGTGTAGGCTTTTGCCCTTTGCCAGTCCTTGAGCATCTGGGTTTTGATATCATCGCCCGTCAGGCTTTGGGATTTCGCGGCCGGAGCGATCAGGCCGCATAGTAGTAGCAAGGTCAGTGTAACTCTCATAGAAGCAATTTTAGGCTCGCAAGGTATATAAATTATTTGAACCGAATGTTATGTCATTGCCCATAGAAAAGGTATTCCGCCGTATACGCCACGCTGAGGTATTCCCCCTTGTGCTCCACCGTAGCCCCCGTCGCAGGCGCCACGCCTCCCACCGTATTCAGTCGCTGGATATAAGCCGTGCCCCTGACGGGACCGAACCCGGTAGCGTAAACCGTTTTCAACAACAGCCACGGGATCGCTCCCGGGACGTTCTCCTGGGCCACCTTGGCGCACGTGATCCTGGACCCATCCGTGCTTTCCCAGGTGGGGCGCTTCAGGGAGTCGTAGTAGTGCTTCCCGACCTGGATCCTATAATTTTTCTCCCGGTACAAATTCGCCCTTGGCTCCGAAAGGACCCAGATGTACTTCGATGTATCCGTTGGGACCTGGGCGCACACATAAATTTGCACCCCTTTGGCATACGTGTGTAGGATCAGTTTATTCCCTTTGGGGACCTCCAGTGAGGCGGGCACTGTCTGGGTCAATATCCAGGCAAGCAGGCAGGATAGGCGTATCATATCCCGCAAATTTATAGTTTCCCCCTGCAGCGTGCGCAAAAATCCGTCCCCGAGCTATCTATTATACCGATCCGCCCTTCTGCATCGTGCATGATACAATGGGGTGTTGGGCAGTGCAGTAGGCCCATGTCGTGCCCAATCTCGTGGAGTACGATGGTCCTCAGGCGATGAACGTACCGGTCGCGGTCCGCCACCGCTTCGCGGTGGTCGCACACGCCGCCAAAGTACGATTTAATGTGGCTTCCGTGCCTTCCGCACCCTCTTTCGCTGCTCGCCCCAAAGGTAGCGGACGCCAAACGATACGCCTTCGATCGTAGACACCTTTTGCTCCCCGAAAGTCAAAAACCCATTAGCCGTAAGTCCCGGGTATATAAGGTACCGGAAATATGGTTCCCCGAAGACCTGATAATGGTTTGCGATGGTTGCTGCCAAATTCAACCCCAGGTATACACTGGCGGGCGGGTTGAATACGACATACTGGCCTGCGTGTTGTATGTCCAGGGAATAGAGATGAATCAGAAAACCGCCCTCCAGGGTCGCCCGGAATTTTCGGCCAATGCCATACCCCACCCAAAGCGGCAGGTCCAGGCTGTTGACACGGATGGGACTCGCAAAGGAGGAGTCCGCCGGTGGTGGAGAAATGCTGATCGAAGATAATTGCAACCCCGCCCTCACGGAAAGGTGAGACCCCACGTACCTGGAAAGGGTGGCGCCAAAGGTATAGGAGGAACCCAGCTTCATTTTGGTTCCCGCATGCGAAAACAAACTGGAATCGTTTTGATAGGCCTGGCTTCTCCCGAAATCCGGAGATCCGTAAACATCTATGGCCCACCGGGGTTCCTTTTGCGTAATGACCGGTCTGGCAGCGCGCCGCAAAGCTGCCAGGGTCACTAGCCCGCCCCCCCGAGGCATAGACCCGACCGCCGGAGGTTGCATGGGCAGGTCTGAACCTGGTCGGGAAGCGCTCGAGTTCACCCTCACCGGTGAGGTTGGCGCGTAAATGTCTATATTCTCACTTGCCGTCACATAATCCCTGGTCGTGACCCCGGATTGTCCTCCGGCAACACCGGGATGCCGATTCGAGGAACGCTCCTGCGCCGCCGGTCTACCCGCCGCATGCACCAGCCTGGTTCCAATGATCGTTTGACCAAAAGTGTGTGTGGCCTTGGAACCGGCTGCGGGACGCTCAGACCGTGAACCAGCCGCGGGATGCATGTCCCGGGAATCACCCGCAGCCGTCGCCGAACGGACCGCCGCGGCCGTGGCGCCGCCCCGACCCACCGAATGAACCGCCCGCCAATAATATCCCCCCACCAAAAGTCCAAGAACGCAGAGGCCGATAAACCACCATCCGGGCCGCCCGAAGGCCCGACCCAGTGGTCCGAAGCCCCGGAATCCGGAACCCCAAAGCCGCTCCCACAACCCAGCCGGAACCGGAGACTCGTGGTCGCGGAGCTTATCCCTAAGTATCTCGTCGAACTGTTCCTCAAACATAACTTAATGGATGGTTTTGGTAGACCCGAGAATCTTCTCCTGCAACATCTTCCTGGCTTTTCGCAACTGGGTCCTGCTGGTGACGGGCTGAATGCCCAATAATGCGGCAATTTCGTCGTGGGTATACCCCTCCACCGCGTATAGGTTAAAAACAATCCGGTAACCCAGAGGCAAAGAGGCGATCATCCGCAGCAACTCCTCCACTCCCAGGTTATCCAGGGCCGTCAGATCATCGGCAGTAACCGAAAAGGAATCCTGCTCCCCCAAAGGAGAGAATTCGATCTTCCGCTGCGATAGGTAACGAAGGGAGGCATTGACAGTGATGCGCCGGATCCACCCCTCGAACGACCCCGAAAATTCAAATTGGTGGATATAGGCGAATATCCGGATAAAAGCCTCCTGCAACATATCCTCGGCTTCCCGCTGGTCCCTGGCATAGCGACGGCATACGGAAAGCATCCTGCCCGCGTATCGTTCGAATAAGATACGCTGGCACCTCACATCTTTTGCCGTGCATCCTTTAATCAGCTCTTTTTCGGTCAAATGGGCCTAATTGGGTGTTTCAAACATCAGATACAAAGTATGTAAAATGCGTTGCCCGTCCCATAATTCGCGGGGTTGGTCCCACCGTACAATAAATCACCTCCCTTTTAGTTATATTGTGTACATGAATCAGCCTTTCATCCGGCTCCGGGTCCTCGTCCTGGGGTGGGTTTTTTTTGGATGTATGCAACCGAAGAGCGGAGGGGGACAGTACAGCCGGGATACAACAAGCTCAACTACGCAAGCAGCACCCCTGATAGGGGGTAACTATAACCTGTATATAGATCGTTCGGGCAGTATGGACGGGTACCTGTTCACCGGCTCAGAATTTGAAAACAACCTGTTCGACCTGTTAACACGGATCAAAAGCAGCCCCGAGGCCGACAGCCTTAACCTCAATTTCGTGGGCGAGAAAGTCTGTCAAATCTACGAAGGCGCCAAACTGGAAGATATCCGAAGTTTTATCTTCAATCAGGCGAATGCCAAAGCGCAGTGCAACTCGAAGAGTTCCGACATCCCCAATATGATTGATACGGTGCTCCAACGGCACCCGGATGACGTGAACATGCTGGTGTCCGATTGTATCCTATCCTTGGACCACCATTCCACCGATTACCTGTCCATGCAGCAAAGCGGCATCATGGGGATGATCGCCTCGGCCCTGCATAAAAACGACTTTTCCACCCTGGTCGTGAAGTTCAATTCCGGATACCAGGGCACGTATTATTCCGAAGCCAACCAGGGCAGTGCCATACCCCTGACCAAAAAAATCCGAAGGCCATACTACCTATTAATATTC
>CAZJDB010000228.1:0-27671 GCA_964544695.1 uncultured Chitinophagaceae bacterium
CTACGTCAAGAACTACAAGGACGATCCCAATTACAGCGATGTCAACGTGGACATTTGCGTAAAACTGAAAAAGGAAAACCGGGCCTTCAAAATCGAAAAATACGAGCACACCTATCCTCATTGCTGGCGGACGGACAAACCCATACTCTATTATCCCCTCGATGCCTGGTTCATCAAGACGACGGCACTGAAGGAAAGGATGGTGGAGCTCAACAAAACCATTCAATGGAAACCCCGTTCGACTGGAGAAGGACGCTTCGGGAACTGGCTGGAGAATATGGTGGATTGGAACCTGAGCCGGGATCGCTTTTGGGGAACGCCCCTGCCTATATGGAGGTCCGAGGGAGGTGAAGAAATGTGCATTGGCAGTATCGCCGAACTGACCCAGGCCTACCAATGGGCGGTAGATGCAGGGCATAACCTCCAAAAAGGAAAGCCCCGCTGGCCCATCAGGGACGGACAGGTCGAGATCGATCTGCACAAGCCTATGGTAGACGAAATCGTCCTCTTGTCCAAGCCGGGAGGCCACCCCATGCGCCGGGTTCATGACCTGGTGGACGTCTGGTTCGATTCCGGAGCCATGCCCTATGCCCAATGGCATTTCCCCTTCGAAAACAAGGAAGTCTTCGCGACCAACTATCCCGCCAATTTCATTGCCGAAGGTGTGGATCAAACAAGGGGTTGGTTTTATACCCTGCACGCTATTGCGGCCCTGATCAAGGAATCGGTGCACCGGGAGCTACGGGACGTCGTAAGCGGCGACCTGGACGAACTGTATCCGGGCCTTGCCTATAAAGCGGTGGTTTCAAATGGATTGGTCCTGGACAAGGATGGAAATAAAATGAGCAAACGCCTGGGGAATGTAGTGGATCCGTTCGAAACGATCCGACTATTCGGGGCCGATGCCACGCGCTGGTACCTGATCACCAATGCTTCGCCCTGGGAAAGCCTGAGGTTCGACGTCGACGGAATCGTTGAGGTGCAGCGGAAATTCTTTGGGACCCTATATAATACCTATCAATTCTTTGCCTTATACGCAAATGTAGATGAGTTCGATTTCAGCGAGACGACGATCCCTGTGCACGAACGCCCTGAAATCGATCGTTGGATCATATCCGCATTGCATACGCTGATCGCTGACGTTCAGCGATACATGGATGACTTCGAGCCCACCCAGGCGGGACGGGCCATTGAAGATTTCGTGAGCGAACAGCTCAGTAACTGGTATGTGCGCCTGTGCCGGCGCCGGTTTTGGAAAGGTGAATATGAGCACGATAAGATTTCCGCTTATCAAACCCTTTATGAATGCCTTGAAACGGTACTTCTCCTGATGGCGTCCATTGCACCCTTTTTCAGCGAGGCCATATTCGGGCATTTGAATGAAGTAACCCACAGGATACCAGTACGTTCGATACACCATGCGGATTTTCCAAGGGCCCAGGAAGCCCTGCGGGACCCCGCCCTTGAGCAACGGATGCTACTGGCCCAGGATATCTCTTCCCTGGTCCTTTCCTTGCGTAAGAAGGTCAATATCAAGGTGCGCCAACCCCTTCAACGGGTGTTGATCCCGATCCTGAACCAGGAAATGAGGACCCAAATCGAGAAGGTTGCGGATTTGATCCGCACCGAGGTCAATGTCAAGGAAATTCAATTCTTAACTGATACAGAAGGTTTTATTAAGAAAAAAATAAAACCTAACTTTAAAGTTTTAGGTAATCGGTTAGGGGCTAAAATGAAGGCCGTGGCGGCCGTCCTTGGAAAATTCAGTCAGGAGGAAATTGCCAGGTTGGAAAGGGAAAAGAACATCTCCATAGCCATTGATAATGAGCCGTTGGAGTTGAGCCTGGGGGATGTGGAGATCAGCAGTGAAGACATTCCCGGATGGACTGTAGCCGGCAAGGGGAGTTTGACCGTCGCCCTGGATATAACCATAACGCCCGAATTGGCGTTTGAGGGGAATGCCCGGGAACTGGTGAATCGTATTCAAAAAATTCGTAAAGACAGCGGCTTCGAGTTGACGGATAGAGTGGAGGTTAAGGTTGCTGCTTCCGAAGCATTAGCATCGTCCGTTGCCCATTTTTCCAATTATATTTGCACCGAAATTCTGGCAGATAGTTTGGAGATCGTGCCAGATATTCAGGATGGCATTGAAATTGAAGTAAATGACATTTCTTTAAAAGTAACTGTTACCAAAAAAGGAGCGTAGCATGGCAACTGCAAAGAAAGCGGCCAAGTCTGCTAAAAAAGCACCACAACCTGTCAAAAAAACACCGGCCAAAAAGGCTGTAGTCAAAAAAGCCGCCCCTGCCAAGGCTGCGCCAAAGAAAGCTGCTCCTAAAAAGGCAGCCCCCGCCAAAGCCGCCCCCAAGGGGAAGGCCCCCTCGAAGCCATCGAAGCCCGCCGCTAAGGTCGTATCGAAGGTCAAGGAGGCTCCCAAGAAGGCCGCGGCTCCGGTCCCCAAGCCCAAAGTGGCGGCGGCAGCGCCGCTTCCGAAAAAGGCGCCCCTGAAATCGGCGCCCGTTAAGACAGCGCTCCCTGTAAAGGGTTCGACGGCAACCCCCGTAAAGGGAACGACGGGCCTGAAACCTCTCCCGGCAGGCCTGAAACCCCTCCCGGCGGGCCTGAAATCGGCCCCTGCTGGACTCAAAACCGTTCCGTCCAAATCGGGAGGTGCCAAAACACCACCCTCCAAGCCGGCGCCACTGGTGAGCAAACCCCTGCCTCCTTATGTAAAGCCGGTGGAGCCCCCCAAATCGACGGTTATTGCCCGTCCCACACCCAAACCCGAAACGAAAATGGTGGAGATCAAGCCGATCAAAACTTCGGTAGCGACCACCGTCAAATATGAACCAGATTTTAAGTCTGTCCTGGATGAGCCGGGTCAAACCATTCTTAACGCACCCACGATGAGATATAGCGATGCTGAACTGGCAGAGTTCAAAGACCTGATCATGCGGAAATTGGAAGCCGCAAAAAAGGAACTGACGTACCTACAGGGATTGATTACCCGCAAAGATGAAATGGGCGGGGATGAAAGCGAAAACAGGTATATGACCATGGAAGACGGGTCTATCAGCATGGAAAGGGAACAACTGAGTCAAATGGCCAGCCGTCAGATTCAATTCATCGACCACCTGGAAAAGGCGTTGATGCGGATTGAAAACAAGACTTATGGTATTTGCCGGGTGACTGGAAAGCTGATCGACAAGGCCCGTTTGCGTGCTGTGCCCCACGCCACCTTAAGCATAGAAGCTAAGATGGGATTGGTGAAGAAGTCGGAGAATCAGAATGTGCAATAGGCTTTAAAGTTAAAGCCAGCCATAGGATCCTGACCCAAATGAGCACGGGCATTACTGCCTTTAGGTCGTAACGCACCACGAAGTCCCTGCGCACCTCCGCGGGCACCAGGTCTGAAACGGACAAGGATGTCGCCAGTAGGGCGCTGACGAGCAAGACCGTGTCGAATTTCGACGGTTTTCGCGAGAAATACCATATACCTATACCCGCCATTGCAATGATGAAGGTGGGGGATTCCGCTTTGTGGTTGAATATCACGATCCAAATCAACACCGAAGCCAGCATCAACAGGCGGAAGACCGGGTCTGCATATTTTCTTATGTTTATTAACGGAAGACAAAATAGTAGGAGTCCTATTAGCGCCACAACATTCGCTGACGGGTGCAGACCTCCCCACGTCTCCAACAACCCTACGACACTTATTCCCACAGACGCCGCCCGGTCCTGCAGGACCAGGTGATACCAACTTTGGTATAGAAAACTCAATTGGTGCCAACTGACAACGATTAATGGAATAAAGGTCAGCACCACCATCCAAAACAGGACATAGGCGCCATTTCGGACCTTCCCCGGGTAAAAGAGGTAAAATATCAAGGCCAGTCCCCCGAAGAGTTTTATGTAAATGGAGGCCACGATGCACAGGGCGCTCCAGAAAAATTTCGATCGTTCGGCCAGGGCGAAGCCCAGGATGATCAGGCCTGCCATGAGCCCGTTGCTTTGGTCGTTCTGCAGGGAGGTTAGAAGTTCGGGCAGGCAAAAGAGCAGGAGCCACGATTTCTGTATGTTGCTCAACCGGGGCAGGAGTGCCACGCCGGCGAAAAGCACGAGCGAGTTGATCAACATCCATAACGGAAGACCTAAGGCGTCGGGCAAAACCGACATTGGTGCAAAGCCTAGCGCAAAGGCAGGGCTGTATTTAAACAGGTCCCAGTGATCGGCGGGAAAATATTGGTAGATATCCTGACCGTGGATCAGGTGAAAGAAGGAATATTTGAAAATAATGTAGTTGTTGTAATCCTTGTAAGCAGGAGCCCCCGCGGTGAATACCTTGACCGGGGCGAAAAGTCCCTGCGCCGCGGCAACCAGGGAAATCAGTACATAAAGGAAGAACAGTATATACAGGGACTTCGTCTTCATAGCATTTACTTGACTTCCTGCATATCCACCAAACGCTTATAAAATCCGTTTTCAGCAATGAGTTGGTCGTGCGTTCCTCTCTCCACGATCCGCCCCTTTTGCAGGACTAAAATTTCATCGGCGTGCCGGATCGTGGAAAGGCGGTGGGCGATCACGATGCTGGTCCTGTCCTTCATCAGCTTGTATATCGCGTCCTGCACCAGGCGTTCGCTTTCGGTGTCCAGGGAGGAGGTGGCTTCGTCCAGGATGAGAATGGGCGGGTTTTTAAGAACGGCCCGGGCGATCGTCAGCCTTTGCCTTTCCCCTCCGCTCAGCTTTGTGCCTCTGTCCCCGATATTGCTGTCGTAGCCCCCTTCTTTTTTTTCGATGAAGGATTGCGCATTGGCTACCCGGGCTGCAGCCTCGATGGAGGCGCGATCAGCCGCCGGACAGCCCAGGGCGATATTGTTGGCGATGGTGTCATTAAACAGGATGGGTTCCTGGGTTACGATGCTGATTTGCTGCCTCAGCGAGCGCAGGGAATATTCCCGGATATTGATGCCGTCGATCAGCAGCTCTCCGCCAGTAACGTCGTGGAACCGGGGAACCAGGTCGGCCAAGGTAGATTTCCCGGCCCCTGAGGAACCCACCAGGGCGACGGTTTTACCTTTGGAGACCTTGAACGAAACATGGTCCAGTACGGTATGGTCCCCATAGGAAAAGGAGACATCCCTGAATTCGATGCTATCCTTGAATTGATCCAGGGGCCTGGCACCCACGGCTTCCTGGACGGTCACCTCCGTTTGGATGACCTCTTCGATGCGGGCAATCGCCGAGCTGCCCTTTTGCATATTGTAAAACGCCGTGGAGAGGGATTTCGCAGGGTTGATGATGGTCCCGAACAGGGCCAGGTAACCGATGAAGGCTTCGGGCTCCAGGGCATAACTGCTATGGTTGGTAATGAGGTAGCCCCCGAAGAGCAGGATGCCGCACAGGACAGCCACCCCCAGCGTCTCCGACAGGGGAGAGGCCAGGTCCCTGCGCTGGACCATCTTGTTCTTCACGTGGAATAGCTCGTCGTTCAGGCGGAAGAAACGATCCCGGAGTATGTCCTCGGAATTGAATGCTTTGATCACGCGGAGTCCGGACAGGGTTTCCTCCAGGACGGACAAGGATTCCCCGGCCTTGATCGCCGCCTCGTTGCTTTGCTTGCGCAGTGACCGGCTGATCCGCCCGATAATAAAGCCCGTGACGGGGAGGAAAACGAGCAGGAAGACGGACAGGGCCGGGCTGAGGAGAAAAAGGGCGGCCAGCAGCAGGATAATGTTCACAGGGTCCTTGATAAGACCGTCCATGGTGCCAATGACGCTGGTTTCGATTTCATAGGTATCGTTGGTCATGCGGCTGATGACATCCCCTTTGCGCTTTTCGGTGAAGTAGCCGATGGGCAACTCAAGTATTTTCTGGTAGAGGTCGTTCCTAAGGCGGGTACCCAGGTTGTTGCGCATGGGTGCCAGGATATAATAGCTGAGGTAGAGGAAAAGGTTCTTCAGAAGGATGGCCCCCAGGATGATGACGCAAATGATGACCAGGGCGTACATCATGCTGTGGGTTTGGATGATGCGGGTAAGGTAATATTCCAGGGTTTGGATCAGGTTGGACGAATTCAGGATAGAGCCGTGGGGTAATTGATTTACCCGCTGGTCCTGGTGAAAAAGAAGGTTCAGGAAGGGGATCAGCATCCCCACGGAAACGATCGAAAAGGCGACGGAAAGGATGGTAAAAAGGATGTAAAGGACAATGCTTAGCTTCAGGTCTCCCAAATACTTTAATAACCTCGTGTATTTCTTCATTTATGGGTGTTAAATTTACCCCGTCAAAGGTACGATTATGCAGGAAGGAAAACGACAAAAACAGATAGCAGGCCTGCTGATGGAGGAGTTGAACCCCATTTTCCATCGCCTGGGCCTGAACATGATGGACGGAGGGATGGTCTCCATATCCGGGGTCAAGGTAACGCCCGACCTCCTCGAGGCCCGGATATACCTGAGCTTCTTCAAGGTCCGGGACCCCGCCGCCTCGCTGAAGGCCATCGGCGACAAAGCCTGGGAGATCAAAAAGGAACTCACTGCCAAGGTAAAGAACCAGTTGAGGCGCATGCCCGAACTCAAGTTTTTCCTGGACGACACGCTGGAACACGCATTCCAAATGGAGGAGCTTTTCAAGAAGATCAACGAGGAAAGGGATAAAAATAAACCCTGATGTACCTTTTATTCTCCTGGCGCTATTTCAAAGCAAAAAAGTCCACCAACGCCATCAACATCATTGCATGGGTCAGCACGCTGGCCATTGCCGTGGGAGCGGCATCCCTCGTATTGGTGTTGAGCGTTTTCAACGGATTCGAAAGCCTGGTGAAGTCCTTGTATTCGTCCTTCTATACCGATTTGAAAGTAGTCCCCGCGATGGGGAAGGTGCTGACGATGACCCCCGAGCTGCTCGGTCGTCTCGGTCATACGTCCAACGTAGCGGACTATTCCTGCGTGGCCGAGGAAAAGGCCATTCTCCAAAACATGGATTTCCAATCCACCCAGGTTTTCCTGATGGGCGTCGATGGGAAATTCGCGCGCATTACGGGAGTCAAAGACCACCTGATCCGGGGGCATTTCGACCTGGGATCGGCAGATACCCCTTTTCTGGTGATGGGATCGGGTGTGGAGTCGGCACTTGGGTTATTGTCGGACAGGTCCATCTACCCTGTTACGGCGTATCTCCCCAAAAGAGGGGTTCGTGAAGGAGCGGATCCCCTGGAGTCCATCAGCGAGGGAAGCATCATTCCCTCCGGAACTTTTGCCATTCAGCAGGATTTCGACGATAAGTACGTCATCACCAATATCGCCACGGTCAAGGCCTTACTGGGCTTGAAGCCCGACGAATACTCGGCGGTGGAGATCAAGGTAGTCGATCCCGAGCGCTTGACAGAGACCCAGAAGAGCCTCCAATCCTTGTTGGGTAAAAGCGCACTGGTTCAAACGAGGTACGAACAAAACCAGTCCCTTTACCGGGTGATGCGGACGGAGAAATGGTTCATATTCGCCGTGCTCATTCTCATCCTTACGGTGGCCGCCTTCAATATGGTGGGGGCGCTCACGATGCTCGTGCTGGAAAAGCAAAAAGACATTCAGGTACTGAAAGCCCTGGGGGCTCAGGATTCCTTTGTCCAAAGGATATTCCTGGGAGAAGGTATGGTGTTGGCTGCTCTTGGTACGATCCTCGGGGTAGGTTGCGCCTTGACCCTGTGCTGGCTGCAAATTCACTATAAGCTCATTCCCTTGCAAGGAGGGTCCTTCGTCATAGATTATTACCCCGTAAAGGTGCTGGCTTCGGATATTGCCATTGTCATGGGGTCCATATTCGTAGTGGCCACGCTTGCTTCCTGGTACCCCGCAAGGCGCGCTGGTCAGGAGCGGATCGATCTTAGATCCTAGTAATCGCCAAGAGTCTCGGGAAGCTGGGCCAACGCCGATTTCAATTGGGCCTCGTTTGGCGCGGTACCGTGCCATTCGTGGTGACCCTCCATGTAGTCCACGCCCTTCCCCATGATGGTGTGCATCAGGATGGCGATGGGTTTTCCCTGGCCGGTCATGGATTTCGCTTTCTCCAGTGTGGCAACGATTTCATCCATGTCATTGCCATTGGCTTCCAGGGTCAGCCATCCAAAGGCCTCGAACTTTGCACGCAGATCGCCTTCAGGCATGACGACATCGGTGGGGCCGTCAATTTGCTGGTGGTTCCAGTCTATCGTAGAAATGAGGTTGTCGACCTTGAACTTGGGGGCACTCATAATAGCCTCCCAATTCTGTCCTTCATCCAGTTCTCCGTCACCATGCAGGGAAAACACAAAATGGGAATCTTTGTTGAATTTTTTCGCCAGGGCCGCACCTATGGCTACGCTCATCCCCTGCCCCAGAGAACCGGATGCAATGCGAATGCCGGGAAGGTGTTCCGCCGTAGTAGGATGACCCTGGAGGCGGGAATTGATCAAACGGAAGGTATTCAACTCCAGGAGGGGGAAATAGCCGCTCCGAGCCAGCGTCGAGTACCAAACGGGAGAAATATGGCCGTTCGAAAGAAAGAAAATATCCTCGTTCAACCCGTCCATTTGGAAATCCGGGTTGTGCTGCATTACCTTGAAATAAAGCGCGGTAAAGAATTCTGTGCAACCCAGGGATCCCCCGGGATGGCCGCTTTGAGCGGCATAAACCATACGGATAATATCCCTCCTGATCTGAGAGGCGGTAGCTTTTAAGTCAGTCATTGTCATTTCGGTTGGGCTCAAAGGTACCAGAAAATCTTTTTGGTGAGAGCAAACGTTTTTGGGTCCGAGCGAGTCTATGTATATACTGGAGAAGCCGATTTTTAACTTTTTATTGCCAAAATCAATGCTTTTTATGGTGCCGTCTGCTCATTTTAATGGCCGCTATTCCCTTTTTTGGTTTAATATTGCACTTATTAATTATTAACATACCATTGCTATGTTGATTATCAATGATTTACCCTATTAAACCAGAAAAGCTAGCCCGATGGATAACTTATTTACAGTCTTTTTTGTGTCATTTTTTGTAACCTATGTTTCCCTACCTGTCATCATCAGGATCGCCGATATCAAAAAGCTGGTCGACGTTCCCGATACCAGGAAAATTCATAAAAGACCTACGCCATCGCTGGGAGGTTTTGGAATTTTCGCCGGGTTTGTTTTGGCCCTGTTGGTTTCGGTTCCTTCCGCCGCTGCAGGCGGGATGCAATATTTCATCGCCGCCGCTTTTCTCATTTACCTGGTTGGCCTGAAAGATGACGTGCTGGTGATTACGCCCATGAAGAAATTCCTGGGACAACTGGTCGCCGCTTTCATCGTCGTCAACTTGGCCGGCTTGCGTTTGGTTAGCTTTCACGGGGTATTCGGAATACATGAGTTGCCCTATGCCGTGAGCCTCGGGTTATCCTATTTTTCCATTATTGTCATCATCAATGCCTTCAACCTGATCGACGGGGTCGACGGGCTGGCAGGTACGCTCGGGCTGATCAGCGCCCTTATCTTCGGGATTTATTTCTATTTCGCCCACGATGTGCTATTCTCGATGATGGGGCTTAGTTTGGTTGGTGGGCTCGGCGCTTTTCTCATCTTCAACTACACACCCGCTAAAATATTCATGGGAGATACCGGTTCGATGTTGATTGGACTGGTGAATGCCATCCTCATTCTTCATTTTATCCGCGTTGCGGATGCCCCGGGGGCCGTCATCCCGGTAGCCTCCGCTCCTTTGATTGCTTTGTCCGTGCTGATCGTGCCCCTGTTCGATACGTTAAGGGTGTTCACCATTCGGATATTCGTTCACCGCAAGTCCCCGTTTTCCCCCGACAGGAGCCATATCCATCACCTCCTGTTGGATTGCGGCTTATCCCATACCATGGTCACCCTGACCCTGGCCCTATACAACCTCCTGATCATCGTGGCTGCTGTCGCCCTGAGGAATACGGGGAACGATTACCTGTTGATCGGCCTGGTGGCGGTCAGCATGGCTTTTACAGGGCTGGTGATTTTTTTCCGTCTACCCAGGAGACCATTTGTGGTAATGAAAAGCGTGGCTGCGGTTGCTACCCCTCCGGCGGATTCCCAGAGATTGGAAGGCCAGCATATACCGCAGAATGGCGGGGTGGTCGTTCCGGCTGGTATACAACCCGTCTTTTCCCTTGAGGAAGAGTAGATAAGAGCAAGAATTTTATTTAGCTTTGCCTTTCGCGAATACGCGACTACACCATTATGTCTGAAGAATTAGACTTTATACTGGAGGATGCCAAAGAGACGATGGAAAAGGCGATTGGACACCTGGAAACCGAATTGATCAAAATCAGGGCCGGGAAAGCCAATCCTCAAATGCTGGAGGGAATTAACGTGGAATATTACGGGAGCCTTACTCCCATCAATCAGGTTTCCAATATTTCGGCCACCGATGCCCGGACCCTGAGTATACAACCCTGGGAAAAAAACATGCTTCAAGCCATCGAGCGCTCAATCATAGCGGCGAACATAGGGCTGAATCCGCAAAGCGACGGGGTGCTGATCCGTCTTTTCCTCCCGCCCCTCACCGAGGAACGTCGGAGGGAATTGGTAAAGAGGGTGAATGTGGAAGGTGAGCAATCGAGGGTGGCCATTCGAAATATCCGCCGTGAAGCCATCGAGCAAGTCAAGAAACTTCAGAAGGACGGGTTGAGCGAAGACGTGGCCAAGGATGCGGAAAAGAACGTACAGGAAATGACCGACAAGCATATTTCACTCATCGATAAGCATCTCGTCGCCAAAGAAAAGGAGATCATGACGGTTTGAAAATCAAATTGGACGATATCCCGACCAGGGCTCCCAAGTCCGTTGACAAGGACGAAACAATGGGAAGGCTCGAAAAACTCCTTGAGGAGCTGGACGACCTGCAAAATCTTCTGTATGCCCAATCCGATCATTCGGTATTGGTCGTCCTTCAGGGCATGGACGCCAGTGGAAAAGACGGCTTGATCAGGCACGTCTTCGGAAGGCTCAACCCGGAAGGAGTTCAAGTGGCTTCTTTCAAAGAGCCCACGAAAGAGGAACTAGCTCATGATTTCCTTTGGAGGATCCATAAGGCCACCCCGGCCAAGGGCAGTATCCAGGTTTTCAACCGCTCGCACTATGAAGATATCCTCGTGACGAGGGTTCACAAGCTGATCGACGACGAGGTAGCTCATGAACGGATGAAAGCCATCAATGAATTCGAATGGCTCCTCAACGTTCATAACAATACCAAAATTCTCAAATTTTACCTCCATACCTCTGCCGAAGAAAGGCACAAAAGGCTCGAAGAGCGGCTGAAAATTCCCTCCAAGGAGTGGAAGTACAGTCCCAGCGATTTTGCGGAAGCCAAGCTATGGCCAAAGTATGAGAAAATGTACGAGGATTGCTTCCAGCATTGCAGTAAGATCCCCTGGATCATTGTCCCTTCCGACCAAAACTGGTATAAAGAGTTCGTAGCCGCCAAGACATTGAGAGATACCTTGAAGGAACTTCACATGAAGTATCCCACGCACGCGCAGGTGGCACGCCGTTTGAAGAAGTAACCAACTACTTAAGCGTTATGAGTTTCGTTAAAGAATTCAGAGAATTCGCCTTGAAGGGCAACGCCATCGACCTTGCAGTAGGTGTCATCATCGGCGCGGCCTTCAAGACCATCGTGGATGCCATCGTGAACGACCTGTTCATGCCCATCGTGGGAATCTTTTTCAAGGCTGATTTCTCCAACATCTATGTGGGATTGAGTGAAAAAGTCCGGGCGGCCAAGGACGCCAATCCGAACCTGACCCTGGTGGATGCGAGGAAGCTCGGATCGGTGCTGGCGTTAGGGGATTTGGCATCCGTCCTGATCAATTTCATCATCATAGCCCTGATCATATTCCTGATGGTCAAAGGCATCAACATGATGAAACGCAAGAACGACGCAGCACCTGATGGTCCGGCCGAACCTTCGACCACGGAAAAACTGCTGATGGAAATCCGGGATGAGTTGAAAAAGTAAACACAACCTATGTATAAAAAATACCTAATCGTCGCCACCCTGCTGGTAGCAGCGACCGCGACCTTCGGGCAAAATGCAATAAAAGATATACAGTCCCAGGCCAGTCAGCCCCTGACGGGTTTACCGGATAGCCTGAAGAAGACCTGGACGATCGGAGGGCTGCTTTCCTTGACCTTTTCTCAGGGCAGCAGCAGCAACTGGGCGGGAGGAGCCCAGGACTTTTCGATGGCCCTCAATACGGCGAATAATTTCTTCGCGGTATATAAGAAGGGGTTTAATCGTTGGGACAATATCCTGGTAATGAACTATGGATTTACGCAAACGTCGCAGCAGGGGCTTCAAAAAAGTAGTGACCTGATCGATCTCACGAGTAAGTATGCACGACAGTTCGATAGCGCGAGCAAATGGTCCTTTGCCTTTATGGCTGACTTCCGGACACAATTCACAAATGGCTACAATTACGGGAAATCGGTTACGGGGGCGGACAGCAATCAACTCATATCCGGCTTTTTGGCGCCGGCTTACATCCTGATCTCGCCCGGTTTTCAATGGCAGCCCGTGGGCTATTTCGGGATTTTCATGTCTCCTCTTTCCAGCCGGATTACGGTGTGTACCAACCAGGCCCTCGCGCCGAATTTCGGAATAGACTCCGGCAAAACGATCTTTTATCAACTGGGTGCGTATGCCAGCATCACGTATAATCACCAGATACTGAAGAACGTCGTCTATAATGGACGCCTCGATTTGTATACAGACTACCTAAAGAATTTCGGGGATGTGGACGTTTATTTCACCAACCAATTGGTTATGAAAATCAACAAAATTCTTAGTGCCACGTACAGCCTGTCCATTATCTACGACGACAATGCCAAACGCCCGGACGGAACCTTGTGGGGGACGCAATTGCAGTCCCTCCTGGGAATAGGACTCGCGGTAAAGCTGTAGCCGCGGCATCCCCGGGGACGGGATTTTTTGTATTTTGCAGGATGGCCAATACGGAAAGCTACCAGATAAAACTGCCCCAGTTCGTGGGACCTTTCGACCTGCTGTTGTTTTTTATCGAAAGGGACGAGCTGGACGTCTACAATATTCCCATCACCCGGATCATCAATGATTTCCTTGAATTCATACACGGCCAGGAATCCCTGAACATCGAGCTGTCCAGTGAATTCATCCTGTTCGTTTCCACCCTGATGCGCATCAAGGCCAGGATGCTCCTGCCCCGAAAGGAGCTGGATGCCCAGGGTCAGGAGATCGATCCCCGCCAGGAACTGGTGGACAAGCTCCTGGAATATAAGCGCTTCAAGGAAGCCTCGGCCCAACTGGCGGAAATGGAAGCTTTGCGCATGCTGATGCTTAGGAGAGGCAACCTGAGCCGCGAACTTTCGGCCATCGGAGAAGATGCGGGGGAAGGGACCGAGATCCAGACCATCACCATGTTCAAGCTGATGAAGGTGTTCGAGAAGGTGATGCAGCGGAGGTACGACAAGAATCACAAACCGGTCCATACCGTGGTACAGTACAACTATACCATGGAGGACAGCCGTCAATATTTACTGGACACTGCCATTCAGGAAAAAACGTTGTCCTTTGAGAAGATATTCGAGATTTGCCAGGACCGGATCCACGCCATTTTCCTTTTCCTGTCCCTGCTTGAACTGGTGCAGCTCAAATACATGGACATCCTCGTGGGAGAGGGGCGAAATAATTTCATCATCGAATGGAATGAAAACCGGGAACCCGATTCCGTCGAAGTAGCGATCTAGGCCTTAGCCCAGCCGCTGCTTTGCGACACGGATACGTCCAGCATGGACCTGACGGTCGCCTTGATGGCCTCGGCGTCGAAACCGCATTCGCGTTGCAATTCCGTTGGTTTGCCATGTTCCACCACGCGGTCCGGGATGCCCAGGATGCGCACTTCCGCCTGATAGCCATGGGAGGCCATGAATTCAAGGATAGCGCTGCCAAACCCACCCACGATCGTCCCATCTTCTACTGTAATGATCTTCTTGTATTTCCCGAAGACCTCGTGCAGGAGCACTTCATCGAGGGGCTTTACAAAGCGCAGGTCGTAGTGTGCGGGAGCAATGCCTTCGCCCTTCAGGTCCCGGATGGCGGAGGCCGCGAAATTGCCGGGATGTCCGAAGGTCAACAAGGCGACGTCCTGTCCGTCACGCAACTTGCGCCCTTTTCCAATTTCAATGGCCTGAAGGGGCGTGCGCCATTCGGGCATTACCCCTTCTCCCCGCGGATAGCGGATGACCATGGGCTGATCGATACTGTCCAACTGAGCCGTGTACATCAGGTTACGCAATTCCTGCTCGTTCATGGGGGCACTGACGATCATGTTTGGAATGCAACGGAAGTAAGGTATGTCGTAAGCTCCATGATGGGTAGGGCCATCCTCGCCTACCAGGCCGGCCCTATCCAGGCAAAGGATGACAGGCAGTTTCTGTATGGCGATATCGTGCACGACCTGGTCGTACGCCCTTTGCATGAAGGAAGAATAAATGTTGCAAAACACCTTCAGACCCTGGGTAGCCAAACCGGCGCTGAGGGTAACGGCGTGCTGCTCGCAAATGCCCACGTCGAAAGCCCTGTCGGGCATTTTCTCCATCATAAACTTCAGGGAGCTGCCGCTGGGCATGGCAGGCGTTATGCCCACGATCAACGGATTCTTTTCGGCTAACTCGATGATCGTATGGCCGAATACGTCCTGGTATTTCGGGGGTTGGGGAGTGGGGAAGTTCTTTTTGTAGATCTCCCCGGTGATCTTGTCGAAGGTGCCGGGTGCATGCCACTTGGTTTGATCCTTTTCCGCCAGGGCATATCCTTTTCCCTTGACAGTGACGATGTGCAGGAGCTTAGGTCCGGGAATATTGCGCATATCCTGGAGGATATCCACCATTTTGGAGATATTGTGGCCGTCAATGGGACCGAAGTAACGCAGCTTCAAAGATTCGAAAAGGTTGCTGCTCTTGTTGACCATCCCCTTGATGCTTTGCTCCAGCTTGCTGGCCATGTCCCTGGTGAAGGTCTTGCCCACGGGCAGCTTTCCCAGGAGCTTCCAGGCATCATCCCTGAGGCGGTTGTAAGCCGGGGAGGTGGATATATCGGTCAGGTATTCTTTCAGGGCGCCTACGTTGGGGTCGATGCTCATGCAGTTGTCATTGAGGATGATCAGCACGTTTGCATCCGCCACGCCGGCATGGTTGAGGGCCTCGAAAGCCATGCCCGCCGTCATGGCACCATCTCCTATGACCGCTACCACCCTGCGGTCGTTTTCTCCCTTGTATTTTGCGGCCATGGCCATACCCAGGGCCGCGGAAATGGAGGTCGAGGAATGACCTACCCCGAAGGTATCATATGGGCTTTCGCTCCTTTTGGGGAAGCCGCTGAGGCCTCCGTATTTCCGATTGGAAGGAAAAGTATCCCTGCGCCCGGTCAGGATCTTGTGTCCGTAAGCCTGATGGCCCACATCCCAGACCAACTGATCGTAAGGTGTGTTGTAGATGTAATGCAGGGCCACGGTCAGTTCCACTACGCCAAGGCTGGCACCGAAATGGCCCCCGTGAACGCTAACCACGTCGATGATGTATTGCCTTAGCTCATCGCACACCTGGTGCAGTTGTTCCCTGCTCAACTTACGTAAGTCCTCCGGGCTGTTGATCTGCTGAAGGAGGGCGCCGGGCTTTATATCCATAAGTCTGTAAAATTACATCTTTTTTTGGCCCTCCCACCATAGAAATCGGCCATTAGTATAGATTTACCCCCCTACCTGGACTCATTTACGTAGATTTATGGAGGTATGGCTTCGTCGAAGATGTCAAAATATTGGTGGTTCCAGATCGGGGGTTGGTTTGCCTATTCTCTGGGCCTCCTTTTTTTTGCGTATGAATACGACAAACTGAACGGGTTACTGGTCGTGAAAATGATCCTCCTGGCCTTACTGGGGATCGGCCTGACTCACTTCCTGAGGTACATCATACGTCGTAACGGCTGGATGAAGCTGCCTTTCGACCAGGTATGGGCCATACTGCTCGCCTGCGTCCTGGTAACCGCCCTGTTCCACAATACTTTGCTCCTGGGGATCATTTCCATTTTCCACCTCAGCAATAACACACATTCGGTCCCCTTTATGAAAAGGGCCATTTTAGGGAGCGTGGATTCCCTACCCATCTTCATGGTTTGGGTAATGATCTACTACATCTGGCATTTCGTGGAAAACAACCGGAACCAGCAACTGGAGTCCCTTCGTTTGGAGGCCCTGGTCAAGGAACTGGAGCTGAAAACGATCAAGTCCCACATCAATCCCCATTTTATTTTCAACGCCCTCAACAGCATACGCGCCCTTGTGGATGAAAACCCTGAAAGGGCCAGAAAGGCGATTACCGAATTGAGCAATATATTGCGCAGTTCCATGCAAACGGAAAAAATGGAAACCGTTCCCCTGGAAAAGGAACTGGCTATCGTGGGTGATTATCTCGCCCTGGAGAAAATCCGTTTCGAGGAACGACTGAAAGTGGAACTGGATATTGATGATGAAACGCTCGAAGAACCCGTACCCGTCATGATGCTGCAAACCCTGGTGGAAAATGCCATCAAACATGGGATTAGTAAGCGACTGGAAGGTGGAGTCATTCGGATCAGGTCCTATTTCAGAGGAAAGCACCATGTGCTGGTCGTCCAGAACACGGGCCACCTGAATGGTCACGGCAACTCCAGCGAAGAGGGTTTCGGCCTGATGAGCACCCAAAGTCGCCTGAGCATCCTCTACGGACCCAAGGCTAACTTCGAGATCAGAGACGTAAGTCAGGATACCGTTGAAGCAAAAATTTCTATCCCTGTGGAAGTCATCTGACGCGCCGGAGGGGCCAACACATTCAATCTGTGACATGAGTAAGAAAGCGATCATTATCGACGACGAGCGTTTGGCTCGCAATGAGTTGAGAAAGCTCCTTCAGGATTTTCCGGAGATCGAGGTCATAGACGAGGCCGCCAACGTAAATGAAGGCCTGGAAAAGATCGAGCAGCACCAACCCGACCTGATCTTCCTGGATATTCAAATGCCCGGTAAAACAGGCTTTGACCTCCTTGGGGAGCTGGACCGGTCCCCCCAGGTCATTTTTACTACCGCCTATGACGAGTACGCCCTGAAGGCCTTCGAGGTAAATGCACTGGACTACTTACTAAAGCCCGTAGAGCCAAAGCGGTTGGCAGATGCGATCCATAAGCTCGAATTGGTCGAGAAGGAAGAGGAAATGGATACTCCAATGGTTAACCGGAGCATCCTGAGTGAGCACGACCAGGTATTTGTGAAAGATGGGGAGCGTTGCTGGTTCGTCAAATTAAGCGATATACGCTTGTTCGAAAGCGTCGGCAACTACGCAAAAGTGTTTTTTGGCCCCAATAAGCCCCTAATCCTGAAGTCCTTGAATGCATTGGAGGAGCGCCTGGACGAAAAGGTCTTTTTCCGGGCGAACCGCAAGCACATCGTCAATCTTCGGATGATCGAAAAGATCGAACCCTATTTTAACGGAGGCCTTCTTCTGGAATTGAAAGGGGGCGAAAAGATAGAGGTCTCCCGGAGACAAGCCGTCAAGTTCAAGGAAATGATGAGCCTTTGATTTCAAGAACGTCCAACAGGTCGAACAGCGCTTGCAATTCGAGTACGCGTTCTTCCATGTCCAGGTCGGGCGTATCTCCTTCGTTATAGATATGACTTAAAAAAAGGTTCCGAATGGTCTTGCTAAGCCTGCCAACGGACACGGTGGAAAGGAATGTACGCAGGGCTCCTACCAATTCATCGGGCAAAGGTGTCTTTTCCATTTTTACTTAATTTTTTGTACATTCATCAGAGCTGCTAGATATCTGATCCCCACGCCCTGTATCGGGCATCATACTTCTATTGATTTTTGGCTTCTGAGCGGTGACCGCCCTGATCGGGGTTGGCGGGATAGTTATTTAAAGATAAAACAAAGAAATATTATTTTTACAAACAAGTTTGTTTTTTTAATAATGTAGTATGATATCGCCCATAGCTCAAAGAATAGGGAAATTTATAGCATATCAAAAACTGAGCCGGAGGGAATTCGCTAGCAGGCTGGGTTATACCAGCAGTGAGAAAATCAACCGCCTGTTCCGGAAAGACGGGGCTAAACCGGGTTTCGATATAGTGGCGGATATTGCAAACAAGTTTGTTGAGTTGAATCCGGATTGGCTCGTTACGGGTAGAGGAGAGATGCTGAAGGGCCCAAATGGTTCCACCGTTCGCGAAGAGCCCATGGGATATGAAACGATGGCGTATGTACCGCTTAAGGTGAGGGAAGGTTACAGGGAGGGTTTTCAAAAGGAGGACTTCATACGCGGATTGCCACATTTCTTTCTTCCCGGTTTGGGTGGGGGCACATATCGTATGTTCGAAGTGGGGGGCAGAAGCATGTATCCCGAACTGCAGGATAAGGATAAGGTTTTGGGCAGGTGGATTACCCTGGAGGATATTTATGAAGATCAGGCATGTATCATCTTGTCGAAAGCCCGGGGCTTGATTACCTGTCGGCTGGGTCTGCGAGAGGGAGGGGTTCTTTGGATCAAGGGAAACCCGTTAAACGCCCTTGAATTCCCTTCCCTCCGATTGGAAGTCAAGGACATATTGGAAATCTGGGACCTGGTTTTGCTGATCACCCCCCGCCTGCAGCTCAGGCAATCGCCCTGACGGAGTGCACCGCGGCGGCCATTTCTGCGATTAAGGAGGGCTCTTTTTCGATGGCATTGCCAACGACAATCACATCGGCGCCGGCCTTGCAATTGCGGTAGGCCTTTTCGGCGTTGAGGATGCCGCCCCCGATGACGAGGGGGATGCTGATACTTGCGGCGACCTTTTCGATCATGCTTTCGGAGATGGGTCTTTTGGCGCCGCTGCCGGCGTCCATGTATATGAGCCGCTTACCAAGCATTTCTCCCGCCATGGCCGTGCACAAGGCAATATCGTCCTTGTCCGCCGGGATGGGGCTCGCGTTGGAGATATAGGAAACGGTGGTGGGCTCTCCTCCGTCTATGACCATATAACCGGTTGGGATGAGCTCAAGGCCGCTTTGACGGACAAATGGGGCGGAAATGACGTGCTGTCCAATGAGCAGTTCGGGGTTGCGGCCCGAAATGAGGGATAGATAAAGGAGCGCGTCGGCGTATTTCGAAACCTGAGCAGGGCTTCCGGGAAAAAGGATAACGGGAAT
This sequence comes from uncultured Chitinophagaceae bacterium, assembly GCA_964544695.1. Lineage (GTDB taxonomy): Bacteria > Bacteroidota > Bacteroidia > Chitinophagales > Chitinophagaceae > Dinghuibacter. The sequence goes on from CAZJDB010000228.1 coordinate 19,247, forward strand.
GTCGCAGGAGCTCTTGATTTGCTGGATACAAGTATCCAGATTGTCCGAGATGACCAAGCTCCCTCCTACCAGGAAATAGTCGACTTTTGCGGCCAGCGAGCGATCGACCAGTTCATCAATGACAGGTGTATTCACTTTATCCGGATCAATCAACACAGCAAAGGACTTTTGGTGGCGGTCCTTCCTGTCCACTAATGTTTGATATAGGGTCTTCATCCTGTTAATTTAAACATGGGCCTGTCCTGCAAATATGCAAAAAGTTTTCTAATCGACTGGAACTATTTGCAAAAGAGGACGTTCATAGCTAAATCTTACGGTGGTGCGTATCCCTTGCTCCGCGCCAACACCTGAGGCGTCGAAGGGGTTTTCCACATTTTTTGAAGAGATGTTAATATTTTTGCCTTTGGAAATCGGGTATCGGAAGATACTTTCGTCTTCCGCCCCATTTTTCCGACGGACACTCGCTTTCAATTTTACCCTATGCCTAATAAGCCACAGGTTTCCAAGGGATTGCAATTTACCCGCCGGTATACTACGGAAGGAGTGAGTCCCTTTGACCTTTTCACATATGAATATCGTACTTCCGTGATCAAAAATCCCACCGGGGAGAAGGTATTCGAAATGGAAAATGTGGAAGTCCCCAGGGGATGGAGTCAAATTGCTACAGATATACTTGCGCAAAAATATTTCCGAAAGGCCGGCGTGCCACAACCGGACGGGTCTTTAGGACGCGAGACATCCGTGAAGCAGGTAGCGCACAGGATGGCCAACTGCTGGAGGGTTTGGGGGGAACGATATGGGTATTTCACTTCGGCGCAGGATGCCCAGATCTTTTACGACGAGCTCGTCTTCTCCATATTGAATCAGACTTGCGTACCTAATTCACCACAGTGGTTCAATACGGGGCTGTACGAGAGTTATGGAATTAAGGGGAAACCCCAGGGGCATTACTACGTAGATCCACTGGATTCCATACTGAAGCAGTCTTCTTCGGCGTATGAAAGGCCGCAGGTGCACGCCTGCTTCATCCTCAGCGTGGAGGACGACCTGGTCAACGAGGGCGGTATCATGGACCTGTGGATGCGCGAAGCGCGCATCTTCAAATACGGCTCGGGGGTCGGAACGAATTTTTCAAGCATTCGCGGAGAAGGGGAAAAACTCAGCGGAGGAGGCACCTCTTCCGGACTGATGAGCTTTCTTAAAATAGGAGACCGTGCTGCCGGAGCCATCAAATCGGGTGGCACAACACGCAGGGCAGCCAAGATGGTTTGCCTGGATTTGGATCACCCCGAAATCGAAGCCTTCATCAATTGGAAAGTGGAGGAGGAAAACAAGGTCGCAGCCTTGATTGCCGCGGGGTATCCTTCCGATTATGAAGGGGAGGCTTATGCCACTGTGTCCGGACAGAACTCTAATAATTCTGTTCGCATTCCAAATGAGTTTTTCGAAAAACTGGAAAAGGAGGAAGATTGGGAAATGACCTCGCGGGCTACGGGGAAGGTAGTCAAGAAGGTGCCCTCGGCGAAACTTTGGCAACAAATTGCTTATGCTGCGTGGCGTTGCGCGGACCCAGGGACACAATATAGCACTACCATCAATGAATGGCATACGTGCCCGCAGGGTGGGCCAATACGGGCATCTAATCCCTGCAGTGAATATCTCTTCCTCGACAACACGGCGTGCAACCTCGCGTCGGCAAACCTGAGGAAGTTTTACGACGAGGGAACGCATACATTCGACGTGGGGGGATTTGAATATGTTTGCCGGCTTTGGACGGTGGTCCTGGAGATATCGGTATTGATGGCGCAATTCCCAAGCAAGGAAGTGGCCCGCCTGAGCTACGATTACAGGACACTGGGGTTGGGTTTTGCCAACCTCGGCTCCACGCTGATGGTCGGAGGAATTCCTTATGACAGTGAGGAGGCCAGGGGTATCGCCGGAGCCATTTCCGCCATCATGACGGGTGTGGCGTATGCAACCTCGGCGGAAATGGCGTCCATCCTGGGGCCCTTCCCCAGGTTCGTGGAGAACCGGAATGACATGCTACGTGTCATGCGGAACCACCGCGCAGCCGCTTATGATGCGGAAGGTGCTTACGAGGACCTGCTGATCAAGCCCCAGGGCATCAAGGCAAAATATTGTCCCGATGATCTTCTCAAGGCAGCTTGCAAGGCCTGGGACGATGCGGTAAACCTGGGAGAACGTTACGGATACCGGAACGCCCAAACGACAGTCATCGCACCTACGGGCACGATCGGTCTCGTGATGGATTGCGATACGACAGGCGTGGAGCCTGATTTCGCCCTGGTGAAATTCAAAAAACTCAGTGGGGGCGGTTACTTCAAGATCATCAATCAGTCCGTGCCTCCTGCGCTGCGTAACCTGGGGTATGGAGAAAAAGAGGTGGCGTCCATCGTGCGCTATGCGGTTGGCGCAGGGACCCTGGACGGGGCTCCTTTTATCAATCCGCAAACACTCAGCGAAAAGGGGCTCATCGCCCCGGAAATCAATAAGCTGAATGCTGCAGCAGGCTCAGCTTTCGAAATCGGATTCGTGTTCAACGCCTATACGCTGGGAGAAGAGTGCCTGCAACGACTGGGTTTCCGTCCCGAGCAGTATTTCGATGTCGATTGGAGCCTGCTGGAGGCCCTGGGATTTACGGAAAGGGAGATCGAAGCCGCCGGCGAGTATGTGTGCGGCACCATGACTATAGAGGGAGCTCCCTTCCTGAAGCCCGAACACTATAAGGTGTTCGATTGTGCCAATAAATGCGGTAAGAAAGGACAGCGGTATATCCTGGCCAGTGGCCATATCCATATGATGGCTGCGGTTCAGCCCTTTATTTCGGGCGCTATATCCAAAACGATCAATCTGCCCTACGAAGCTACCGTGGAAGAGATCGCCGACTGTTATATGCTGAGCTGGAAATTGGGACTCAAGGCCAATGCCCTGTACAGGGATGGGTCCAAACTCAGCCAGCCCCTCAGCAATAAGAGCGACCGGAAGAAAAAGGCGCCCCTGGATGAACCCCTGGCGGAAGAAGAGACAGCCCCCGGTACGGCCCTGGTTGATCTTGGTCGTCTGACGATAGAGGAACTCCTGGAAGAGGTGCAGAAAAGGGTGCAGGCTTCCCCTGATACGCAACTCAAACGCCAACTTGCCCGCATTGTGGAAAGGCGCACCCTGCCCGCGAGGCGCAAGGGGTTCACCTATAAGGCCAAGGTGGGCGGGCAGCCGATATTTGTCAGGACGGGAGAGTATGACGACAATACGCTGGGAGAGATATTCATCGACCTGGCTAAAGAGGGCAGTACCCTCAGGAGCCTGATGAATTGTTTCGCCATTTCGATTTCCGTGGGATTGCAATACGGGGTACCCCTGGAAGAATTCGTGGACAAATTCGTTTTTACGCGCTTCGATCCCAGTGGAATGGTGGACCATCCCAATATAAAGAGCGCTACCTCCATGGTGGATTATGTATTTCGTTTGCTGGGTTACGAATACCTGGGCCGGACAGACCTGGTGCACGTGTTGCAGGCCCCGGAAGTGAGTAATACGGGGACCGAAGAATGGGATGAGATGCCCACTCTTTCGGAAAAGCAACCCGAGCTTTCCCAGGTGCGGGTTACGGCGCCTGCTTCTGGGACGCAGCAGTACATGCAGCGTATGCAAAGTGACGCACCCGCGTGTAATACTTGCGGACACATCACGGTCCGCAGCGGCACCTGTTATAAGTGTTTGAATTGCGGGAATAGTATGGGGTGCAGCTAAAGCGCCCGGCGCGGACGGCGCGCGGGTCAACTTCGAGTCTGGGAGACTACTAACATATACATGGCGAAATGGGCCGGCCTAATGGGGGCCGGCCCTTGTGTTTTTACCGCCCCCTCTTCTTCACGGGCGTGATCTCGATCATGATCCTGGCGAAGATGTCCTCTGATCGGACGTCGAACAGGGAGGCCATGTGAATCAATTCACGGATGGTAAACAAATCGGGCTCAGCTACTTTGCGCGTAAAGGTTTGATAGTTCATGCCCATTTCTTTGGACACGAGGGTCTTGGGTATGACGTCGAATATTTCTTTAAAGCCGGATATACTTCCAACTTCAATCATACTTTTTATCGCATTATATCTTCTATCCTTGGCCATAGGCTATGGGTTATATCATTTGCAAGTATAAAATATTATGATTTGAAATACAAATTATGAAATAAATATTTTATTTGTTTCTGAAAGTGTATGTTCTTACCTTATAACTTAAATCAAGAGGTCGACTATGCAAGTGTACAATCGCAGCCGGAGGAAAACTGAATGGGATGAACAACTGATCATGCAGGTGTTACAGGATGATTTTGCAGCCTATGGAATACTCCTGAAGAAATACCGGCTTTTCATAAACCATGCAGCTTACACGTTGACAAGGAATCAAAAGGAGGGGGAAAAGCTGGCCATGGTTACGATTATGGTCCTGTGGACCGATAGGAAGAAATTACATCCGGAAATTCCTTTCCCGGATTACCTGGAGGACCTGATAACCAGGCTGCATAAGCGCGGCTCACCCTTTTTATCAGATAATTGATATATTCGTATGCACATTGATAGCTGGCAAAACCTAACCTGGAACACGTCAATCGTACCAAATTTTAGGTATACTTCTTTCATATGAGATTGAGACTATTCCGGGGAGTCCCATCTTTAGCTATTTTTTCATCTCAAAACGGCCTGGCCGACCCGGGTCGTTGTATCCGTCGTTTGAAGGCGGGGAAGATGGATGCGCTTGTCCAAATCCGGAAGGTTTTCGCCGATTCCCTATTGTACGTCGCTTCGGAGATCATGCCCAAGGATACCGAGAAAATGCGCATCGCCGAAATCGTCGTCGGAGCCTTTCAGGCCCTTTGGGATAACCGGGAATCCGTGGCCGATCCGGGAGCGGTGAAAATATATCTCCACAAAACGGTCCTGGATGCCTGTAAAAAGGACCATCCTGGACTGGACGAACAGGCGGCTTTACTTACGATTGCATTTTCCGAAATCGCACGGGTCATGGTCGAGACCGAGAATGCGCTCCCCAAAAAATACCAGCGCTTTTACAAGATGAAGTTTATCTCCCAAAGACCCGATGCGGAGATTGGTGCGGAAATGGATATGTCCCTCGCGGAGGTGGAACAGTACACCAAGGAAATCAGGGCGTTCATGGGTTCGATACCCAAATGGGGATGAAAAAGGGCGCCGCGAGGACGCCCTTTTCCTTTCATAAACTGCAAAGAAGATCACCGTTTAGTGCGCATCGGCCGGCATCGACGGCTTCCCTTTCTTGAACTTCTGCAGGAAGATCAGAGGGATGCACAACAGCACGAAGAAGCCCACCAATAAATACACATCATTATATGTCGTCAGCATGGTTTGCCTGGTGATTACGCCTTCCATAGCACCATAGGCCATCATTTGGGCCTGCTCGGGAGAGGCGCCCCCTGCCAGGAAGGAATGTACCATCTGGTTGAACCGGTCATTGTACGCCGGATTGTATTGGTTGATGTTCTCGATGAGAACGGAACGGTTGATGCCGCTTTTGATGTGAATGATGGTCGTGATGATGGCTATCCCGAAGGAACCGCCCAACTGGCGGCCCATGTTGTTCAATCCCGTGCCCTGACCGATTTCGGGACCTCTAAGGTCCTGGATGGCAAGCGTAGTAAGGGGAACGAAAAGAAGGGCCATGCCAATTCCCCGGATGATGAGGGGCCAGAAGAAATCGCTCGTTCCTGAGTTCAGGTTGGAACTGTACAACATCCAACAAAAGATGAAGAACAGCAGGAAACCCATGGCCGACATGAACTGGGCCGGGAATCCCCGTTTCAGCAGGTTCCCCACGAAGGGCATCATGCTGATGGTCGCCAGTCCTCCCGGAAACAGGATCAAGCCGGTTTGGGCCGCGGTAAAGCCCAGGAGGTTCTGGCAAAAAACGGGAAAGATAAAGACAGAGCCATACAAGGCCACTCCGAGTACAAAGGAGGTAAATATCCCGATCGAGAAACTTCGGTGCCGAAGGATCTTGAAATTCACGATGGGATAGTCGATGATCGTTTCCCTCCATATGAAACAAATGACGCCCAGGATGGTAGTGAGGGTGAGTAGGGAAATGTACCAGGTCTGGAACCAATCCTTGTCCTCTCCTTTTTCCAGGACCACCTGCAGGGACCCCACGGCGATGGCCAGGAACAGGATACCCCACCAGTCAATTCGTTTTCCTTTCCCATACTTTGGCGATTCTCGGACAAAGGTCGATACGCAAAAGGCTGCAATGGCTCCTACAGGGATATTGACGTAAAATATCCATTGCCAGTTGATGTTGTCCGTGATGAATCCTCCGATGGTGGGTCCTACCGTAGGCCCTACCACGGCGCCAAGGCCGAACAGGGCTGTTGCCATGCCCACCTCGGCGGGAGGCCAGGTTTCCAGGAGGATGGCCTGGGCGGTGGAGATCAATCCTCCTCCGGCCAGCCCCTGAAGCAGGCGGAAGGCGATGAGCGCGGTCAGGGTATTAGAGTTGCCGCACAGGAAGGAGGCTATGGTGAACACGATGATGGAGGTCAGGAAGTAGTTCTTCCGTCCAAACCGGTCCCCCAGCCACCCGGACATGGGCAAAATGATGACGTTGGCCACCGCGTAACCCGTAACGATCCAGTTGGCGTCTTCCAGGGTAGCGCCAAGGTTACCCATGATATTCGGCAGGGCCACGTTCACGATCGTGGTATCGATCAGTTCCAGCAGCGCAGCGACGATCACCGTTATGGTGATGATCCATCTTCTAAATCCATATTCTGCCATAAAAAATTCGTTCTAGAGTCTAAAAATGCTATTTGGTATGCACCGTCACCTTGACGCTCATGCCCGGACGGAGCATGTGCATGGTGGCGCTGTCCACGTTGAGCTTGATCCTCACCGGAACGCGCTGGACCACCTTAACAAAGTTGCCCGTTGCGTTATCGGGGGGGAGCAGGGAGAACTTGGCTCCAGTGGCACCGGAGAAAGATTCAATGCTTCCTTGGATGTTATCTTTCGGGAAGGCATCCACGTCGACATCCACTTTCTGACCCAGTTTCAGGTCGTTCATCTGGGTTTCTTTGAAATTGGCCGTAACGTAAAGGCTGTCATGGACGATCGAGAACAGGGGCGATCCTGCCTGGACCAACTGCCCGATCTGGATATTCCGTTTGGACACGATCCCGCTGGCGGGCGCCGTGATCACGGTATAGGACAACTGGAGTTTGGCATAATCCACATCGGCCTTCCGGGTATCGATGATGGATGCGGATGCCGAGGTTTGCACCTCGCTGGTATTGACGCGCTTATCCAGAACGGGTATCTGGCTTTTTGCGGCGTCCAGGGCAGCCTGTGCGGATTCCTTGTCGGCGGTTGCCTGGTCGAACTGAGCTTTGGTGATGACATGATCGTCATAAAGGTTTTTATAACGGTCGTAGTCTTGTTCGGCTTTCCAAAGCCTTACCTGGGCTTCTTCGATGTTGGCTTTTTGGACCCCGAAATTGGATTGGGTTTCAAAAACGGTGGCTTTGAAGGCGGCCACATTCTTTTCAGCCGAGTTCAGGGCGGCTACTGCCTGATCGAGCTTGATCCTGTAATCCTGGTCATCCAGGACGACGAGGGTATCCCCGGCGTGGACGTATTGATTGTCCTGGAAATTGATGGCCTTTACGTAACCGGGTACCCGGGGAATGACGGGACTGATATCACCGTCCACCTGGGCGTCATCGGTTTCTTCATGGCTTTGAAGGAACAAATATTCCTTCAGGGTGAATCCCAGGGCAACGAGCAAGACTAACCCGAGAATGATCGGGAAAGCGAGTTTCCTGCGGGGCTTTTGAGGGGTGGTGGTATTGTTTTCCATATAAAAATGCAGTTTATTACTTTTTAGAAATGAATGTTTCCTGTTGATTTTAGCATGGTATAATATGCGATGGTGGCATCCGACTTGGCCACTTCCAGGTTCACCCTGGACTGGTACAGGAGGGTTTGCGCATCGATGCGGTCGGTGGTGTTGGCCAGGTTGTTCTGAAACTTGGATTCGGTGATCCGTTCATTTTCCTCGGCCTGGTCTACGGCAACCTGCAAAACCTGGATTTTCTCGAGGGACTGGAGGTAACCCAGGTAGGCCTGGTGAACATCTTCCCGGATTTTATCCTGGGCGTCATCGCGGGACGTCTGTATTTCCTGTTTCTGGACCTGTACCTCCCTGACCTTGTTCTTGTTGGTATAAAGGGTGGCAATATCCCAGGACACCCCGACACCGAGGGTAATGGGCGCAAGCACCGTGTGATCCGTTGGGATTGGCTTACCCGTGGGGTTGATGTAATACATGCCCGCGGTGGCTGCCAGGGTAGGCAGGGGCTGGTCCTGGATTTGCTTGAT
>CAZJDB010000229.1:0-4381 GCA_964544695.1 uncultured Chitinophagaceae bacterium
CGGCGTTTTTGCAACCCTCCCTGCTGGAGGCCTGGACCGCGCGATATTCCCCGGCGCCTTCGCGCAACGTCGGCATCGTTATGGCGGGCAATATTCCGCTGGTGGGTTTCCACGATTTCCTGTGCGTCTTCATCAGCGGCCACCAGGCAACCATAAAGCTATCCTCCAAGGATAACGTCCTCCTACCCCACCTCGTCTCCGTCCTTGGCGCGGCCTCTCGCGCGGACGGGATCCTGGACGGAGTTCGCTTTTCGGACATGCTGCGGGGTTGCGACGCCTACATCGCCACGGGTTCCAACAATTCTTCCCGCTATTTCGAACAGTACTTCGGCAAATATCCCAGCATCATCCGTAAGAACCGGACCTCCGTAGCGGTCCTCAACGGCCGCGAAACCCCCATCGAACTTGATAAACTCTCCGACGACATCCAAACGTACTTCGGACTGGGCTGCCGGAACGTGACCAAACTCTACGTTCCCGAAGGATATGATTTTATTCCCCTATTGGAAGCCCTGCGCAAGTACCAGTACTTTTTCCAGCATACCAAATACCGGAATAATTACGACTACCAACTGGCGATCTACATCATGAACAGCCGGTTCTATATGACTAACGATTCCATCGTACTTCTGGAGGAAAAGGGGCTGTTTTCTCCGATCGGAACGCTATATTACGAATTTTATAAATATGAGCCCCCACTGCTGGAAAGCCCGGAAATACAATGTATTACAGGTGAGGGCTACCTGCCCTTGGGAGAAACCCAGAAACCGCGACTGGAGGACTATGCGGACGGGGTGGATACCATGGCTTTTTTGAGCGGATTGTAGTAACTTACAGAGTAGGCTTTAAGGTCATCTGCGCGATCTACGAAGGTCTTCCTAATAATTTGTTAATTCAGATTTCTTTGTGCGCTTGAGTTTGGCGCGCTGTATTAATTTTACGGAGCATTAAAAAATTAGAAAAATATGAATTGGAAAGGTATCCTGACAACTGTATTGGTTAGCGCCGCCACTGCCGTGGGAAGCGTGGCATTATACGCTAAGTATGAACAGAAGCACAATTACATGTATGCTTGGAAGGACAGCCAGGGTAAGGTACCTGTGAACTATGCCGGCTTTTTCAACAAAGACGGCAATCCCGGTGAACCTGTAGACTTTGAAGCTGCCGCCAACACTGCAATCCCGGCTGTGGTCCATATCAAAACCACAACCAACCCCCATCCGGTATCCAATAACCTGCCCCGACAGAAGAATCCCTTTGCGGAATTGTTCGGACTGGGCGATGACGATCCCTTCGGCGATATGTTCCGCCACAACAATCCCGGCATGCAAGCCTCGGGCTCCGGTGTCATCATCAGCGAAGACGGCTATATCGTGACGAACAACCACGTCATCGACGGAGCCGACGTAGTAGACGTGACCCTGAGCAATAAAAAATCCCTGAAGGCTAAGGTGGTAGGCACCGATCCCAGCACCGACATTGCCGTGCTGAAGATCGAAGGCCATGGTTATCCATACCTCCTGTATGGCAACTCGGATGACGTGCATATCGGCCAGTGGGTACTCGCCGTTGGTTATCCCTTTACCCTGGAAACCACGGTGACCGCGGGTATCGTGAGCGCCAAATCCAGGGCCCTGGGCCTCAACTCCCGGAAGGCTCCCCAAACCTCGGTGGAATCCTTCATCCAGACCGACGCTGCCGTCAACCCCGGGAATAGCGGGGGCGCCCTGGTCAATACCCGGGGTGAGCTGATCGGCATCAACTCCGCCATTGCCTCCCCCACGGGGTCCTTTGCGGGGTATTCCTTCGCCATCCCCGTCAACATCGCCAAAAAAATCGTCAACGACCTGATCTCTTACGGTTCCGTTCAACGCGGCTACCTGGGTATCGAGTACCTGGACGAACAGCGCATCAACCAAATGAGCGATGAACAAAGGAAAGCCGAGGGACTTCAGGATGACATCAATGGTGTCCTGATCAGCGGTGTCGGCAAGGGCAGTGCAGCCGACCTGGCCGGCCTGAAGAAAGGGGACGTTATTACGTCCATCAACGGCACGACCATCGAAGGCGGAAGCGACCTCCAGGGCCTCATCGCCCGCTACAAGCCCGGTGAAAAGGTCAACATCACCTTCACCAGGGACGGCTCCACGCATACCGCGGCTGCCACCCTGCTCAATAACGGCGGAACCGAGGAAGTCAACGCGCTCGCCAAACTGGGCGCCCAGTTCCAAACCCTGGACCCCGCCAAGGCGAAGCAATTGGGCATCAAAGGTGGTGTCACCGTCGGCTCCATCGGCGCAGGCATCATCAGCGACCAAACCATGATGAAGGATAAATTCATCATCCTTCGCGTGGATGGCAAGGACGTCTACAACGTCGACCAGCTCAAAGCCGCTTTTGCAGGAAGGACGAGCGTCAACATCGAAGGCATCTACCCCGGGTTTGAAGGCGTATACCAATACGGCCTCAACGACCTCACCGGGTCCGGCTCCCCCAAGCAGGGTGAGGACGACGGACAATAACTTTCAGTCTTTTTAACCATAAAGGCCGCTCTCTTTCGGGCGGCCTTTTTTCATACCTGATTGTTCCTAGTGGCCTGGAGCCTTGCGAGAGGCTCGCCGGGATTCGCACAATACAAAGCGAATCCCGACGAGCCCCTCGCAGGCTCCGGCACCCCCAAGCGCCAGGGTTCTGGCACCCCGATGCGGCAGGGCTCTGGCACCCCGATGCACCAGGGTTCTGGTTGCTGGGCCCAGGGTCGGTGGGGCCTGTTGAATCTGCTTCTGCTCGCAGGCAGATTCAACAGGCCCCGCCGAACCCTGGGCAACACGCCCCGACGCCTGCATAAAAGAAACCCGTAAATTTGGAAAATGAAGAAGCTATTAATCCTAGCCCTGGCAATGGGGACAACGACGGCCCACGCGCAGACGAGCCTATATCATGGCTGGTGGCAAGGCAACCTGATAAGGACAGACGGACAAAACATCGTATTCAATTTTGAAGTAAAAGACTCAATAGGAAAAACCATCTTATACATCCGCAACGCGGGAGAACGACTGCTCGTGGATGAAATTCAAGTAACCGGTGATTCGGTAAACATAAAATTGCCCTTTTTCGAAGCGGGATTCAAAACGAAAATAGAAGCAGACGGACGACTAACCGGTGTCTTTATAAGGCATCTGGCCACGGCGGATAGGATACAACCCTTTGTTGCCTATCCGAAAAAGGAAGAACGCTTCGACCTGACCCAGGGACCTGCGAGCGTCTCGGTCCAGGGGCGCTACGCAGTCCGCTTCCTGAATGCAAAAGGCGAGACGGCTGATACGGCCGTAGGAGAGTTCAGCCAGCAGGGCAATGCCGTTACGGGCACCTTCCTGACGCCTTCGGGGGACTATCGCTTCCTGGAGGGCGTGCTCACGGGAGACTCTCTGAAGGTCTCCACTTTCGATGGTTCCCACTGCTATGTATTTGCGTCGAAAGTAGGGACCGACCGCAGCCTGAACGGGCGGATGTACGCGGGCATCTCTCCCTCCACTGCATGGACGGGTTCCTGGAACCCCAAGGCCGGGCTCCCCATGGACGCCGACAAACCGAAACTGGTCAACCCTGCCATGGCGCAACTGCATTTCAGCTTTCCCGACCTGGACAGCCAAATGGTCTCTATCCAGGACTTCAAGGGCAAGGTCGTGGTCATTACCATTATGGGTTCCTGGTGCCCGAATTGCATGGATGAAACCCATTTCCTGAGCGCCTGGTACGACAAGAACAAGGACCGTGGTGTGGCAGTCCTGGGGCTCGCCTATGAGCGCACCACGAACTTCCAGCGGTCAAAACAGGGTCTGCTGACCTTTAAAAACCGCTTCAACGTGCACTACCCTTTTCTGATCACGGGGGTAACGGTGGCAGACCCGGACAAGGCCAAAAAGACCCTGCCCGAAATCGACGCCATACAGGCCTTTCCGACGATGATCATCCTGGACAAAAAGGGGAACGTGCGCCTTTTCCGTGCGGGATTCGAAGGACCCGGAACGGGCGGGCATTATGAGTTGTTCCAGCAACAATTCAACGGTTGGATCGATCAGCTCCTTGCAGAGAAGTAAGTCTTCACGAAAAAGGCAACGGTGATCGCGAAATTCATTACCACAATCACCGAACGCAAACGATCGGGGGCGATCCGCTTGCTGACAAATGACCCGGCGAAGCCGCCTATGATGGTCGCCGACATCATAATGAGCGTATCCTTCCAATAAATCTGGCGGGCTACCACGAAAAGCACCACCGCGATGGAATTAGCAACGCCTACCAGTAAGTTCTTATTGGCATTGACGAATTTGATATCGGTATACCCGAACAGGGTCCACAGGGCCAGCATCATGATGCC
>CAZJDB010000230.1:0-8374 GCA_964544695.1 uncultured Chitinophagaceae bacterium
TTTTTGGTGGTGGTTTGTAAGAAATTTCCTTACGCTTATTTTCGGTGTATGTAGATATAGGCACATACATTTATTCCTACGGATATTTTTGAACAAATTGCGGAGATGCGATGGAATGAGGTCCTGGAGGAGGGCCGTAGGGAAGGAGCTGAAGCGGCAACCCGACGATTCGTCGAGAGCCTATTAAAAAGAACAAAATATTCGACGGAGGAAATTGCTTCTTTGGCAGATGTCTCCATGGAAACTGTCAAAAAAATAAAAAGAGAACCGCGGCGAAATCGACTTATTCACAACGAGCCGGCAGCGAACGATAAATAGTACGAGTATACGGATTTTTCTGTTGAAAAGATTGCCAACCTGTTGGGTGTATCCATTTATTTCGTAAAGAAAATAAAGAGAGATCTGGGGAATAAATAAATCCGCAATATTTGCATTCGATATAAAGCCGCCCGGGATTCCCGTGCGGCTTTTTCCATTCGTACCTGGCTGCCATGTTTTTAAGATTTTTTTTGCTACATTGGATCACCACCACGTTAAAGCAATCCCATGTATCGTCTTAGGTTTCCAAGCCTGATCCTCCTTATAGTTGCCTATCTCCCAAACGCGCATGCACAAGATAATTATGTGTTCACCCAAGGCCTGATGGTCGGCCACGTCCATCATTACGGCAGGGAAGCGTTGGTTTCCGATCCACTCGCTTATCATCTGGCCAAGGGCGATTGGCAAACTCCGTCCGATGGGACACCTTCCTGGAAAGCCATAACCGCCGACAGCCTCGGCCGGTTCCGGAACCGGGAATTGTCCGGTGGGTACCTTTACCTGACCTATCAGTCTCCAAAGGCGCGCGTGGCCATGCTGACGATCACCGGCAACGATATGTCCTATTTTAACGGTGAGCCACACTTCGGAGATACTTATGGATCCGGGTGGATGCAGGTACCGGTCGAGGTCAAAAAAGGACTGAATGAATTGCTTGTCCGTTGCGCGGCGTTTGGTGGGGGAGAAGGCATCAAGGCCCGGTTATCCTTCCCGGATAAACCGGTCTTTATTAATGCCGCTGATTCTACCATGCCCATGATCGTGTTGGAAAGATCCAACGACTCCTTGTGGGGTGCAATCGTCGTCGTCAACGGTAGCGAACGTCCGCTTGCCAATCTTAAACTTACAGCGGAAACGGGCGGAGAACAAATAACGACGCAATTACCGGTCATTCCACCCATGACCATCCGAAAAGTAGGGTTTCAATTGAATGGGAGTGGTATTAAGGAGGTGGGTGATCATCCCTGTGCCCTTTCGATTTCAAATACATCAGGGAAGGTAATCGATCAACATCGACTCATGCTGAAAGCGGTCCATTCGTCCGACCACTATTCCAACACCTTTATCAGTGATATTGACGGGAGTGTCCAATACTATGCCGTATCGCCTCCCCAAAGTTCGGAAGCATCCACAAGCGAAAGGGCACCTGGAAGCGCCGCTCCGCCACCTGGCACGGTAGGCGCAGGCATGGCCACCCCTCCACGTTCGCAGTTGTCCCCCTCGGTTGCCGCTCCTGGACCGGGAACAAACGCCCTGTTTTTGTCCGTACACGGAGCGGGTGTCGAGGCGATTGGCCAGGCCCGGGCCTACAATCCAAAAGAGTGGGGAGTCCTGGTAGCAGCAACCAACCGTCGCCCGAGAGGTTTCAACTGGGAGGATTGGGGCAGGATCGATGCCCTGGAAGTGCTGGCCCTCGGTGAAAAGGAATTTCATCCCGACCCCCGTCATATCTACCTTACCGGCCATTCCATGGGAGGACACGGCACCTGGTACCTGGGTGCGACCTATCCTGACAAATGGGCGGCGATCGGGGCTTGTTCGGGTTATCCTTCCCTATCGGATTATGGTTCGCACGACGGACAAATCCCCACGACCGGCCACTCGCCCCTGGAGGATATCCTGCTTCGCGCCAGTCATCCCAGCGATGTGTTGTCTATGGCCCACAATTACACGGCCATGGGTGTCTATATCCTTCACGGTGATGCGGACCAGGTCGTGCCCGTGAAATATGCGCGCCAAATGCGCGATACACTTGCCGCCTTCCAGGCAGACTTCAGCTACTACGAGCGACCCGGCGTGGGACACTGGGAGGGGAATGAAAGCGAGGACTGGGGTCCGCTTTTCGAATTCCTCCATTGGCACATCCTGCCCGCGGACAGCTCGGTCAACCGGATCGACTTCACGACCGCGAATCCTGGCATCTCAGCCCGCTTTCGGTGGTTGGAGATCGTCCAGCAGGAGCATCCCTTGCAATTCAGCCGTGCTCTGCTCCAAAGATCTCACCACCGGGTCGAGGGCACCACGAAGAACATCGCTTTGCTTTCCATCGCCTGTGAAGGGATGCACTTTGGAGATACACTTACAGTGGCTCTGGATGGTCAGCCTCCCCTCACGTACATTGGATCTGGCGACACTATTTATTTGAGGAAGAATCCAATTGGACAATGGAGCCTAACGACTAAACCAGGCGATGGTGAAAAGAACCCCCTTCGGTATGGGACCTTCAAGGAACCCTTTAATCACCGGATGGTGTTCATTTACGGGACCGGCGGCAACGCCGCGGAAAACAACTGGTCCTATGAAAAGGCCCGCTTTGATGCGGAAACCTGGTATTATCGGGGGAACGGCGCGGTGGATATGGTTCCCGACAAGGACTTCGATCCCGCAGCCTACCCCGACCGGGGATTGGTGATCTATGGGAATGCCGCGATCAACAATGCCTGGGGCAAAGTCCTCGAGGGGTGCCCGATCCGGGTAGACCGTGAGTCCATCCGTGCCGGGGATCGAAGCTGGACAGGAGACAGCCTTGCCACTTATTTTGTATGGCCTAGATCGGATAGCAGGGTCGCCAGTGTCGCAGTGATCGCAGGCACCGGCTTGCCTGGAATGAAGGCAGCCCTCCCCAACCAATATTTTGCAGGTGGCAGTGGCTTTCCCGACTTCATGATCTTCGGTGTCGATATGCTGAAGGGCGGCACAGACGGGGTCAAGGCGGCCGGCTTTTTCACCAACAACTGGCAACTTGACTTCAATAATGGGGATGCGATTGCCCTACCTTAAGTACCTTGTTGCGGCCGTTTGGATCGGCAACGGACTCTTCTGCAAGGTGCTGAACCTCGTGCCGCGGCACCAGGAAATTGTTGCAAGGATTTTGGGCAACACCCACGCAGGAGCCATTACAAGAGCGATAGGGTTTTCTGAAATCGCGATGGCCATTTGGATCTTAAGCGGCATTAAACCAAAACTCAATGCCATCACACAAGTGGTGATCATTGCAACGATGAATAGTTTGGAATTCGTATTGGCACCCGATTTACTATTATGGGGTAGATGGAATGCCTTGTTTGCAGCGCTGTTCTGTCTGCTGATACTTTATAACACAATCGACTTAAAATGTTTTCGTTCCTAAAAGACCACCCTTTTGCGGTAGAAGCATTTTTTGAAAGCTCACTTGTTCTAACTTTTGCCATTCAGAAGGAACAGGTTCAACAATTAATACCTGAATGTTTGGAGCTGGACACTTTTGACAATAAATGGGGTTTCATTGCAGTGGCGATGGTTCAAACAAAATCACTACGGCCAAGGGGATTTCCCAGAATCCTAGGGAATGATTTTTTCCTTATCGGTTACCGTGTTTTCGTTCGTTTCACAAATCAGGCCGGGAAAAACCTGAGGGGGCTATATATTCTCAAGTCTGAAACGGATAAAAAGAAGATGGCAGTTTTTGGGAATATCTTTACACATTACAATTACACCACTACGGACATCGATCAGCAAAAGCAAAACGGAATGGTAGAAATCAGTTCAAAAAAGTCGGATTTCAACGTACGGATAGATTGTTCCGGCGACGAAAGTATTTTATTGCCCCTCGATTCGCCCTTTGCTGACTGGAAGGAAGCTAGAAGGTTTGCGGGACCATTACCTTTTACCTTTACCGTCGACCTTGCGCAAAAGAAAGTCTTGATCATCGAGGGAGTAAGGGAAAATTGGAAGCCGATGCCTGTCCGGGTAATCGAGTACAATTTTTCATTCCTTGAAAGGATGAATTTACAGGAGGCCAGACTTGCAAACGCCTTTATTATCCGCGATATTCCCTATTACTGGAAGAAAGGCAAAATTGAGCAATGGAAATAAAAAGGAGAAAATTTCAAGGCGTACTTAACATCTTGAGCTTTAATCGTCATTTTTACTTAATCGGCCTGGGTGCTTTGGCGATATTGCTCATTAGCCATTACCTCGGAAAGTGGCCGGATATCTTATTTTGGATCCTAGTGGCGTCGTTTTTATATGGCTTGATCATGCCGTTATTGGTGTCTGCCTATGTGTATGATTTTTCCAGGTATTATGAATTGCATTGGATGGAAGGTCTTGTCAAGGAGGAAGAAAAGGTCGAGTCCATCGTCAACATCAATGCAGGTTTTGATGAAACCAGTTTTATCATCAAGAATAAATTCCCTGATGCTCATCTGAAAGCATTCGATTTTTACAATGCAAAACAACATACGGAGCCTGCGATCAAAAGGGCCCGAAAAGTAAGTTTAGTCTACCCCAATACACAACAAATACCTTCCGATTCAATACCATTGGAGGACCATTCCGTAAATATTGTCTTTTTGTTATCGGCAGTACATGAAATCCGATCACACAAGGAGAAGGTTCTGTTCTTGAAAGAATGCCATCGGATATGCGAAGCAGATGGGCAGGTTATCATGGTAGAGCACCTGAGGGATTTTTCGAATTTTCTGGCCTTCTCCGTCGGATTCACTCATTTCTTTTCCCGGTCTGTTTGGAAGAATGCCTTTGAACGAGCAGGTTTTACCTCTTTTCAGGAGACCAAATTCACCCCTTTTATGTCCATCTTTGAATGTAAACCTTAATCTTAAAAGATGGAATTGCAGATCAAGTTCATTGGAGGCCTATTTATCCTGTTAGCCATCCTTCACGTGTTTTTTCCAAAATATTTTAATTGGAAAATGGAATTTAGTTCATTGAGTCTGATGAACCGCCAGATGATCCATGCCCATATATTTTTTATTGGATTTGGACTTTTCCTGCTTGGGCTTCTATGTCTGACATCCAGCGATGCCCTGATACATACGGATTTCGGCAGGCGGATTTCTTTGGGGCTTGGTATATTTTGGGCGGTTAGATTGTATTTCCAATTCTTCGTGTATTCAAGTAAGTTGTGGAAAGGTAAGACCTTCGAAACCTGGGTACATGTTCTGATTTCTTTGTTTTGGGCGTACGCCAGTGCAATATTTCTTCTAGGGTACTTTAAGTATATTTAAAAGACATGGAAGACGTCGTGCAAATTCCGGTAGAGATTGGTGGCTTGGAACGGGAGTTCGAGGCGTTGGTACAGTCCTGGCGATATGGAATTCGCTTTATAGTGGATGTGGATGAGGTCCAGGTGATTTTTGAGCGGGATGAAGCGGGGGAGTATAGGGCCGTACTTCCCGAGGGGTTTAATGGGAAAACGCCGGACCGGGTGGTGATCGAGGCGATTATCAGGGTACTGGAGGCGCTGGGGTCATAATACAGATCGGTTTATTTTGTGTATACTGATCGGTCTGGCTATCTTTGCAATTAAGATAGACCAGGATAAAAACTCAGGTATGAAAACAACCGAAGATGTAAGGGAAAAGATTCTAACGACGGCGGGTAGACTATTTTATAAATTGGGCTATAATGCGACTGGTATCAACCAGATCATTGAAGATGCAGGTGTCGCCCGGGCTTCCCTGTATTATCATTTCAAGTCCAAAAACGATCTCTTGCACGCCTATCTCGAAAGTCAGCACGAGGAATGGTTTTCTGCTTTGGAGGCGTACGTAGGGAAGAAAAAAACGGCTAAAGAGGCTATCCTGGCTATTTTCGATTACCGGATGGGACGACAGGTGGCTTTGGATTTCGGCGGGTGCCCCTTTATAAAGGCCGGTATGGAATCCGAGATACAGGATAGCGTGACCCATGATATTGTGAATCGGAACAAGGATAATTTGCGGTTGTTCCTAATTGGATTGGTTAAGCGACTCGATAAAAGGCCGTCTTTCATGTCCGCGGAGATGCTTACGGATACGCTGTTTTTGCTATTGGAGGGCGCCAGTGCTGCCGGAAGCTTTCAGAAACGGAAGGATGCTCATATACATGCGAAGAAAATCGCAATGAACTTGCTGACGCAGAAGTAAGCCGACAACCCACGGAGGGGATCAATTGCCTGTTGGTCTTGACAGATCAGGGCTATAGGTGGGCAGCGATGGACCCTCCCGGACGATCTCCTTTACCAGTTCGTCTATTCCAAAGAGGATGTAAACGTTTCCTTTGTCGTCCGGCAAATAAGAAAGGACAGCCGCCCGGACTTTTTCCTTTGCAGTGCTGTCAAGGTTTTGCCCACCGGCCATGGCATTGGCCACGGTTTGCCTGAAGAAACGCAGGTAGTCCAGTTCCCAGTCGATGATATCCGCGGTTCCTGGTTCGCCATGACCCGGATAAATGATTTGATAACCCGCGAGCACCTGTTTGAGAAGGGTTAGCGAGCAGATCCATTCCGAGATATGGCCGGACTGTCCCGGACCGGGAATACCATGGATCACCAAGTCGCCGGTAAGGGCTGTCTTGAAAAGGTATCCGCTCGCCAGCCAATAAGTATCGGCGTCAGATTCCCCTGGTCCCGCATCGAAACCCGTGATGGAGACATCGTCAAATGTCAGTGATTGGCCGCTTTGGATCACCTGCGTTGGTATAGGACGCACGGCGGTCCATTGTGTGCCGAATTGCTTAATCAAGTCTTCGTTCCGCGCCGAGAAATTTTTGATCAGGGCGTCGGCGACTTTACGGGTCGTGATGAAACGGGCCTGTGGATTATTCTTGAGGATGACCGGGATGCCACCGTAGTGATCGGGGTGTGCGTGAGTGAGGAAGACCGCGAGAACGGGTTTGTGCAGGTTTTGGATCATGGCGTTTACGGCATTGGCTTCAGTAACGGTTCTCAGCCCGTCGAAAATCAGGATGCCATTTCTGGTTTCCAAGAGATAGGAGTTTTGTCTACCCCAGACCATCGGCATGAGACCATCCCCAGCCTGTACCCTATGGACCACAGGAACGAACCGGCGGATGGGGATGCTGGGAGCGGGACCAGATGGAGATGACTGTGCCGATACGGCGGTCTGGATAGTCAGCAGGGGCGCCAGGAGCGCGACCGGAATTCTCGGTTTCATAATTATTAGGTGTTGGTCACTGGCAAAGGTAGATAGACTGGTCAGTCTAGAAAAATAAAATTATCCACCCATCTTTTGCTCTGACGAGCAATTACTTAAAAAAGGCTATACCAGCACCGCCCCGCCGTCAATAAGGAGCGATTGTCCCGTCCCGTTCCGTTGCTTCATCAAATAGAGAAATCCTTCCGCAACGTCATCGGGCAACCCTACTCTCTTGACAAGGGAGTTATTGCTTACCTGATTAAAGAGCTTGTCCCGCTCAAGCGGGTCCATGCTGTCCCAGAGTGGCGTCCTGATCACCCCTGGTACGACACAATTCACCCTTATCGGGGAAAGTTCTACGGCCATTGCCCGGACAAAACCCTCCATTGCCCCGCAAATAGCGGAAGCCATCGACCAACCGGCACCAGGCCGGAAGCTAGCTACGCCACTGGTTAATCCGATGGAACCTCCTTCATTGATCAGTTGTGCAGAGTATTTCACGGCAGCAAAAGCTCCCCAGAATCGGATTGTCAAAAATTCCTGGGCCTGCCTGATGTCGGTTTGGGCTATCGGCGAAAGGACCAGGTTTTCCCCCGCGGAATACACCAGGTGGTCAAACCGGCCCGTTGAAGAAAAAAAATCCCTGATATTTTCCTCTTTACCCAAATCAACGGCATATCCCTCGCTGCCCGCCGGCAATTCCTTCAAGGCCTGATCGACCCGATGGCGGTTGCCCGAGACAATCACGCCAGTGGCGCCTTCTGCGGCCGCCATCTTTGCGGTAGCCAATCCAATTCCGGAACTGCCACCTAAGAGGATGACCCTCTTTCCTGTTAATGGTTGAAGTGTTGTTGTCATAGCTCATAAGTTTCTTCCGCAAAGGTTGGGAAAAAGCGCGAGGGGGCGATTACCAAATGGTAAGTTATGGAGCTACATGGATGATTTCAACTGCCTGCGAATCCTGCTTAAAGACTGGGGCGTGATATTCAAATAAGAAGCCAGGTGGCTCAGCGGAACACGGCCGGCAATCTCCGGCTGCTCGTTTAAGAAGAGGCGGTAGCGGCCTGTCGAATCCTCGCCCGAATAAATGTTTTTTAGCCTGATCTTTTCCAACAACCGTAGCTGATGCACCTTCT
>CAZJDB010000231.1:0-8220 GCA_964544695.1 uncultured Chitinophagaceae bacterium
GTCCTTGATGGTCTTGCAATTCTTGATGACCGTGCGGTTGCCGATCTTGCCGTAATAGCCGCGCCGGCGATCAAATTTCCGCTCGGTGAATTCCTTGAATTTTTCCTGCAGATCCGTGTCATCGCGGAACCTGGACCAAAGCCAGGCGTCTCCCGGGAGCATCCCGTTGAAAGGGATCACCTTCCTGCCCCCATTCTCGTTACAAATTTCCAGCCAGATGCGCCTTTCCTCGGTTTCTCCGACCTTGACGATGCCGTTCCCGAACTTGGCGTAATTGGTGGTGGCGAGTTCTTCCACGTTGACCAGGAGGACGTCATTACCGATGATATAATGGGACAGGTAGTTCACGTTGTCGATCACGACATTGTCGCCCAGGTCACAACTGCAGATGGTGCTGTTGTAGAGTCCCACGGGCCTGCGCAGGTTCTTGAACTCCAGGTACCAAGGCTCCAGTTTGCCGATGCGGATCAGTCCGTAAAACTTGCAGTTCTTCACCAGTTCGGGGTTGAAGGCATCTGATACCAGGATATTGTTCCAGTCGTCCGATTGATTGCGGTTGCGGACCAGCACCTCGATTTCGTGGGCATTCAGGTGCCGGTAATGGATCCCGCTGGAATTCTGCATGTCTCTCAGGTAGTACTCGTCCTTTCCCTCGGGCAGGTATTCCGGGGGGATGAACTGGTACCCCAGGCTGGAGATGGGATGTTTGGTAATGCTGTTCATTATTCCACGGTAACGCTTTTGGCGAGGTTGCGGGGCTTGTCCACATCGAAGCCCTTGGCCACACCCACATAATAGGAAAGAAGCTGCAAGGGGATCACGCTTAGCATGGGGGCCACGATCTCGTCGGCCTCGGGAACGACGAAGACGTCGTCCGCCAGGGCGGGGATGACTTCATCGCCTTCGCTCACGATGGCCAGTACCTTTCCTTTCCGGGCTTTGATCTCCTGGATATTGCTGATGATCTTTTCATGATAGGCATCCTTGGTTGCCACGAAGACCACGGGCAACTGATCGTCCACCAGGGCGATGGGGCCGTGTTTCATTTCCGCGGCGGGGTATCCTTCTGCGTGTATATAAGAAATTTCTTTCAGTTTGAGGGCGCCCTCCAGGGCGATGGGGAAATTATATCCGCGGCCCAGATACAGGAAATCGCGCGCGTCCTTATATTTTTGGGCGATTTTTTCAATTTGAGAAGAACGACTTAGAATGTCGCGAACTTTCTCGGGGACGGAGGCCAAATCCGAAATCAGGTGCTGGTATCGCTGAATGTCGACGGTACCCTTGGCGGCGGCAATCTTTAGCGCCATCATGGTCAGCACGACCAACTGTCCCGTAAAAGCCTTGGTGCTTGCCACTCCGATTTCAGGCCCCGCGTGCGTATAGGCTCCCGCGTGGGACAGTCGCGCAATGGAAGAGCCCACCACGTTGACGATGCCGAAGATGGTGGCGCCCTGTTGTTTTGCTTTCTCGATGGCCACCAGGGTATCCGCGGTCTCCCCGCTTTGGGATATGGCGATGATCACGTCCCCGGGATGTATGATGGGATTCCGGTACCGGAATTCCGAGGCGTATTCCACTTCCACGGGGATGCGGCAAAGTTCTTCGAACACGTATTCGGCGATCAGCCCCGCGTGCCAGCTGGTTCCGCAGGCTACCATGATGATGCGGGGTGCGTCCATGAGCTGCTGGAGGTGGTTGTGCACCCCGCTCATGGTGATGGTCCCCGCCGACGCGTCCAGGCGTCCCCTCAGGCAGTCCTGGACGCTATCCGGCTGGTCATAGATTTCCTTGAGCATGAAGTGGTCGAAGCCTCCCTTTTCGATGGCCGCCAGCTCCATGTCCAGCTTGGTGATGAAAGGCGTTTGGCGCTCGTTTCCCAGGTTCTTCAGGATCAGCTCGTCGGGGCGGATGATGGCGACCTCGTAGTCGTTGACGTAGACGACCTCTTTGGTGTATTCGATGATGGGGGTAGCGTCCGAGGCCAGGAAGTGCTCGTCCTTTCCAATGCCGATCACCAGGGGGCTGCCCTTCCGGGCCGCGATCAGGGTATCGGGATGGTCCTGGTCGACGATCACGATGACGTAGGCGCCCACCACCCTTTTAAGGGCTATCCTAACGGCCTCTTCCAGGTTGACCTCGTTGTGTACTTGTATGTCCTCGATGAATTTCAGCAATACTTCGGTATCCGTATCACTGGTGAAGGTGACGCCTTTGGCCGTGAGTTCCTGTTTGAGTTGGGCGTAGTTTTCGATGATGCCATTATGGATGATGGCGAGCTTCCCGTTTGCCGACGTTTGGGGGTGGGAGTTCCGGTCGCTGGGTTCGCCGTGGGTGGCCCAGCGCGTGTGACCGATACCGATATGGCCGCCTAAATCCTGGCCCAGGACAAATTCTTCCAGGTCAGCCACCTTTCCTTTCTTCTTATATACATGGAGGCCACCCTGGTCGATCAGGGCTACGCCCGCGCTGTCATACCCGCGGTATTCCAGGCGCTTGAGCCCTTTCATAATCACGGGGTAGGCTTGACGGTGTCCAATGTAGGCAACGATTCCGCACATAGGGAACAAATATAATTATAATAATATCCCCCGGAAGAATATATACGCCACGGTGAAGTAGATGACGATGCCCGTCACGTCTACCAGTGTGGCCACGAAGGGAGCCGAGGACGTCGCGGGGTCGAGCCTTAGGCGCTTCAGGATGATGGGCAACATGGAACCCATCATGCTTCCCCACAGCACGATGCCGATGAGGGAAAAGAAAATGACGGTGGCCAGGCGCTGCCAATGGGGCCCGTAATTGAAGATATGCAGGACCTGCCAAAGGGAGATGCGCAACCAGCCGATGGTGCCCAGGATGGCGCCCAGCAGCGTGCCGGATAAAAACTCACGCCGCATGACCTTCCACCAATCGGACAGGGTCAGCTCTCCCAGGGCCATGGCCTGGATGATCAGGGTCGAGGCCTGTGATCCGCTGTTGCCCCCGCTGCTCATGATCAAAGGAATGAACAGGGTCAGCACGACGGCCTTGGCGATCTCGTCCTGGTAGTGCTGCATGGCCGTAGCGGTGAGCATTTCGCTGAGGAAAAGGATGATCAGCCAACCGGCGCGCTTGCGGATCAGCTTGGGTATCTTGATCTGCAGGTAGGGCTCGTCCAGGGTTTCGGTACCCCCGATCTTTTGGATGTCCTCGGTAAACTCCTCACTCGCCACCCACAAGACGTCGTCTATGGTGACGATCCCCAGCAGGACGTCGTTATCATCCAGGACGGGCAGCGCCACCCGGTTGTTCATTTTGAATGTCTGGTAAGCCGATTCCTGGTCGTCGTTGACGTGTAAAGTAATAAAGCGCCCGTCGACCAGGTCGCTCACCAGCTTATCCGGCGAGGCCAGCAGGAACTCGCGTATCCGGATGTCGTCCAGGAACACGCCGTTTTCATTGACGACGTAAATGACGTCGATGGTTTCACTGTGTTTCCCTTCTTCCCTGATGTGATCCAGGACTTCTTTGACGGTCCAGTCTACATTCACCGCGATGTAATCGGGGGTCATGAGGCGGCCTACGCTGCCTTCGGGATAACCGAGGAGGTTCAGGGTGATTTTACGCTCCTCCGGATCCAGGAGTTTGATGAGCTCCTTGACGACACTGGAGGGCAGTTCCTCCAGGAACGATGTGCGGTCATCCGCGGGCAGTTCATTGAGGAGTTCGGCCGTCTTGAAGGGGGGAAGCTCCTTGATGATGCTTTTTTGCTCCGCCACATCCAATATCCTGAACACGCCCGCGGCCCGGTGGATGGATAAATTTGCCAGGATCTGACTCTCGTAATCGGGATTCTCATAGATCAGTTCCGCCACGTCCGAAATTTTCTGGTCGTTTAGGAATTCGCTGATCTTCAGCTTGTCGTCTGTGGCGATCACCTGTTCAAATTGCTCCTGGAGCTCCTGTGCTTCTGACGTAGTGGGCATACCGCTGGGCTTTGGGGCAAAAATAGCATCTTTGCCTACGTGATCCAACCGTATCTGTATATCGCCTCAAGCGAGGGCAGGGGCAGGGGGGTATATACCCGCCAGGACCTCCCCTTGGGGACCGTGGTGGAAAGCTCTCCCGTACTGGTCATGTCGGGTGAGGAAAGGAGGGTACTGGACCTGACCTTGCTCCACGACTATATCTTTGAATGGGGGGTGGAGAGGGAACGGTGCTGCATGGCCCTGGGGTACCTCTCTTTGTACAACCATGCGGCGCCCTCGAATTGCGAGTATTTCATGGACTACGACGAGGACGTGATCTGGGTTAAAACGGTCAGGGCTATCCGCGCCGGGGAAGAGCTCTCCATCAATTATAACGGACATTTCGCCAATGCGGACCCTGTGTGGTTTCAAATTATTTAATTATGAAAAAAATTGCAACGATTTTTTGCCTTTTGGCATCGGGCGTGGTAAGCGCACAAAAATTAGAAAAAATAATTTCCGTCGAGGAAGTCACAAAGACCGAGGCATACCTGTCCTCGGACGCCATGGAAGGGAGGCGTGTTTACACCCCGGCCATCGACCGCGCCGCGGACTTTATTGCGGCCCGATTCAAGGAGGCGGGTCTCCAACCCTTGAAAGGGGGCGATTATTTTCAGCCCTTCGCCATGCTCCATGTCGAGCCTGACCAGGTGCAGGTAACGGTCGGGAGCATCAGCATACCGGCGGACAGCGTCGCGGTCCTGACTTCGCTGGAAAACCTGACGCTGGGACCCTCCGATAGTGTGCAGGTGATCGCCCTGGACAAGGACCACACCGTCACACAGGTCGTGAACAATTTCAGAAGGGGTTCCGCCACCAACGTCCTGGTCCTCCTCGATTCGCTGGGCATCAGCCGCCTTGCGCGTTATCGCAGGGCCCTGGGAGACCACTTCACGGGGCCCCATAGTCTCGTGATGATTCCGTGGTATGGTGCCTCCCCCGGCGCTTTTTCTATACATATCCACAGCACCATTACCCAAAAGCCGTTGAAGAATGTGGTGGGTGTGTTGCCGGGGACGAGCAGGCCCAATGAATACGTCATATTTTCGGCGCACTACGACCACCTGGGTATCGGCAAGCCCGACGCCAAGGGGGATTCGATTTACAACGGGGCCAATGACGATGCCTCGGGGACCACGGCAGTCCTAATGCTCGCAAAATACTTCAGTGCACGGCACGACAATGCGCGAACCTTGGTCTTTGTGGCTTTCACGGCGGAAGAGATCGGGGAATACGGGTCCCAGTATTTCGCGACGCAATGGAACCCCGACCAGGTAGTGGCCATGTTCAATATCGAGATGATCGGGACGACCAGCAAGTGGGGGACGCACTCGGCGTACATCACGGGCTTTGAACGGTCGGATTTTGGGAAGATCCTGCAAAAGAACCTGGAGGGAACGGGGTTTACCTTTTATCCCGATCCCTATCCCACCCAAAACCTGTTTTATCGTTCGGATAATGCCTCCCTGGCGAGAGTGGGGGTGCCCGCGCATACGATTTCCACGTCCAAAATGGACAACGAGCCTTACTATCACAAGCAGGGAGATGAGATATCCACGCTGGACATGGAGAACATGACGCAGATCATTCAATCGATCGCGCTCAGTTCCGTGGGCATCATCTCGGGGACGGACACGCCAACGAGAGTACCGTCGATCTAACCTTTGGCGAACTGCTTCCGGATCACGTTCAGGGCGCCTCCCGCCTTGAACCATTCGATCTGCTGCTGGTTGTAGGTGTGGTTGACCGGGAACGTATCCGAGCTCCCGTCATTGTGGTGCAACACCACGGTGAGGGGCTTGCCCGGCGAGAAGTTCGTGAGGCCAAGGATGTCGATGGTATCGTCCTGGCGGACTTTATCGTAATCCGACTTGTCCGCGAACGTAAGCGCCAGCATACCTTGTTTCTTCAGGTTCGTCTCATGAATACGCGCGAAAGACTTCACCAGGATCGCCCGTACGCCCAGGTGGCGGGGTTCCATGGCGGCGTGCTCGCGGCTCGAACCTTCTCCGTAATTCTCGTCGCCCACGACGACGCTGCCGATGCCCTTGGCCTTGTAAGCCCTTTGGGTGGCAGGAACGGGGCCGAATTCTCCGGTGAGTTCGTTCTTGACGGAATCGGTCTTGTCGTTGAAGGCATTGACCGCGCCGATGAGCATGTTATTGGAGATATTGTCGAGGTGGCCCCGGTATTTCAGCCAGGGACCGGCCATGGAGATATGGTCCGTGGTGCACTTGCCCTTGGCCTTGATGAGGAGGAACAGGCCTTTGAGGTCTGTGCCTTCCCAGGGGGTGAAGGGTTCCAGGAGTTGCAGGCGCTGGGAATTGGGGTCCACTTTTACATTGATTTTGCTGCCGTCTTTTGCGGGCGCCTGGTAGCCCGGATCGTCCACGGCAAATCCCTTGGGGGGCAGCTCGTAGCCCTTGGGTTCGTCCAGCAGGACCGATTCTCCCTTGGCGTTGGACAGTTTGTCCTTGAGGGGATTGAAGGTGAGTTCCCCGGCGATGGCCAGGGCCGTTACGATTTCGGGAGAGGCCACGAAGGCGTGCGTGCTGGCCAAGCCGTCGTTGCGCTTGGCGAAATTCCTATTGAAGGAGGTAATGATGGAATTCTTCCGGTTGGGGTCGTCGATGTGCCGGGCCCATTGTCCGATGCAGGGACCGCAGGCATTGGCGAGAACGACGCCCCCCAGTTCCTGGAGGTTGTCCAGCAGGCCGTCCCTTTCGATGGTGAAACGTACCTGTTCCGAGCCCGGGGTGATGGTGAATTCGGATTTGGCTTTCAGTCCTTTTGCCGTTGCCTGGCGCGCCACGGAGGCAGCCCGTGTGATGTCCTCGTAGGAGGAGTTGGTGCAGGAGCCGATCAGGGCGACTTCCAGTTTTTCCGGCCAGTTGTTGGCGGCGACGGCCTCGGCGAATTTGCTGATGGGCCACGCCAAATCCGGGGTGAAAGGTCCGTTGATGTAGGGTTCCAGTTCGTCCAGGTTTATCTCGATGACCTGGTCGTAGTATTTGGAGGGGTTTGCGTAAACTTCGGGATCGGGACGCAGGTGCTCGGCAATGCCGTCAGCCAGAGCGGCCACTTCGGCGCGACCCGTGGCTTTCAGGTAATCCGACATTTTGGGATCGTAGGCAAACAGGGAACACGTGGCGCCGATCTCGGCGCCCATATTACAAATGGTGCCCTTGCCCGTGGCGGAAAGGCTGTCGGCTCCTTCGCCGAAATATTCGACGATAGCCCCGGTGCCTCCCTTGACGGTCAGGATTCCAGCCACCTTGAGGATAATGTCCTTGGCGCTGGCCCAACCGTTCAGGCGTCCCTTGAGGTGTACCCCGATCAGCTTGGGCATTTTCAGTTCCCAGGCCAGACCGGCCATGACATCCACGGCGTCGGCTCCTCCAACCCCGATGGCGATCATGCCCAATCCGCCCGCATTGGGGGTATGGGAGTCGGTGCCGATCATCATGCCCCCGGGAAAGGCGTAATTCTCCAGGACCACCTGGTGGATGATGCCCGCTCCCGGGCGCCAGAAGCCGATCCCGTATTTATCGGAAATACTCGACAGGAAATCATAGACTTCTTTATTCACGTCCTTGGCTGCTGCCAGGTCGGCGTCCGCCCCGGTCTTGGCCTGGATCAGGTGGTCGCAATGCACGGTAGAGGGTACCGCCACCTTGTCCCTGCCGCAGGTCATGAATTGCAGCAAGGCCATCTGGGCCGTAGCGTCCTGCATGGCGACCCTGTCTGGGGCGAATTCCACGTAATCTTTCCCTCTTTGGTAGGGTTTTGCCGCCGTTCCCCAAAGGTGGGCGTAAAGGATTTTTTCGGAAAGGGTCAGGGGCTGACCGGTCAATTTGCGCGCTTCGGCTGTTTTTCCAGGGAGGGCAGCGTATACCTTTTTTATCAGGTCTAGATCAAAAACCATGATTCATAATTTATTAGCGACGCCAAAGTTACGAAAAAGCGGCGGCCTGTGTAGAGTGGACAATTTTTTTTATATTGCCTTATGAACCGCCTTAAAGATTTCATCGAATGGAAGGTATTCGGTGTATGTTCGTACCTGGGCGATAAATGGGGTATTGCCACCGCCCGAATCCGAATGTATTTCATTTACCTGACCTTCCTGACCTTGGGGTCGCCTATCCTGTTTTACCTTATCGTAGCGTTCTGGATGAACATCAAACAGTATATCTGGAGCGCTCGCAGGAAT